>CAJOLC010000089.1 GCA_905235305.1 uncultured Bacteroidaceae bacterium | reverse complement strand
GCCTAGGAAACTCTTTTGGAATAAGAAACGCTCGGAAGTAATAGAGATAGTGGGTACAGGAAACGTGTGCCCTCTTTCCCTGTCGATAAAGCAATGTATTCGCTTATAGGCGTGATGCATTCTTTTTAGACAGGGATGGGGTTCCAATTCCTAGGCTTGCCCCAGCTTAACGCATAAGGATGGTATCACGCTTTCTTTGTGCGCAAAGGCGATTGATAGTCGATGCCAAAACTTAAAACTATCAATCGCTATGGCAAAAGAAACCTTATCCAAAGCAAAAGAGGCGAAGAACGATGAGTTCTACACGCAGTACCACGACATCGAACGTGAAGTGGAGGCCTATCTTGAGTACAATCCCGATGTATTCCGAGGCAAGACGGTACTGCTTCCTTGTGACGACCCCGAATGGAGCAACTTTACACGTTACTTTGCACAAAACTTTGAGCGGCTTGGCTTAAAGAAACTGATAAGCACAAGCTATGCAGTGGAATCAAAGAAGATAAAGGAATGGCAGCCGACACTTTTTGAGACCGAAAGCCCTTTCTTTGATGCAGACAAGAGCCGAACCAATGGCAAGATATTTGTGCTCACCGAAGATATATCTGGCGACGGGCATGTCAACATAGACGACCTTGAGTGGCAATACCTGACAGGTGACGGTGACTTCCGCAGCGCGGAAGTCAAAGCTCTCAGGGACGAGGCAGACATCATCGTAACCAACCCGCCGTTCTCTTTGTTCCGAGAGTTCTTGGCTTGGATTGTAGAGGCAGAGAAGAAGTTCATTATCATTGGTCACCAGAATGCTATAACTTATAAGGAAGTGTTCCCTCTTATCAAGGAAAATAAAATATGGTTGGGAAAAGGTTTCAAAGGCGGTGCGGCACATTTTATTTCTAATTATCAAGATTATGCTGTTGCAGGTGACCATCAAGAAGGAATGATTCGCGTATCGGGTGTCGTATGGTTCACAAATGTAGAACACGGTCGCCGTCACCAGCCTTTGCAGTTGATGACAATGGAGGACAACCTGAAGTACAGCAAACACAAGGAGATAAAAGGAAGGGCTGGCTATGACCATTATGATAATTACAATGCTATTGATGTTCCTTATTCCGATGCCATTCCTAGTGATTATGAAGGAGTAATGGGTGTCCCGATTACTTTCCTTGACAAGTATTGTCCCGAGCAGTTCGAGATTATAAAATTCCGTAAAGGTGATGACGATAAGGATTTGTGTGTGAATGGTAAATATCCATATTTTAGAATCCTCATCCGCAAGAAACAATAATATATAATATATAAATGTATGGAAACAACACTCAAGACCTACACCGTGGGCGACGTCTGCAATGGCTTTGTCTATAACGAGCTGGAAGGCAAAGGACTTTATGGCCTCTCGGGCAAGCTGACCATACAACCCGAGTACCAGCGCAACTACATCTATGCCGACGGAAAGAAAGACGTGGCTGTCGTCAGGTCGGCACTGCACCGCTATCCTCTTGGCATCTTCTACTTCAACAAGACAAGACCGATGGCGACTGCTTCGAGGTGCTCGACGGTCAGCAGCGCATCACTTCCCTGGGACGCTTCGTGACCGGCAAGCTCGCCATCATCGACGACAATGGCATCCCGCAGTACTACTCGTCGCTATCGAAAGACTTGCAGCAACGCATCCTCGACACACCGCTCCTTGTCTATGAGTGCGAAGGCACGGAGGACGAGATACGCAAATGGTTCGAGACTGTCAACATTGCCGGCGTGCCGCTCAATCCTCAGGAACTGCTCAATGCTGTCTACAGCGGCGAGTTCGTCACGCTTGCCAAGCAGGAGTTCAGCAACTCGCAGAATGCCAACGTACAGAAGTGGAGCCACTTCATCAGCGGAGCCGTCAACAGGCAGGACTACCTGGCTTGCGCCCTCGACTGGGTGAGCAAGGGACACGTCAAGGACTACATGAGCCAGCACCGTCGCAAGGCTGACATCAGCGAGATGAAGACATACTTCAACTGCGTCATCGACTGGATAGACTCCGTCTTTCTGGATGTGGAAAGCGAGATGCGCGGCTTGGAATGGGGAAGGCTCTATGAGGCTTACCACAGCAAGGCATTCAATCCGGAAGAAGTGCAGAAGCAGGTTCACGACCTTTATGCCGACCCATACGTGAAGAACCGAAAGGGCGTGTTCGAGTACATCCTTGGCGGCTGCACAGATAAGAAGCTGCTGGACATCCGCATCTTCGACGAAGCGACAAAGCGTAAAGTCTATCAAAAGCAGACAGCCGAAGCTGCTCTCCACGACACAAGCAACTGCCCGCTCTGTGCCATCGGACACGAAGCCAATCGCAAGAAGATGTGGAAGCTCTCGGAA
>CAJOLC010000088.1 GCA_905235305.1 uncultured Bacteroidaceae bacterium | reverse complement strand
AAAGTGACAGTGCCTCTTTCAGACATCGGGAAGAGGTTGTCGCCCTCCACTGCTTGGATGACGGCCATGGGGTCCCACATTCGTTGGCCTGTGTTGCAGTTGCACGTCAGATAAACCTGTTTGATGGGGTGGATGTCCGTCCAGTCTATGTCGGCAATCACCTGTTCCGGCGTGTATTCCACCTTTTCGCCTGCTTCCATTGGGGAGAATACCATGTCCACATCGCTTGGCCACAGCTCGAAGAAGGTGCTGGCGAAGTCGATGCCTTGCAGGAAGTTGAAGTCGGGTTCCTCTGAAGTGCCGAACACGCCTCCCATTATATACAGGCGCTTCACCTTCTGCCTGACGAGTTCCACGCCGTTGAGCTTCGAATACTCATCGCCTTCGGAGGTGAGGAGTTGCGACAGGCAGGCGACGAATCCCACTGAGCAGATGCTCACCGAATGGTCGGGCTGTGAGGCCAGCAGGCGTCGGTAGAGCTGCCATCCGTCGGGAAGCGTGGAGTAGTCCGACAGGTTTCTCCTGAACATCAACTCGCCGTTTTCGTCGGTATAGGTAGGCAGTGCCTTGTAGTCAATCCAGACTTTCGGGTCCTGCAAGCCGTTGCGTACCAGTCCGATGGGCAAGTCCTCGTGTCCGAAGTAAGTGTTCATCACGTCCGCGATGGCAGCGTTTTCCTCGCCCATACGGTTCACCACCACGCCGAGGAGCAGCTTGCAGCGTTCCTCCTGGTCGTAGCGGTAGAGCATCTCAAGGGCGAAGAGGTCGTCGGTGGAAGACCCGATGTCGGTGTCGAGGATGACAAGTGGCTTGCCCTTATACTCCGTCTCCTCTCTCGGTTCAGGTATGTTGTCGTTGTCCTCGGAACACGTCAGCAGAAGGACAGCGCCGCAGATGAGGATGGCGGCAAACATCCATTTGGTGAGTTTCTTCATGGTCGTTTCAGTGCGTTATGAGTGTAAAATAGATATTATTATTTCAATTTCATTTTCCTTAAGAACTTCTAAAGCTTCATTCGCAATCTCAGAGTTCCTGAATTTAAAATCCTCTTCTATTTTACTGTAAATAAGTTGATTCGTTTCTTCGGAATTTTTGTAAGTTCCAGATTATTCTATTTCTATCTCTGCATAACTTGTGAGAGTCATGGCAGCTCTTCGCGAGTGATGGCACAATCCTGTTCCAAGGCATCGTTCCACCAATCGATATTGGCGTTGCCGTGGTCTGTGCTGTTGAAGGCCTCGCCGCTTGTCTGGTTCGTGCGACTATAGTCATACCAGGGTATGAGGAAGCTCCAGTACTGACCGTCTTTCCACAGTTCCGAGAGTTTGGGGATATTGCCGAACTCGCTGATGGCATAGAGCTTGCCTGGGTAGTTATCGTGGAAGTAGTCGTACCACCAATGCATTTCGCTGAGGCTCTTATTGTAGAAGTCGTATGCTACAATATCGACGTATTCATCGCCTGGGTACCAACGCTTTGAGTCTCCGGCGTTAAATATCCAGATGAGGTTGGTAAGGCCGTGGTAGTTCACCATGCGGTCGTACATCACCCTCCACAGTTCTACGAATGCTTCCGGCCCGTCTGCTCCCCACCAGAACCATGCTTTGTGCCAGTCGGTGCCTGGATGTTCTTCCGTCCAATTGCCTTGAGCTTCGTGCATTGGCCGCCATAGGACGGGGACATTGGCCGCCTTCGTGGACTTCAGCCATGTGGCGATTTGGTCGATGCGGGCTATCATCGTCTTGTAGTCATCGCTGTTTGGCGAGAAGATTCCCGATGGACGGAAGCTGGTCTGCTTTGGTTCGGAACCTGGTGTATATGACCAGTCGGTGCTGTCGTTGCTGGGCATATTCCAGTGCCACATTGCCGAGACGATGCCGCCAGCGTTGGACCAGTTCTTCCAGACAGTGTTGCTCGAGTAGTTAATCCAGCCACCTGGGGAAGAATAGATGTCGTGAATGAAGTCGAAAGTGTTGATGGCCGGATATTTCCCCGTATGCTTATATACCCATTTGGCTTCGTTGATGTTGTAGTTCACGCAGGCATGAGTGCCCGTCAGGATCTTTTTCCCGACATTCTCTTCGAGGTAGGAGAGTAGGGTCTGAGCTTCCCTCGAACGGTTGCTCCACTTCGGAACAGCCTTGAAAGCAATGCTGTCCACCGTCTCAACATCGCAGCGGATGGTCGTGCCATCGCATTTGTAGACAATCATATTCTGCACCTGCGCCTTTGCGGCGAGGGGCATTATGGCAAATATGAGCGTGACTAAATTCTTCATTACATAATTAAATAATGTAGGGACGCCGAAGCGTCCCTACTGTCATGATGTTATAGCGCTTTTGCTGTAACGGTTGTTATCACTCGCTCCAATCTTCCTGCGTCTTGCGGATGTAGGTCTTGTAGCGACGCTGTGCGGCTGCCTTACAAGCATCGTACAGCTCTTGTGCCTCATCGGGAGCGGCTTTCTTC
>CAJOLC010000087.1 GCA_905235305.1 uncultured Bacteroidaceae bacterium | reverse complement strand
CATCGTCTCGTCCACCTCCATGCCTTTCTCCTTGCAGAAGGCACGAATCTCGTCCTCCGTCTTGCCTTCGCAGTCGAAGCCCGTCTTCTCCTTGATGGCGTCGAGGATGGGCAGGCGGCGGAAGGGAGCCTTGAAGCTGATGACCTTGCCGTCTATTTCTGTCTCTGGCTTGCCGTTGACAGCGACGCAGATCTCCTCGAGGAGCTGCTCCGTGAACGACATCATCCAGTTGTAGTCCTTGTACGAGACGTACAGCTCCATGCAAGTGAACTCGGGATTGTGGTTCTTGTCCATGCCCTCGTTGCGGAAGTTCTTGCCGATTTCATAGACGCCTTCGAAGCCTCCCACGATGAGTCGCTTGAGGTAAAGCTCGGTGGCGATGCGCATATACATAGAGATGTTCAGGGCATTGAAGTGCGTGATGAACGGACGTGCCGTTGCGCCGCCTGCGATGGCCTGCAAAGTGGGCGTTTCCACTTCTGTGTAGCCGTGACGGTCGAAGAAGGCACGCATGGTCTTGAGGATGGTAGCACGCTTCAGGAAGGTGTCCTTTACGCCTTCGTTCACGACGAGATCGACGTAACGCTGGCGGTAACGGAGCTCAGGGTCGTCGAAGGAGTCATAGACCTTGCCCTCGGCATCCGTCTTGACGATGGGCAGCGGCTTCAAGCTCTTGCTCAATACCGTCAGTTCCTGTGCATGGACGCTTATCTCTCCTGTCTGTGTGCGGAACACGTAGCCCTTGATGCCGATGAAGTCGCCGAGGTCGAGCAGTTTCTTGAAGACGGTGTTGTAGAGCGTCGTGTCCTCGCCCTGTGCCAAAGCATCCCTCGTGACATACACCTGTATCCTGCCCTTGCTGTCTTGCAGTTCGGCGAAGGCTGCTTTTCCCATGATGCGCTTCGACATGATGCGGCCAGCGATGCAGACTTTCCTGCTGTTCTCTGGCGTGGCAGCCTCGCGGATGTCCTTGCCCTCCTCGTCTTTGCCGACAATGGGCAGGTCAACGAAGCTTTCCTTTATCTCCGTGCTGAAAGCATTTGTGGGGTATTCGGCAGCGGGATAAGGGTCGATGCCCAAGTCGCGCAGCTGTTGCAAGTTATTCCTTCGGATAATCTCCTGTTCGCTCAGTTCAAGTATGTTCATGATGCGTTTGTATTTTTAACTATTTACGATTTACTGTTATTGTATTTGCTCTGCCTGGGCCATCGGTTCGCGTCGCGTGTCCCAGAAGTCAACGATTTCTATGACATCATCGTTAATCCAATAGATTATTTTGTTGAGACGGTTCACGACGATGCTTCTGTACATCACTGGAGCGTCAGCAAGGTAAGGCTCTGCCGGCCCGAGGTTGGGATTCTGCAACAAAAGCTGGGAGACATGGGCTACCTCGTGACGGAATTTCAAGCGAGCATTCTTTCCGAAGCGTGCCTGAATGTATCTCGCCGTTTTGCGAACTTTCTCCTTCGCTATATCATGGACGAATATCTTCATGCCGTACCAGATTGGAGTCTATTATCTTCGGCAAAATCCTCATCGAGTTCTTGAAGAAGTTCTTCCATCGTACAGTAATTGCCCATGGCAATCTGCCTTCGCCCTTCTTCTGCCCTTTCCAGCAGCTCTTCCTTGGTGTAAGGTTGCAGCGTTTCCTCCGATTCTTCTCTCTTGGCGTACTCTATCAGATGCTCCCCTACCCAGCGCATGCTGCTTGGCGAGAGCGTTCCGTAGAGATATTCAAGCAAGCCATTCAGTGTTGCAGTACTCATAGCTGTATCGTTTCTTGTTTGCGCAAGATACGAAAAAATGAAGAATGAAGAGTGAAGAATGAAGAATTATTATCGCTTATATACAAAAACCTGCCCGAAAGGGTCACGCTTGAGGCCTTTCGGGCAGGTTCGTTTCTATACAGACTTGGCAGCAGACTATTTCAGCACTTTGCGACCGTCCTTAATGACGATGCCCTTGTAACCTTCGCCCACCTTCTGACCAGAGACATTATATATCTCCCCTCTCCTCGGAGAGAGGCTGGGGGTGAGGCTGCTGATTCCCGTCACGATGTCTTCAGCGTCTGCGCCTGCATAGCTCACAGCATCCGTGTCTGCGAAGCGGACAGAATAGAGCCTCGTTGTGCCGTCGCCGTTGATGTTGATGGGGATGCGGAGCAGCTCGCCGTCCTTGAACGTGTCGAGGTTCATGCTATAGAGGATGAAGAGATGGTCACCATTTTCGAGCGTCTCAATGCAGAGCGTATGCCCATCTGTGGCTTCGCCTATAGTGGCATTATTGCCCTGGATGGTCACGCCTTCGGGCAGTGAGAGGTTGAATTGCAGGGCGGTCATGTTTGTTGCGCTTGCGAGGCTTATCTTTGCCTCATTTGCCTGTACCTCAAATGAGAGGCTCTGGGCATTCGCACTACCGGCAATTGCTGCAAGTGCGAATAGGATTGTTTGTATTCTTTTGTTCATAGTGATTCCTTTTGCTTCGCCAACTTCTGCGAATCACGCTGCCTTCGCAAACATCGGCGAATAAACTTCTTCTACTAAATCTCCAGTTGTTGTAATACCATTTTCTGGAATATTTGGTATGTTTGGTTTTGCACTATTCCAGTCAATATCTACTGCATTTA
>CAJOLC010000086.1 GCA_905235305.1 uncultured Bacteroidaceae bacterium | reverse complement strand
GACAGCTACGCCCTGAACCTCTGCAAAGGACGCTACTGCTTGCGTTCCGACTCGGC
Organism: uncultured Bacteroidaceae bacterium; assembly: GCA_905235305.1. Lineage (GTDB taxonomy): Bacteria > Bacteroidota > Bacteroidia > Bacteroidales > Bacteroidaceae > Physcousia. The sequence continues at coordinate 1,999 of CAJOLC010000086.1, read as the reverse complement.
CGCCATGAGGGGCGACAACATCTACCGTGCCATTGAGCTGATGCCCGAGGACGTCTGTGCCGAGGACGTCAGCTATCTGGCCTGCCGTCTGTGGAGCATCGACCCGGAGAACACGAAGGTCGGCGAACTCTTCAACAGGACGTACCGCATGAGGTACTACCCCGCCCGCATCATGCACTATAATCTGAACATGTTGCGAAGCATGGAACCCAGGGCACTCTTCTTTGCCAACGGCGACATCCTACTTGCGCCGATGAAGATGATGCAGGTGGCGTTGGGCGAAAGGACGGATGTCGCGATCATTCCACTCTCGTACCTCCACTCCCCGAACTACCTGCAGGCACTCTTCCGCAGGCTGGACATCAAGCCCAAGACCTTCAATGCGGAGGACTACGGCCAGTATGGCGAGGACTGGTACAAGCACTTCGAGGCGGACATCATCCAGTACCTGATGAAGGAAAGCAAACGGCCGACGTACTTCTCCACCGACATCCTCACGCACACCATCCTCGACAAGGACAGCATCTACAACGAGGGACTGCTGCTCAAGTACAGCACCCGGCAGTACGACAACTTCAGCGTCGCCATGAAGAACGTCAGGGAGGTCTATCACTTGGAGTACTTGGCAGAGCCTGACCTCGTCTATGACGCGTGGGTAACAAGCCAGCAACTCGATATGAACCACCCCACCCTTCTCTCGCATCTGGTGGGGAAGTTCCGGCGAAACGGCGAGACGGAACTGGCCGACCGACTGCATGGCATCCTCCGAACCGTAGTGGAACGCAGCCGCATCTTTGCGGACGAGGCTTCAAAGAAGGCTTACTTGGAGGACTTCGAGAAAGAGGTCGGGAAGAAGAAATGAGCATCCATCTCTTTCACGAACCACTCGCCTCGCTTACGGACGACGAGCTGATGGAGCGGGTGAGCAGCAAGGACGACGACGGAGCTTACGGCGAGCTCTATCGTCGCTATGCGCGTCGGCTCATGGGATTCTTCTTCCGACAAGTCGGCAAGGACGAAGCCGCGGCTGCCGACCTCATGCAGGATGCCTTCCTGCGGCTGTGGTCGTCGCGCCGGAAGTTCAGCGGCGCAGGGTTCAGCACCTGGCTCTTCACCATTAGCTACAACCTCCTCAAAAACCATTTCCGCCACGATGAGCACCGTAAACAGTACGAGACAATTGCCACCAAGCAGCAAGACATCGTAGTCGACGCACGCATCATCGAGCAGATAGACAGCCGTGCCTTCGACTTCGCCCTGCAACGTGAGCTGGAGAAGCTACAGCCTGAGGGACGGTTGCTCTTCTCGCTCCGTTTCGAAGAAGAGCTGACTTTACGACAGATAGCCGAGGTGATGGCCCTGCCCGAAGGCACCGTCAAGTCCCGCCTCCATGCATTAACACAAACACTCAAACAGAAACTCAATCCATCATGATACAGTTTGAAGACAGAATCCGCGAGTCGGCACAGCGACTTGCCTCAGAGGAAAACCAAGCACTACACGTCCCCTCTAACCCGCTCGCACAGAAGCGGACGTACTGGGGATGGGTGGCAGCACCCGCAGCAGCCGTGGCAGGCATCGTCCTCGGCATGTCGCTCGACCTCTTTACCACGGGCGAACCCGAAGTACGCTACGTCCAGAACACCGATACGATAGAGGTGGTCCGTCCTGTACGCGACACTGTCTACCTGACACAAGTCGTGGAGAAAGTGAAGTACGTTGAGAAGGATGTCAACGCCCGACAGCAGACAGCAGGGAGAGAACAACAAGCCGATGCCGAAGAGGACACGGCCACCTGCACATCCGTCCAGTGCGACGGCATCAACTATGCTGTGCTGGCTCTGAACTGATTCGGCATCCGAAAGTTGAATAAATGATGACTACAAAGAGAAGATTCCTGCCAGAGACAGAGGGCATCAAATACACTGGCTCCAAGCTGAAGATTCTGCCCTACATCATCGACATGATAGGCGGGCTTCCCGTGAAGTCGGCTCTCGAT
>CAJOLC010000085.1 GCA_905235305.1 uncultured Bacteroidaceae bacterium | reverse complement strand
ACATCGTATTGCTTTCATCGGACATAGGCTCCATATCCTGGGAGCATGTCATGTTCTTTTTCTGACGTGGCAGGTCTTCTGGCTCTCCATCAGTCCAACGTCTTCCCGCTCGCGCAGTGACCTTCATGTTGGCCCGTTATAAATAAATGGATTACAGCTGCAGGAACAGCTCAGGATTTCCACCTGATTCCCTTACATAGAGTCGGCCTTGCGGCGCGTCTCCATTACCAAATCGGGGGCAAAATTACTCATTTCCCCGCAAACGACCAAGCATAATGGCATTTTTTTTCGTTCTGTAAGGCAAAATAAAGATGAAACAGATGCAAAGATAGCTGCACAAGGAGAGAAAGGAAACTGCATTCCTTCGTTGCATCCACACGACACAGGCTCCCGCCATGTCCGTCAAGCATAGCCGAGAGCCTGTGTTCTTGTCTTCCCGTAACGGCGGGAGGGTCAGAGAGCGGCAATGACATCAATTTCCACCAGCGCGCCTTTCGGCAAGTCCTTTACCGCCACGGCACAGCGAGCGGGGAACGGCGTAGCAAAGAACTGCGCATAGACTTCGTTCATCGCAGCGAAGTCGGCCATGTCGGCCAGGAAGACCGTTGTCTTGACAACCTGCGAGAGATCGGTACCTGCGGCACGAAGGATGTGGGAGACATTGGTCAGCGACTGATGCGTCTGCTCGCCGACACCACCCTCGGGGAATGTCCCCGTGGCTGGTATGATGGGCAACTGCCCGCTGACGAATACAAAACCATTGGCTTCAATAGCCTGACTGTAAGGCCCGATGGCAGCTGGGGCCTCGGAAGAACTGATTGCTTTCATAATATGGTGGTTGAATTTGTTTTTTTAACTACTATATCTTCTCATCATCAAAACTTCACGGGCTTTCCCGTCTTGGCACTGCGGCGGGCGGCGTCGAGAATGCGGACGACCATCATGTTGTTCTCCAACGAACTGAGGTCGAAGGGAGGGAGGGTAATCTCACGACGGACGGCAGCACGCAAGAAACGGAAGGAGTCGTCGTAGGGGGCGTCGAGGCGAGGAGCGTCGAACTCACCGCTGTCCCGGCCTTCCATCCGTGTTTCCATGCGTGTCGGCGTGAGTTGGAAAACACTCGCGAACCGTAAACATACATGTCCTTGCGCCCCTTGGGCCAGCACCACGAAGCCATTATCTGCACGGTGCAGCCCGGGTATTCCACTACGATGGTGGCATCGTCGTCCACTCGCGGATAGACGTCCGGCTTGTGATGCTTCAAGACAGCATAAACACTTGTCGGCGTCTGCCCGTGAAGGAGCCATGTCGCAAGGTTGGCTCCGTAGCACCCGAAGTCAATCACCGCGCCGCCACCGTTGAGCACGGGGTCTGTGAGCCACTCAAGGAACATCGGGGCGCAGCCGATTTCCTTCGGTCCTTCATGTCCGTCGTAAATATTGATGCGCAGGATGTCGCCGATGCGCCCTTCCTCGATGAGCCGGCGGGCATGCTGGTTTGTGCTATACCAAGTGGTCTCATAGTTCGTCAGCACCATGATTCCGTACTTCTTGGCCAGTTGTTCGATGCGCTTCGCGGCCTTGACATCCACGGCCAACGGCTTTTCAACCATCACATGAACGCCGCGTGGAGCACAGGCCTCCACGATGGCCAGGTGGTCATATATGCTTCCGTAGGCAACAACCACCTCGGGCTTCGTCTCGTCGAGCATCTGTCCGAGGTCGGCATAGAAGAGGTTTGCATCGATGCGACCCGTCAGTTGATTGCGGGCGCGGTATTCGTCGCACGGCTCGGCGACACCGACAACCTGGAAGTCCCCACGGTCGAGACGTCGCACGACCTCGCCCAGATGGGCATGCGTGATGCCCGCCACAGCCAGTCGGAGCGGCGCGTCGTCGGCCACGATGCACACGGCACACGCGACCAGCATACAGATTGTAAGTAACAGTCGTCTCATCATATTCTTTTGTTAATCGTTATACGACGCAAAGATATGAATAAGCAGGCACAGAGGCAAGAAAAAGAAAAGTTTTTTTCTTGTTTCCGTCTGGCGCGAAGGAGAGAGAGGCTAATCTTCCTCCCCGTGGTCGGCCAGCATGGACTCCAGATAGAACGCCTTGGAGATGACAACCTGCGCAGCTGTCTCTGCACCATCCACGTGATTTGAGTGTAGCCCTGCTGGCTGAGGCCGGTTACAACCTCCTGCTTGCGGAAACGTCCTTCGCCCAGACTCACGAAGACATACTTGCGGCTGGCACTTGTCACGATGGCTTCGTCAGGCACGGCGCTGCGTTCTTCTTCGGTCTGTGTCACCTGCCCCTTGCAAGCGGCGAGCAGCAATAGGGTCATGCCTGAATATAGTATCTTCTTCATATCCTCGCGTTGATTATTTACCCTTGATGAAATTCAGCCGGACGATAGCCTGGTCCAGCGCATCGGTGGCGCGGGCATGGTCCATCTCGACGGCGAGTGCCGACGACAGGTTCTGTACGTGCTCCACGTAGGTGATTTCGCCCGCCTCGTATTCCACACACGACAGCCGTCGCATCTCGCGGGCGGCTGGCATCCCCTCCTCCTGATAGTACTCGTAGGACTGCCTGGCCGTCCTGGCCGCGTCCTCGGCAGTCAGCAGTTCTGTTTCCGTCCGGCGTTCCTCCTACTGCCTCCGTGCCCGTGCGATGTCCACGTCTAATTTGGCTGCCTCTTTCTTCGCTTTCTGTGAGCCATAGAACAGCGGGAAAGCCACGCCGACCTCGAAGCCCATCCAGTTTCCTTTGTCGAAGCGCGACCTGTCAATGTCGTAGGGATTCATGCCGGAAATGACCAATTGGTGGCGCAGGCCGACATTCAGCGACGGCCACATGCCCTGACGGGCACGCTCCACCTGCAGGTCGGCCACTCTCACGCCGAGATTGTTCTCGCAGGCTACAGTACAGGGTTCAAAACCATCGTTTTTGGGTATTGCGTAGCCTGAGTTTTTGCAATACCTTTGCATCCAGTTTAGAATAGGTAGATAGATGCAAAGGTTTATTTATACAGTCATCGTATTGATGATTTCTCAAATAATTGTAGGTCAGACGATTATATGCGGATACGTTTCTGACAAAGATACAAAAGAACCTATTATAGGTGCCACTATATCGGATGTAACAAAACACCGTCCTCTCACCGTTACTGACGCAGAGGGGCGTTTCGTGATACCTAAAAATGGTTTTCCGCAACACA
>CAJOLC010000084.1 GCA_905235305.1 uncultured Bacteroidaceae bacterium | reverse complement strand
AGGTTTTCGTTTTATGTAAGGGAGCAATGCGGGCATTGTGACCGCACATAAGGCGGAAAGATGCCAAAAAGAAATGTGCGAGGACTAAAATAGAAGTTTTATAGGTCAATATCTTTGAGTTCTTCGTTCTAATGACCGATTTGGGTTAACCCTTGACGACGATGCTGAGTTCGTCGAGCTGTTTTTGGTCGATGGGGCCGGGAGCATCCAGCATGACGTCCCTGCCGCTGTTGTTTTTGGGGAAGGCTATACAGTCGCGGATGCTGTCGAGCTCTGCGAAGAGGCTCACGAAGCGGTCCAGGCCGTAGGCCAAGCCTCCGTGAGGCGGCGCGCCATACTTGAAGGCGTTCATCAGGAAGCCGAACTTCTGCTGGGCCTGTTCGGGCGTGAAGCCAAGTATCTCGAATATCTTCTGCTGCAGCTTGGCGTCGTGGATACGGATGCTGCCTCCGCCCACCTCTACGCCGTTCACCACCATGTCGTAGGCGTTGGCACGCACGCTGGCGGGGTCGGTATCGAGCAAGGGAATGTCCTCGGGCTTGGGAGAAGTGAACGGGTGATGCATGGCCATGAGGCGCTGCTCCTCGTCACTCCACTCGTACATCGGGAAGTCGATGACCCAGAGGCACGAGTACTTGTCCTTCGGACGCAATCCCATGCGGCTGCCCATCTCGAGGCGGAGCTCGCTGAGCTGCTTGCGAACCTTCATCGCATCGGGGCCGCAGAGGATGAGAATGAGGTCGCCGGGCTTCGCGCTCATCTTTTCCTTGAGCACTGCCAGCGTCTCGGGTGTGTAGAACTTATCGACGGAACTCTTCACGCTGCCGTCGTCGCCGACGCGTGCATAGACAAGGCCCTTGGCACCAATCTGCGGGCGCTTCACGAAGTCGGTCAATTGGTCGAGCTGCTTTCTTGTATAGACAGCCTGACCCTCGCAGCAGATGGCACCGATGTAGGCTGCCTCGTCGAACACTGGGAAGCCCGTCGGGAAGATGCTCTCCACCGTTTCGCGCGAAGCATTGTCGGGCTGCTGGTTCTTCAGCTCCACGAACTTCATGCCGAAGCGGGTGTCGGGCTTGTCGCTGCCATAGTATTTCATCGCGTCTGCCCAAGTCATGCGGGGCAGCTCGGGGATGTCGATGCCCTTCAGCGTCTTGAATAGATGACGGCTCAGACCCTCGAACATCTGCAGGATGTCCTCCTGTTCGACGAACGACATCTCACAGTCTATCTGCGTGAACTCCGGCTGGCGGTCGGCACGCAAGTCTTCGTCGCGGAAGCACTTAACGATCTGGAAATACCTGTCCATGCCGGAAACCATCAGCAGCTGCTTCAGCGTCTGAGGGCTTTGCGGAAGGGCATAGAACTGCCCAGGATTCATGCGGCTGGGCACGACGAAGTCGCGAGCGCCCTCCGGCGTACTGTTCACCAGGACTGGCGTCTCTATTTCGAGGAAGCCGTTGCTGTCGAGGTAGCGGCGCACTTCGAAGGCAAACTTGTGGCGCAGCTCAAGGTTGCGGCGCACGTTGGGGCGGCGCAAGTCCAAGTAGCGATACTTCATGCGGATGTCGTCCCCGCCGTCGCTCTCCTCTTCGATAGTGAAGGGAGGCGTCAGGCTCTCGTTCAGGATGTCAAGCCCCTCAACGATAATCTCAATGTCGCCCGTCGGAAGGTTCTTGTTCTTAGAGTAACGCTCGGCAACGACACCCGTAGTCTGCACCACGAACTCACGGCCCAAGCGTCCTGCCTGCTGGCGCAATTCCTCGGAGGCGTCCTCGTTAAAAGCAAGCTGTGTAATGCCGTAGCGGTCGCGCAGGTCAACAAAGGTAAGCGCGCCCAGGTTGTGAACACTCTGCACCCATCCTGCCAGGGTGACTTTCTCTCCGATATTGGCGGCACGGAGCTCGCCGCATGTCCTTGTTCTATACATTATATATAATATTATAGTTGCCTCTTCTGTCCCATAAGGCTCGCCTGCCCTGCCTGTGCGGCCGCACAGCCTTGCAGGCCTCCGCCGGACTACTATGCCGTTTAACGAAAAAGGATGAACTGTCATCCAGTTCATCCTTTTCCTTGTACGCCCTCAGGGGCTCGAACCCTGGACCCATTGATTAAGAGTCAATTGCTCTACCAACTGAGCTAAGGACGCATCTTCCTTTCGTTTGCGGG
>CAJOLC010000083.1 GCA_905235305.1 uncultured Bacteroidaceae bacterium | reverse complement strand
CGTCTCTTGCTTCGGGAGGACGAACCAGACCAGTCCTCGGTCCATGTCCGTGATGAGCATCTCCTTCTCGGAATTGTTCCTCACGATGAGGTCCACGAGTAGGGTCTTCATGTCCTCTGCCTGATTATAGGCGTCGGCAGACATCGCGTCGAACCCCCTTTCCATGTCTCGGCCCTCCACGTATCCGGCGATGTAGCCCGGCCCCTTGTGTCCTCGGAACATCTGTACCTCGGAAAACGTGGTGCCTCCTGCCGAGAGAGCCGACGCTACCGACAGCCAGCCGGCGGTCCTTTTTGCTTGCTTGATGGCTCTGACGAGCTCAGGCGATACCACTTGCTGCGCGACAAAGCACGAGACGAGCTGGTCCTTCGAGTCCATCTGCAGCAGTTGCCTTTGGTTCGTCAGCGAGTCCATCTGCCCATTCTCTATGAGGATGATGCGGTTCCGGTAAGTGGGAATGTACGTCGTCTTGGCTTCGGCAGAGAGAGCCAGAAGTGTGAAAAATGCGATGAAATGGAGTCTTTTCATAGTGGTTGTTCTGTGGTCTGCTACTTCTTCAGTCGTTCGAACTCTTTCTTTGCCTTGTCGAGTTGCTTCATGAAATCTTTATTGTTCATCAGGGCAGGCAGGACAAGTGCGCCCACCATTTGTCCGGCCTTGACGTCGCTGTAGTGATGGAAGCCCACGATCCAGCGGCTGTCTCCGAAGTCGAGACCTCGCTTGTAGAGCTGGTTCTGCCGTTCAGGGTTGATGCATGCCAGCACCATGGCGACGGCGACACCTGTGGCACTGTGACCTGACACGTAGCTGCCGTTGTGCCGCAGACTTTCCTCAGCCTCGGGCACGGGTGTCGGCTCGTTGTAGAGAGCGTAGGGGCGGGTGCGTTTATAGAGGTTCTTCGTGCAACGAGTGGCGTAGCTGCCGGCGTCTTCTTTCATCGTGGCGATGAGCTTGTAGATTTCCGGCGTGCCTTCCTTCGAGAGAGTCATGCCGAAGGCTTCGGAGAAGACGTCCAGCAGGTTGTCGGCCGAGGTGTTGGCATCCTTGACGGCTTGCTTGCCGCGAGGAGTATCGCGCAGTGTCTTTCCGTACTGATACATGTGGAAATCTTGTTCGAAGAGCAGCGATCCGAAAGCAGGAGGTGGGCCGATGAATGTGGTGTCGAGGGGAGCCTGCTCTTTTGTCAGGTAGTGGTTCGACTGCCCGTAGAAGCTGACGGCAGTGAAGAGGAAAGCGGTGACGATGATGTTTCTTTTCATAATCTACAGTTGTTTTTAGGTTGTTTCTCCACCTGCAAAGTTACGATTTAGTGCTCGAAATGCAAAGAAAAACGCGATTTTCTTTGGAATTTCTGTGGTTAATCCGTATTTTTGTAGGCGCGAACATCTATTCATTAACCTGTAAAACTCCAAATTCTATGACTTACAAGATTATTGACATTGAGGGCATAGGCGAGGCCTATGCTCCTAAACTCATCAATGCCGGCGTGACGACTGTCGACGCTCTGCTGAAGAAGTGTGCCGCTCCGAAGGGTCGTGCCGCACTGGCAGAGGAAACAGGCATCAGCGAGAAACTCATCCTGAAGTGGACGAACCATGCAGATCTGTTCCGCGTGAAGGGTGTAGGCCCGCAGTTCTCCGAGTTGCTCGAGGCAGCGGGTGTAGACACGGTGAAGGAGTTCCGCCATCGTGTGGCCGAGAACCTCGTGAAGAAGATGCAGGAGACGAACGATGCCAAGCACCTCGTGCGCCGTGTTCCTTCCGTGAAGGAGGTGGAAAAGATGATTGAAGAGGCTAAGGCCCTCGAGCCCGTGATGACTTACTGACTCGGGTGTCTGTCGTAAACCCCGTGAACGTATGGCCGGATATCTGTGGATGTTCGGCCATACGTGTTAATTAAAAGCCGAATACGCTGGCCATCGAGGACTTTTGTTCCTCGCATTTTTAGCCAGCAGCGGTGCGATTTATTCTTTGCCCAGTCAAGGGCTTTTTGCATCATTCCGACATCTTTTCTGCTGAATCGCTTGGCGGTTCGGCTTTTTTGTCTTATCTTTGCACCCATGAGCGGAAACATATCCGCTCCGGCAGAGAAGCGTAATGCTCCCAACTTGCGAGTGAGAACCTAGGAAATTTTCATTCAGAAACAATAAAGGCAAGAGGGCAGGACAGCTTCCGCGTATACGCGTGGGACTGTGTCTCCTTTTTCTTTTATTGGGTT
>CAJOLC010000082.1 GCA_905235305.1 uncultured Bacteroidaceae bacterium | reverse complement strand
GTCCTGAAAGCACGACTTATAAATGTCGAGTAGACGAGATTGAGGATAAGTCTCCATCTGCCTACTGACAAACCCTGCGATGTCTTGAGCCGATACAGATACCGATACAATCAGGATGAGCGACAGAAGAATCAGTTTCTTCATACTTAGAACAATATAAATTCCGACTTACTCGTTTGTATAAACTCACACGCGTTTCCCAAGCTCGTATGCTTCCTGCAGCTTTGGATTGCCTTCAATCTCACGGGCATCATTTACGCCTCCGCAGAATAGCGTTCCTGCCAGACGGCTCTTGGGATAGCAGTCTATCCAGCCAGTAAGACCTGTTTCCGCACGTTTGGGAGTCTCAGTTTCATCCTCTGCAGCCGTAGTCAGCAGATAGACATCACGGAACTGATAGTCCTGCTCATACATGCCGTTCATGCGGTCGATGAGGGTCTTCATCTGTCCACTCATCTCATAATAATAGATAGGTGTAGCCCAACAAATGACGTCTGCCTTCATTACCTTTTCCATAATGTCGTTCACATCGTCGTTGATGACGCAACGACCTAACTTCTGACATCCGAAACAGCCTTTGCAGAACTGTATCGTCTTGCCAGTGAGTGAAATCTTCTCAACATCGTTTTCGGCAGCTTTAGCCCCTTCGACAAACTGATCAGCGAGCATGTCGCTGTTTGAGCCTCTGCGTAGGCTCGTAGAAATGACAATTACTTTTTTCATTTTGATACTTCTATTTCCTTGATTACTTTAGCGGGAACGCCGCCCACAATTGTATTTGGTTCGATATCTTTTGTCACTACTGCACCAGCAGCAACTACGACTCCGTCGCCAATGGTGACTCCGGCAAGGATGATGGCTCCTGCACCTATCCAGCAACCATTGCCTATGGTGACAGGCAGGGCACGGGTGCGGCAGAAATACTCACCACTTTCCGGTGTCCAGTCCTTTGTCAACCTTTCTTCAAGGACGACAGGATGTGTCGAGGTGTTTATCTGTACGCCAGGGGCAATAAGCACATTGTCGCCGATAGTGATGCGGTTGCTATCCACAAAAAGGCATCTGTGATTGATGCTGACGTTGTTGCCTATGTGGATATTATCACCGAAATCACAGATGAAATCCGTGCCTATCGAAACGTTGCTGCCCACGCTGCCGAACAATTCACCAAGCATCCGCTTCCGTTCGCCGCGACGGCTGTAAGGGATGCTGTTGTAACGCTCGCACCATGCCGCAGCCTTGGCCTTCCTTTCAATGAAGATGGAGTCGTGGCAATCGTACAGTTCGCCATTCATACACTTTTGGAGTTCCGTATTCATAGCTATAGTCTTCTATTATTATCTCTTTGCACTATGCTGCACCAACGCGCGGAGCTTCTCAAATACATGGCGGATGTGTGCCGTGCCTTCGGATTCCTTTTCCTTCACCCATCGTTCCTGCACTTCGCTTTGGCGAACCGAGTTAACGAAGTCAGATACCTCTTCATGTGTGAGGCGGCGTACGTTGCAGCCCTCATTGCTCAGTTGCTGAAGCAGTTGCCCGTAACTCTTATCCATCGTCTTGCCCATTGCCTTGTAAGTCTTGCTTGCGGCACGCTCGATGGCTTGCTTGTCCTTCGTGGGCAGAGCATTCCAGCGGTCGAGATTCATCGCCACCAAATAGATGTGCCCTAACCAAAGCTCTTGCGACACCAACAGGTGAGGGGCGGCACGGTGCGCACCGATGTCCCATCCGCTGTCGATGTTTACCATGATGCCGTCGATGATGCCAGAGCGCAACGAATCGGTCACTTGTTCTCCCCAAGGGATGCGTTTGTTCCTTGCTCCTGCATTCTCCAGATAACTGATGTGCCAGAAACTGGCGGTTCGCCACGTCTGCCCTTTCAAAGCGTAGAGGTCTGCCATCGGCTCTCGGCTGTAGAATCCCACTGGATAACCCGTAGCCACCAGCACGGGGTGGATGCCTGCGCGGTGCAGTTCCTCGGTCAGTTCAGGAATCGTCTTGTAGGCTTTGCGTATGAGTGCCACCTGTGCCTTGCCCGAAGGTCCTGCAAGGAAACCCTTGAACAACTGATGGAGCGGCATCCGCTGACTGTCGTATTCGGGCACTACCGTAGCCATGTCGACCTTCTTGCCTTCGCGCACCGTCTCGTAGGCATCATAACTCGATGAGAGTTCGCCGTTCCAGTGGTTGCTGATGCGGATGCGTCCCTTGCTTTCCTGCTCCACAAGGCGGAAGAACTGCTCCGTTACCTGCGTCCGCATATTGCCTAATGGCTCGTGGTCGGAGAAAGTCAGCGCTTGTGCTCCTGCGAGTATCGGGACGCAAAGCATCATCAGTAATACGATTTTGTTCATATCCATCTTCATAAATTGGGATTTATTTGACTGCCATCAGGACAGAAAACTTTTGGTT
>CAJOLC010000081.1 GCA_905235305.1 uncultured Bacteroidaceae bacterium | reverse complement strand
TACTATGAACAAACCGATTAAGTTGGAACTGTTGCTATGAACTATGAATCGATTAAGGGCAGCGTTGCCGTGCTCATCTCGGGTGGGGTGGACAGTGCGGTTGTTGTGCATCAGTTGTGTGAGGCGGGGTTGAAGCCTGACCTCCACTACATAAAGATAGGTATGGACGGGGAGGACTCGTCGTGTTCGGCTGAGGAGGACATCGAGCTCTCTGAGGCTACGGCACGGAAGTACGGGCTTCGGCTGGAGGTGACCGACTTGCAGAAGGAGTACTGGGAACGGGTTGTGGGCTACGTCGTGGAGCGCATCAAGTCGGGACTGACGCCCAATCCGGACGTGATGTGCAACAGGTTCATTAAGTTCGGCGCTTTCGAGGAGAAGGTGGGCTGCCACTACGACTACATCGCCACTGGCCACTATGCCACCAACGTCGTGAGGAACGGCAAGATGTGGCTTGGCACGGCGAAGGATCCAGTGAAGGACCAGACGGATTTCCTGGCGCAACTCAGCTACGAGCAGCTCAAGCATACGCTCTTCCCGATAGGCCACTTGATGAAGGAAGAGGTGCGGCAGATTGCCATCGACGCAAAGCTTCCGAGTGCCAAACGCAAGGACAGCCAGGGCATCTGCTTCCTTGGGAAGATAAACTACAACGAGTTTATCCGTCGCTTCATGGGCGAGCAGGAAGGCAAAATCATAGACATAGAGACGAACAAGGTCATCGGTACGCACCGAGGCTACTGGTTCCACACGATAGGTCAGAGGAAGGGTCTGGGCTTGAGCGGTGGGCCGTGGTTCGTCGTCAAGAAAAACATCAGGAAGAACATCGTGTTTGTGGCGAACGGATGGGACACCCAGTTGCAGTACGGCCATGACTTCAGGCTGGCAGACTTCCATTTCATCACGGAGCCGCTGCCCATAGCCTCACCCCCTGCCCCTCTCCGAGGAGAGGGGAGAACTGAGGCTCTTCCCATCCAGTTCAAGGTGCGCCATGTGGACCACTTCATGCCTGGCGTTATCACGCTCGACGACGAAGGCTACCATGTCCACAGCGATGCTCCCATCCAAGGCATTGCGCCCGGGCAGTTCGGTTGCATCTATGATGCCGACGCAAAGGTCTGCTATGGCAGCGGCGAGATAGGCATCTTCAAAATGAGGAATGAAGAAGCTTTAGCTTGATGAAATCAATAAAGAATTGGGATGCGGACGGGACGTCCACGCTCCCAGTTTGCTGCCACCCCTGTAAATAGCTAAATAACCAAATAGTAAATAAATAGTAAATGGTAAATAGTCAAATGGTACATGATTTCGATGAGATAATCCCCCGCGAGGGAACAGACGCGATTAAGACAGACAGAGTGAAAGATGCCTGTGGCACCGATGACCTCCTGCCGATGTGGGTGGCCGACATGGACTTCCGCACGCCGCCTTTCGTCATGAATGCCATCAGGAAGCGCATGGAGCAGGGCATCATGGGCTACACATGCCAGAACCCTCCTTACTACGAAAGCATCTGCCGATGGAACAAGGCGCAGTACGGAGTGGACGTGACGCGCGAGATGTTGTGCTACGTCCCTGGCGTGGTGAGCGGCATATTCCTTGCCGTGCAGGCATTTACGGAGAAGGGCGACAGCGTGCTCATACAGGAGCCTGTCTATCATCCCTTCAGTTCTGTGCCCGAGACGTGCGGCAGGAAAGTCGTGCAGTCCAGTCTGCGACGGACGGAGACCTCCTTCGAGATGGACTTCGACCGCCTTCGTCAGGACATCAAGGGCTGCAAGCTGATGGTGCTCTGCAACCCTCATAACCCGGGAGGCATCTGCTGGTCGAGGGAAGACCTGCAAGAGGTGGCAAGGATTTGTGCAGAGGAAGGCGTGGTCGTGGTGAGCGATGAGATACACTGCGACATGCTCTATCACGGAAGGAAGCACATCCCCTTTGCCAGTGTCAGCGACGAGGCCCGCCGCATCAGCATCACCCTTCAGGCTCCGACAAAGACGTTCAACCTGCCGGGCATCGTGGCAGCCCATGCCATCGTCTATGACGAAAGGCTCCGCCACCGCTACTTCCACTACATCTGGGGCACAGACCAGGACCTCGGCAACGTCTTTGCCTGCGACTGCGTGATGGCGTGCTACAGCGACGAAGGCAGGGCGTGGAAGCAGCAGATGCTCGACTATGTCTGGGGAAACATCGACCTCCTCGTCCGTCGCCTCTCGGAGGAATGCCCTGAGATACGGCCCATTGTGCCGGATGCCAGCTTCCTTGTCTTTCTGGACTGCACGGCCTTAGGCTTCGCGAAGCAGTCCGAGCTGGAGCACTTCTTTGCCTTCGATGCCAAGGTCGGCATGAACGGCGGCGCCATGTTCGGCAAGGGAGGCACAGGCTTCATGCGCATCAACGTCGGCTGCCCGCGTTCTGTCGTCAACGAAGCCATCGACCGTATCGTCCGCACCTCGCTCGATAAGGAAGTGAAACATAATCAGACATTGCTGCTGCCTGCATAACTTCTGGGGCGTCATTGTCCTCTCCATAAGGGGACAATGAGCCCCTTGGGGTAGTTTGCCGGTTTCGCTTTTCATGCCTTCATCCTTATATTTCTTCGTTTTTATTTGGCGTTTCATATCTTTTTCGTAACTTTGTGGCGAGATATGTGTAATAACGATGGCAATCTCTCCTAATGATATATATATAAATGTACGCGCGTGCCCGCATGCGAGGAAGCAAAGTTCCTTGCGTGCGGGCTCGCTCGTTTCTGCGAATCATGTTTAATCCTCAATTAATACAGTTATGATGAAGAAATTACTTATGACTCTGCTCCTGTTGGTGGCAGGCTTGCAGACAATGCAGGCACAGGAGGCTTACGCCGAAATCATCTACGACGACTGGGACAGCGCGACGCTCACCTTCTATTACGACAAGCAGCGCGATGCAAGAACTGGCACGACATACGATTTGAATTACTCTTTGGAAAGGCCCAGTTGGAATGCAGAGAATAACAGGTTGGATGTAACCACGGTTGTCTTCGATCCCTCATTCAAAGGTGCACGTCCCACTTCAACCTTTTTTTGGTTTGAAGGAATGAAAAGTCTCACCTCAATTACAGGCATGAAGGAGTATCTCAACACAAGTGCAGTGGAGATCATGGGCTACATGTTCTGTAGCTGCTCCAGGTTGAAGGGTCTCGATCTTTCGGGCTTCAACACGGAGAACGTGACGAGCATGCTCTGCATGTTCGAAGGGTGTTCCAGTCTGACGAGCCTCGATGTGAGTGGCTTCAATACCGAAAATGTGACAAACATGAATGACATGTTCTTTAACTGTTTCAGCCTGAAGACCATCTATTGTGACAAGAACTGGAACAAGGAAGGGCTTCAATCATCCCAAATGTTCACTGGTTGCGAAAGTCTGAAGGGCGGCAAGGGAACGGCGTTTGATAATTCGCACACCGATGTAACTTATGCCCACCCCGACGGTGGGACAGACAACCCGGGCTACTTCACAATCCCATCCTCAGCCTATGCCGAGCTCTCTACGGACGGCGCGACGCTCACCTTCTATTACGACACGCAGCGCGATGCAAGAACTGGCACGATTTATGACTTGAATGGCGGTAACGACGCCCCTGGTTGGAATGCAGATTACAGCTATGATAATGTAACCACGGTTGTCTTCGATGCCTCTTTCAAGGATGCACGCCCCACTTCTACCCGTGACTGGTTTGGCAATATGTCTAACCTCACCTCAATTCAAGGCATGAAGGATAATCTCAACACAAGTGAGGTGACGAACATGTTCGCCATGTTCCATAACTGTTCCCAGTTCACGGACCTCGATGTGAGCAACTTCAATACCGACAAAGTGACGAACATGGGCTACATGTTCAGTGGCTGCTCCAACTTGGAGAGCCTTGACGTGAGCAACTTCAATACCGAGAACGTGACGGACATGAACAACATGTTCAATCTCTGCAGAAGTCTGACGACCCTCGACCTAAGCGGCTTCAACACCGAGAAGGTGACGAACATGTACGCTATGTTCTCTACTTGCTCCAACCTGACGCGCATCGACGTGAGCAACTTCAATACCGAGAAAGTGACGGACATGACGTATATGTTCAGTAGCTGCAGCAGCCTGACCACCATTATATGCGACAAGGACTGGTCCAGGACATGGTCATCGGGACTTGCATCAGGACAAATGTTCCTTAATTGCACAAGTCTGGTGGGCGGCAAGGGCACGGCGTTTGATAAATCGCACACTGATGCAACTTATGCCCACCCCGACGGTGGGACAAGCAACCCGGGATACTTCACGGCGAAAGAAGCTTACGCCGTGCTCTCCACCGACGGCAAGACGCTCACCTTCTATTATGACACGCAGCGCGATGCAAGAATTGGCGCGACATACGATTTGAAGAGCGGTAACGACTACCCCGACTGGAACTCACAAAGGAGCAACATCACCACGGTTGTCTTCGATGCCTCTTTCAAGGATGCCCGCCCCACTTCAACCTATAGGTGGTTTTCT
>CAJOLC010000080.1 GCA_905235305.1 uncultured Bacteroidaceae bacterium | reverse complement strand
TGCGTTAAACACCTTGTCTCGTTCCTCCAAAGTCAGATAGTAAGGTGAGCCATGTACTGCGGCAGGTATGGTAAAAGCGTCGCATGACCTGTTGGTGGTGAATCCCATGCGTATGCACCAATGACCGACAATGCGCAGGTGGTTCATGATGTCAATGACCCATGTGCTTGACGGCTGCTTTGGAGGATGTGAACCCATATTGAACTGCTCGTAAAACTCAGGATAGTCATTATAATAGATGTACTCATTGACGACGTACTCGCGGAAGTCTAGATAATCCTCTGGGCGAATGGTCTCGCAATAGAGAGCAAAGCCTTTCTTCCCTTCTATCTCCCGCTTGAATGCCTCGTAACGCTGCAGTTTCTTGATTGTAGGCTTGTAGGCATTCACGGAACCCTTGCTCATTTCATGTTCAGCAAGGTATTGTTCCATGCGAGAGATAACAGTGGTCAGCCCAGAATTATCGTCGTTGACAGGACTGATGCAACTGTCAATGACAGCCTTTGCCCATGTCACATCTGCGGTAGCAGAGTCAAAGGAGTCCGTCAACGTATCAATAATTGACTTAACCAGAGCCTTGACTTGTTTCTGTTCATCAGAAGGAACGACTTTTGTTCTACGATAGGATAGAGTTTCGTTATCCCAATAGTCTGTCATTACTTCGATGTCCGAACGTACCTTTATATCTAATTCCTTGTCTCGAAGGCGGAAGCAAAGATAGGCTTTCTTGGTGGCATCCTTTTCCTTAGACTTGATAGCCTTTGTTGTAACTGTTATCTTCATAAATTCCAGAATTTTTATTTCTGGATGCAAAGTTAATCATTTTCCCGCAAATGTTCCCACTTATCCCTAAAAAACTTTGATTCATTTAAATCTTTTTACATTTTGATATTTTCATTTATTTGACTTATTTGCAGATGTTTACCTTTCTTTCATTTGGATTTTATCAATTCGTTTTAAGTCTAATAAAATTCATTCAGACTCCCTGTTTTTTTTTATTCCTCCGAATCGGTCGTCAAAGGCGCCTTCTCCACTCGCTCCCGACACATTGCTCCTTGCACCCTTCACTATGCGTTGTTTGAACATACATGTATGTGCAATTGAATATACATGTATGTGCAATTGAATGTACATGTATGTTCAAACAACCCACCCTGCCATGTCCACCGACGCGGAAGGCCGGAGGAGCGTTAGGACAGTAATGGATTATAACAGCCCTATAGGGAGGAACCGCCGGCAAGGCTGTCGGAAAACGAAAAAATCTACATGGTCTACCCCTCCGACTGACATCAACATGCATCCCGATGGCAGATTTTGTCATATTCCTGACAGGATGACGCGTTTTGGCACGACCTTTGTATGAACATAGGCAGACAATAGTGTCAGCAAACAAGAGTATAAACTAAACTAAATACAATTATGGGAAAAATTATTGGAATTGACTTGGGTACCACCAACTCGTGTGTATCCGTATTCGAGGGCAACGAGCCCGTAGTGATTGCAAACAGCGAGGGCAAGCGCACCACACCGTCCATCGTGGCTTTCGTCGAAGGTGGCGAACGCAAGGTGGGCGACCCTGCCAAGCGTCAGGCCATCACCAACCCGAAGAAGACTATCTTCTCCATCAAGCGATTCATGGGCGAGACCTACGAACAGGTGCAGAAAGAAATCGCGCGCGTACCTTATTCTGTTATTAAAGGCGACAACAACACGCCCCGCGTGGACATCGACGGACGTGCCTACACGCCGCAGGAAATCAGCGCAATGATTCTGCAGAAGATGAAGAAAACGGCTGAGGACTACCTCGGTCAGGAAGTGACGGAAGCCGTCATCACCGTGCCCGCCTACTTCAGCGACTCGCAGCGTCAGGCCACGAAAGAGGCCGGTCAGATTGCAGGCCTCGACGTGAAGCGCATCGTCAACGAGCCTACGGCAGCTGCCCTGGCCTACGGTGTCGATAAGGCCAACAAGGACATGAAGATTGCCGTATTCGACCTCGGCGGCGGCACCTTCGATATCTCCATCCTGGAGTTCGGCAGCGGCGTCTTCGAAGTACTCAGCACCAACGGCGACACACATCTGGGCGGCGATGACTTCGACCAAGTTATCATCGACTGGCTCGCCAGCGAGTTCAAGAACGAGGAAGGCATCGACCTCAAGCAGGACCCGATGGCGCTGCAACGCCTCAAGGAAGCTGCCGAGAAGGCTAAGATAGAACTCTCCAGCAGCACCACCACAGAAATCAACCTGCCCTACATCACAGCCGTCGGCGGTGTGCCCAAGCACCTCGTCAAGAGCCTCACGCGTGCCAAGTTCGAGCAGCTGGCCGACAGCCTCATCCAGGCTTGTAAGGTTCCCTGCCAGAAGGCCATGCAGGACGCAGGCCTCACCAACAGCGACATCAACGAAGTCATCCTCGTGGGCGGCAGCAGCCGTATTCCCGCCGTGCAGAAGCTCGTGGCCGACTTCTTCGGCAAAGAGCCCAGCAAGGGCGTCAACCCTGACGAAGTCGTTGCAATCGGTGCCAGCATCCAGGGCGCAGTCCTCACCGGCGACAAGAGCGACATCGTTCTGCTCGACGTCACTCCCCTCTCAATGGGCATCGAGACGATGGGCGGCGTAATGACACGACTCATCGAAGCCAACTCGACCATCCCCTGCAAGAAGAGCGAAGTCTTCTCCACTGCAGCCGACAACCAAACGGCCGTCACCATCCACGTCCTGCAAGGCGAACGCCCCATGGCAAGCCAGAACAAGAGCGTCGGCCAGTTCAACCTCGACGGCATCGCACCCGCCCGTCGCGGCGTGCCTCAGATT
>CAJOLC010000079.1 GCA_905235305.1 uncultured Bacteroidaceae bacterium | reverse complement strand
TGTCAATATAGGAATCCAAGCATCCAAAGTGGCAGTTTTGCTCCATCAGGCATATCCCAGTCATCTGCAAAGACGTATGAGTCATCAACCCCGGCGATTTGCGAAAAGTCCTTGCTACGTCCACCAATTTCAAAGGTATATTTAGAGTCCACTTTGAAATCTCCCTGTGTCTTACCATATTCTACACTGTGCGACTCAGAGAGGCTGTTGATGGCAAAAGTCTCGCGAAGTGTACCGATGTCTGTCTTTGCAGGAGCCAAGGCATAGATGATGTTGGGGTTCTCAAGATATATCTTGTCCGGTTTCGTCAGTTTGCCAATCTTCTTTTTGTCAGAATACAACAGATTAAGCACCTTCGCATCGCCTAAGTATTTGAGGTATTCTACTACTGTATCTCGACCTATTTCAAGAGCAGCAGCAATCTTGTTGGCATTAAGTTCGAAGGGTACTTCTCTGCAGATCAGGGCCACGAGAGCCTGCAGTTTTCTGACATTGGCAACATCAACTTTGCAAATCCGTGGTAATTCAGTCTCTATGATGTAATTAACAATCTGTTCGATCTTCATATAATATTCACCCTCTCCTTCTATCAGGAAAGGATAATACCCCTTCTCCAGATATTCTTTGAAAAGAGCGACAGGCTTACATTTCGAAGATACCATCTGCCATAAATCGAATGGGTGGGCAAGTATATCTTCCAACGACCATTTCGGGAACGACAGACCATGATAAAAGCGTAATGCCTCGCGAAACGATAAACCTGGCATCGTGTATTTGACGGCTCGTCGTGATAGGTCGGCATCGCCCTCTTTCAGACGCAGCAAAGAGGAACCGCTTACTATTATCTTGAGTTCCGGATACAATTCGTATATCTCCTTCACCTCGCGACTCCAGTCTGCCTCGCCTGGCTTATATTTGTGAATCTCATCTATCACCAGCACTTCGCCACCTCTGACGACGAACTCCTCTGCTAAACCTACAAGCGTACGTGTGGAGAACTCCACAGTATCTGCAGAACAATACAATCCCCGATGGTCGCCAAGTTTGAAATTTTGTTTCAGATACTGTTTGATAAGCGTTGATTTCCCCACACCTTCCCATAATACTTACAAGTTGGGCGTTCCAGTGTATTTCGTCCATCTTGTCTCGTACAATATCCATTGACGTGTTTGCCAACAACCTGTCACTTTTTCTAAATAATGAGTCCATATACTTTGAGTTTTCGCTACAAAGATAATAAAAATGTTGCGCACGCCCAACACTTTTTTATAAAAATGTAGTTTCTGCGCGACATTTACTCTTTATGTAAGTAAATACACACCTGTTTTCGCCACTTTTGAACTCTAAAAAAATAAATGGCTGATTTTCAGCAGAAAAGTTCCTGAAAATTTGGGTTTTTGGGTGTCCCACGCTAATTTTGCAGCATGTTTGTACGCAAGAAACCCAACAAGTCAGGCTCGGTCAGTGTTCAGGTGGTTGTAAAGACCAGGAGCCGCAGGCAGAAGGTCATCAAGTCCATCGGTTCCAGCAAAGATCCGAAGGAGATAGAGCGCCTTATGGCAGAGGGGCGCGACTATATCAACCGCCACCACGAACCTCTGCTGCCAGGCATTGACGAGGAAGAGATTGGCTTTGAGCGTTTTCTCGGCCAGCTGAACAACTCGCAGATACACGTGGTTGGGCCTGAACTGGTATTTGGCAGGCTCTATGACAGAATCGGCTATGGCAAGATATCA
The DNA here is from genome assembly GCA_905235305.1 of uncultured Bacteroidaceae bacterium. Lineage (GTDB taxonomy): Bacteria > Bacteroidota > Bacteroidia > Bacteroidales > Bacteroidaceae > Physcousia. The sequence continues at coordinate 3,241 of CAJOLC010000079.1, read as the reverse complement.
AGCGAGATGTTCCGCCACATGGTCATCTGCCGTCTGTTCAACCCCGGCAGCAAACTGAAGACCGTGGACTATCTGGAGCGCTACCTTCATGTGAGATACAGCCTGAGCAAGGTCTACCGTTTCCTTGACAATCTCTGCTATCGCCAAGAGGAATACGAGGGGGAAGGGGTGGATAAGAAAGGTGAGAGGGTCCCTGATGCCAATGAGGGCAGGAAAAGCGATGCCGGGCAGAAGAGGGGACAGGACTACAAGACCCTTGTCGAGCAGATATCCTACGAGCACACGAAGAAGGTCGTGGGCGGCGAGGTGACGGTTTGCTTCTACGACATGACGACGCTGTATTTTGAGGCGGCAGAGGAGGACGAGCTGCGCAGATGCGGTTTCTCGAAGGACGGCAAGCACTCCTGCCCGCAGATATTCCTCGGCCTGCTCGTCGCATCGGGCGGCAATCCCATCGGCTATGAGATATACGAGGGCAACATCTCCGAGGGCAAGACCATTATCCCCGTGGTCCAGGCACTGGCCGGCCGTTTCGGATTCGGCAAGCCCGTTGTCGTCGCAGACGCAGGCCTTTTGAGCAAGGACAACATCGAGGCACTCGTGAAAGACGGCTACCAGTACATTCTTGGCGCAAGGCCGAAGAACGAATCAGAGAAAGTGAAGGAAAGCATCCTGGCGCTCAACCTGAAGTACGGTGACGTGGCGGAAACCAGGCGGAAGGACGGCAGCAGGCTCGTCGTTTCCTGCAGCGAGAAGCGTGCGGCAAAGGACAGGCATAACCGTGAGAAAGGGCTTGCAAGGCTACAGAAGCGCGTCCGCACGGGAAAGCTGACAAAGGAGGGCATCAACAACCGTGGCTACAACAAATACCTGAGGCTGGAGGGCGAGGTGAACGTATCCATTGACTTGGCGAAATACGAGGCCGACGCTGCATGGGACGGCATCAAGGGATATGTGACGAACACAAAGCTGAAAGCCGGTGAGGTAATTGACCGCTATGGCGACCTTTGGTATATCGAACGGGCATTCCGATTCAACAAATTCGACCTGGCCGTCAGGCCAATCTACCACAGGCTGCGTAACAGGATAGAGGGACATATATGTATCTGCTTCACCGCCTATACCATATTATTGGAACTGGAGAGAATCCTCAAAACGGCAAAGAGCGACATCACAGTGCACCGGGCACAGGAACTAACGAAGACCGTGTATGCCATCAGCTATGTCTCACCGAAGTCGTCCTTGTCCCAGAGGGTGATACTGGGGATGAGTGATGAACAGCAGGCACTGTGCAACCTCGTTAAGGGTGGTGACTGAAATCTTGGGTGTCCCAATGGCGAAAACAGGAAAAATGTTGCGCACGCCCAACACTTTTTTATAAAAATGTAGTTTCTGCGCGACATTTACTCTTTATGTAAGTAAATACACACATCAAGCATCCGCCCGAAAGCGAACCAACGGCTTTCGGGCGGTGCTTTATGCCTCATATTTCTCGATATGACATTCGTGCTGTTTGGTCTCGCGGTCGTAACTGATGCCTACGAGCAGCAGATCGTCAGCATACTGCGCCACCTTTTCCGGATAGTTCCTCCGCTTGATCTGCGAAATTGCCGTGTCCGCATCCCTGTTGTATTTCAGCTCGATGACGATGGCGGGCGAATCCACGTTCTTGCGGGGGATGAGCACCAGGTCGGCAAAGCCCTTGCCCGAGGCGTATTCACGATGGATGACGTAGTCGTTCACGGCATAGTAGTAGGCGATGCTCAGCACGCAGGACAGCGAATTCTCATCATTGTAGCTCAGGATGCTCGTGTGCTCATCGTGCGCCGCATCGATGCCGCGCGCCACCGCCTCCTCGTTGCCGCTGAGCGTGGCCTGGAGCAGTTGCTCCGAAGCATTCAGGGCCTTCACCACGTGCGTCCAGTTGTTGTCCTCCACGGCATTCACCATCTCCCCTGCCACTTCATAATTGGGGATGTAACATTCATTCTTGCGCCAGTCATAGCTGAGATAGCCCAGATGGATCAGCACCGTAAAGACATCGTCCTTCCCGCGGATGACGGACATATCGTTCTGAAACTTGGTGGGGTTCACCTTGCATCGCCCGCCTGCCAGCATCTGCACAATGTCATCCTTCAGCCCCTCATAGTTCATCCGGATATAGCCCGCCACGGCATCGTAGGCACCCGTCGAGGCCCAGAAACTGCGGCAGCGGCGACTCCGGAGGGCAGACATCACGGAGTTGGGATTAAAGACCGACGGCTCATCGCCTATCTGATAGCCGTCATACCACTTCTCCAGTTCGTCGTAGTCTGCATGATGCTTGTCTGCCAGCATTTTCACCTCCGCCTTGGTGAATCCGAAATAGGAGGCCATATCGATGGGCTCGACCATCGAGTACTCCTGGAAGTTGTTCAGCGCCGACTCCGTACTTCTTGACGGGCAGGATACCCGTCATATAGACTCCGGCAAATACCCTCATTGCCTCCGCACTCTTGAACATGCGGCGGAGCCAGCTGACATAGCGGTCCATGGCCTCCGTGCCTGCGGGGAACTCACGGCAGATGGCGTCCCACTCGTCGATGATGAAGATGAACTGCTGCTTGTATTCGATTGCAATGCGGATAAGCAGGGCCATCAGGTCGTCGCTCTCTTCCTGCCGGACGTCAGGGAAGACCTGCCCGATGTCTGCCCGCAGCTCTGCATCTATCTTCTGCACAATGTCGTCCGTCTTAAAACGCGACACAAAACTTGTCATGTCGAGATAGATGACGGGATACTTGTTCAGATGCTTCTCAAACGAGGGGTCGCTTGCAATCTGTAAATCCGCGAACAAGTCCCTCGAGTCGCACGACTGGTCGTAATAGGCGCACAGCATCTTTGCCGCCATCGACTTGCCGAAGCGGCGGCAGCGCGATACGCAACTGAACCGACGCTCGGTAAACAATGAACCATTCACAATACTTATCAGGCCAGACTTGTCAACGTACTCACTGTTCCGCGAACTCTGAAAGCCTGCATTGCCTACATTGATATAATATCCCATACTGACACACACTTTTTCGCAAAGATAACACTATTTACCGATTCCGCCAAACTTTTCGTGCTGGAAATGTAGCATTTCAATACAAAAGTAACGAGACTCAACGCATGAGAGAAAATACACCTTGGGTAGAGTATGGGTCCGAAATTACGAGAATTGGCAAACTGGCGCACACGAACAGGGTGACGCATCGCCGAA
>CAJOLC010000078.1 GCA_905235305.1 uncultured Bacteroidaceae bacterium | reverse complement strand
GCCATCAAGGAGAAGACGGGCTTCGACTGCGAAGGCAAGACGGAGGACGAGATTCGTGCCTTCTGCAAGGAGAAAGGCATGGAGGTGGACGAGACGATGGGCAAGGGCAAGCTCATCGACGAACTCTTCGGCGAGTTCTGCGAAGGCACCTTCATCCAGCCGACGTTCATCACGGACTATCCCGTCGAGATGTCTCCGCTGACAAAGATGCATCGCTCGAAGCCTGGCCTTACCGAGCGCTTCGAACTGATGGTGAATGGCAAGGAGCTGGCGAATGCCTACAGCGAGCTGAACGACCCCATCGACCAGGAGGAACGTTTCATCGAGCAGATGAAACTTGCCGACAAGGGCGACGACGAGGCAATGGTCATCGACCACGACTTCCTGCGTGCCCTGCAATACGGTATGCCGCCCACCTCCGGCATCGGCATTGGCATCGACCGCCTCGCCATGCTTATGACGGGCAAGCCTTTCATTCAGGAAGTCCTCTTCTTCCCTCAGATGAAGCCCGAGGTGAAGGCACCGCGTGACAAGGACGAGCTGTTCCTCGAGAAAGGCATCCCAGCCGACATCATCCCCATCCTGCGCAAGGCCGGCTACAACCTCGTCGCCACGCTCCAAGGCGTTGCACCTGCCAAGATTCAACAACAGATTATCGAAATCGTCAAGAAGTACAAGCTCGAGGTCGAGAAGCCGTCGCAGGACGCGATAGCGAAGTGGGTGGAGTAGTAACCAGCCCCCTTGTACCGAAAGGAATTACGGCGAGCGCCCTGGCGCCCTATAGAGAAATAACCTTGGCGCCCTGTGCAGACAGAAACCCTGTCGCACGGGGCGTTGTTCGTTTCCTTATTATTTTTATATTGCTGTCCGCCAAAAATCTGGGGAACGTCACAGGGAGGCTGTAAACCCACAGCCCAGGGCATCGCGAGCCGCTCCTGCCGGCAGACAGGCATTTACCACACTTCATCACCCGACTTGTCACGTCGGCAGACTCGATGCATTAGGGAGGAGTGATTGCAGGGTCATGAACCTGCAATTGCATCTTCATGAACCTGCAATTGCATCTTCATGAACCTGCAAAGAACCCTCTATGCCATGTTGGGTAAAGCGGCTGCCTGCGAAGGGCACTGAAGCCAGCCGGATGTTCAAGGCAATCACTGCATCGATTTCCTCAGATTACAATGCCTCGTATCGGTAAATAATACGAAAGGCGTCCGTTTTTAGTATGTTTCCGCAAAGAAGTTATCGTAATGGTTGGTAATTTATAGTTTTATGTGTATATTTGCAGGCGTGAATAGCTTAGGAAACATAGCAGTGCTTGGCGGCGGCAGTTGGGCAACGGCCATCGCGAAGATGCTCTTGGAGAAGAAGCAAGGGAGCGTGTATGCGAACGACAGCATCTGGTGGTATCTTCGCCGCGAAGACCGCATTGAGGACTTCAAACGCCTTGGGCATAATCCCGCTTACCTTACCAGCGTCGGCTTCGACATCAACCGCATCACCTTCGAGAGCGACATCAACAAAATCGTCGAGGCTTGCCAGACACTCATCTTCGTCACGCCGTCGCCTTACCTAAAGGGACACCTCAAGCGGCTCCACGTCCGCCTTCGCGACAAGTTCATCGTAACCGCCATCAAAGGTATAGTGCCCGACGAGAACCTCATCTGTTCGGACTACTTCAACCAGATGTACAACGTCCCCGAGGAGAACCTCGCGGTGCTTGGCGGCCCGAGCCATGCCGAAGAGGTCGCCTTGAACCGTCTCACTTACCTCACCGTTGGCTGTGCCGACCCGGAGAAGGCAAAGACTTTTGCCGACATGCTTGCCAGCGACTACGTGAAGGCCAAGACGAGCAGCGACGTCATCGGCATCGAGTACGCCAGCGTCCTGAAGAACGTCTATGCCATTGCCGCCGGCATCTGCCACGGATTGAAATATGGCGACAACTTCCAGGCCGTTCTCATCAGCAATGCCATTCAGGAGATGGAACGCTTCCTCAATACCGTCCATCCCATAGACCGCAGCATCACGGAGAGCGTCTATACAGGCGACTTGCTTGTCACCAGCTACTCCAACTTCAGCCGCAACCGCGTCTTTGGCACCATGATAGGCCAGGGCTACAGCGTGCGAGATGGAGATGATAGCCGAGGGCTACTTCGCCACGAAGTGCATGAAGGACATCAACAAGCATCTGCACGTCAACATGCCCATCCTCGATGCCGTCTATAACATCCTCTACGAGCGCATCAGTCCCACCATCGAGATAAAGCTCCTGAGCGAGGCCTTCAGGTAATTTACTATTTGACAATTTACGATTTACTATTTATTTACGATTTGACAATTTCACGAGTTGACAAGTTGACGAGTTAACAAGTTGACGAGTTAAAAGGCGGCAGCAAATTATTCACTTTTCACTATTCACTTTTACCTTGATTTAATCATGCGTTCATTATTCCATTCCTTCATTTCTTCGACTTTTCATCTTTTCGTTTTATTACTATTCATCGGTGGTCATGCCAAGGCTGAAGTCCTTGTGTACGACGGACTGCGCAGTGAGAGACTACTGACAGACGGATGGCGATTTCATCTTGGCGACGTGGAAAACGCGGAAAGTGCCGATGCGGATGACGGCTCGTGGGAAGAAGTGACCGTGCCGCACGACTGGGCCATCAACGGACCCTTCGGGAGGAAATGGGATATACAGAACGTCGCCATCTTGCAGAACGGCGAGAACGAAGCATCATGGCATACAGGACGCACAGGCGGTTTGCCGTACATCGGTGTGGGATGGTATCGCAGGCATTTCAATGTGGAGGCAGGCCATGAGGCGACTTTGCTTTTCGACGGTGCCATGAGCGAAGCCCACGTATATGTCAATGGCAAGGAAGCCATCTTCTGGCCTTACGGATACAACTCCTTCTTTGTTGACATCACGCCTTACCTCAACCGCGAGGGCGAGGACAATGTGTTGGCCGTACGTCTGGAGAATCGCGACAACAGCAGCCGCTGGTATCCGGGAGCCGGCATCTATCGCAACGTGCATCTGCTTACGTCCCCGAAGTTCTACATACCCGTATGGGGTGTGCAGGTGACAACGCCACATGTGGAGGCAGACTATGCAGTGGTCAACTTGAAATATACTATAGAAGGAGCCGAAGGGAAAGAGGTGGAGCTGGAGACTACACTGGTGGAAGACTTGCAGACGAAGGCTGGAAGCGAGGTAGCGAAGAAGGTTACGAAGCTGAAGGCTGGTCAAGGTCGCACTATGGAACAGAATATCCTGGTGGAACATCCTAAGTTGTGGTCGCCCGAACATCCCTCTCTCTACCTCGCACAGACAAAGGTGAAGATTGACGGACAAGAAGTGGACCAGCACACCGAACGCTTCGGCATCCGCAAGATAGAATACATATCGGAGAAAGGTTTCTACCTGAACGGACAGCATCGCAAGTTCCAGGGCGTCTGCCTGCACCACGACCTCGGTCCCCTCGGAGCAGCCGTGAACCGCAGTGCCATACGCCATCAGCTGTCGCTCCTCAAGGAGATGGGGTGCGACGCCATCCGTACCAGCCACAACATGCCTACGCCGGAACTGGTGGAACTCTGCGATGAGATGGGCTTCATGATGATGGTGGAACCGTTCGACGAATGGGATGTGGCGAAGTGTGCCAACGGCTATCACCGCTACTTCAAGGAATGGGCAGAGCGCGACATGGTGAACATGGTACGGCACTACCGCAACAATCCAAGCGTCGTGATGTGGAGTATAGGCAACGAAGTGCCGACACAAGGCTCGCCGGATGGTTGGAAGGTGGCCGCCTTCCTGCGTGACATCTGCCATCGTGAAGACCCTACAAGGCCTGTCACCTGTGGCATGGACCAGGTGGAGACATCCATTGCCAACGGCTTTGCCGCAGTCCTCGACATTCCGGGCTTCAACTATCGGACCAACTTGTATGAGGTTGCCTACAAAACCCTTTCGCATGGCATTGTCCTTGGCAGTGAGACTGCCAGTACGGTCAGCAGCCGTGGCGTGTACAAATTCCCGTTAGTTATAAAGGACAGGCCCAATTATCCCGACCATCAGACATCGGCATACGACATGGATTACTGCTGGTGGAGCAACTTGCCCGAAGTGGATTTTGCCTTGGCAGAGGACTATCCCTGGACCATCGGACAGTTCGTCTGGACTGGTTTCGACTATCTTGGCGAGCCTACGCCCTACGATACAGAGGGTTGGCCGAGCCACAGCAGCCTCTTCGGCATCATAGACCTCGCCTCGCTTCCCAAGGATCGTTACTATCTCTATCAGAGCCAATGGCGTCCTGATAAGCAGATGCTCCACGTCCTTCCCCACTGGACATGGCCTGGGCGCGAAGGCGAAGTGACTCCTGTCATGGCTTATACCAACCTGTCCGAGGCTGTGCTTTATGTCAACGGACGCATGATTGGAAAGGCACGGAAGCTGTCGAAGGAGGAATCCGAAAAGGCGCGTCAGGCAGGCGACCCGTTGTGGCTGCAGCGTCGCTACCGCCTCATCTGGGACGATGTACGCTACGAAGCAGGCGAAATCCGAGTTGATGGACTTGACAGGAACGGCAATGTCGTGGAGAGTGTCACCGTGCGGACGGCTGGCAAGCCTCACCATCTCGTGCTCACCACTGACAGGGAATCGCTCCTTGCCGACGGCGAAGACTTGGCTTACATCACGGTTTCCGTGGTCGACAAGGACGGAAATGTCTGTCCGAATGCCAACAATCTGGTGAACTTCAGCGTGAAAGGAGCAGGACGCTTCCGTGCTGCGGCAAATGGCGACCCCACCAATCTCGACATCTTCAGCGAGCCTCGCCACCATGCCTTTGCTGGTCAGCTGACAGCCATCGTACAAGCCGGCACGTCAGAGGGTGTGGTAGAGATACAGGCACGCTCAGGTTCCCTGAAAGGTTCTCTGAAACTGAAGACCCTCAAGAACTGACTGCGCCAGAGCGTTCTTCGCTTTGCTCAGGAGCAGGCGGTTCTTCGCTTCCCCGGCTCCGTAGGTGCTCAGGCGGCAAGCCGGAACGCTCAGGCGCAGGCGGTTCCTGCTTGCTTTCGCATCTGCGGCAAGATGACTTGCAGATAGACGGCTACTGTAACTTCGACGGCGGAATGCTGTTGCTTGAACCCGAACAGGTCATCAGAGCTTTCCCATCTTTTTCATTCTTTCATTTTTTCATTCTTTTCATTCTTTCATCGACCTTTGCGTCAGATAACACGGCTTAGTGTGTTGTTTGAACATACATGTATATTCAATTGAACATACATGTACATTCAATTGCACATACATGTATGTTCAAGCAACGCATAGTGAAGGGGGCAAGGAGCAAGGTGCATGGAGCGAGTGGTGAAAGGGCATCTAATGACCGATTTGGAGTTAAAGCGAAGCTCAAGTAGACTTGGAAGGTTTCGACTGGCCGCTTTGGCTGGCTGGATCGAATGCAGTTCAAAGTGTGTAACTATTCAGCGATTAATTTATCCTGCCCATAAATATCATTCCTCACCTCGCTAACAGATTATAATCTCGTATAGAGGTACGAGCATTCTCATTCG
>CAJOLC010000077.1 GCA_905235305.1 uncultured Bacteroidaceae bacterium | reverse complement strand
GGGCGTGATGGGGGCATACAACCTCTACAAGGACGAACACAACTGCCACAACCAGTACACGCTGAACAAGATACTGAAGCAGGACTGGGGCTTCGACGGTGTTGTAGTCAGCGACTGGGGCGGAGCGCACGACCTCGACCAAGCCGTCAAGTACGGACTCGACATGGAGTTCGGCACCTGGACGGACGGTCTGACGATGGGCGCCACAAATGCCTACGATAACTACTACCTCTCGAAAGGCTACCAGAAGGCCATCGTCGAAGGCAAATACACCACGAAGGAACTCGACGAGAAGGTGCGCCGCGTGCTGCGACTCTTCTTCCGCACGACAATGAACAAGCAACGCCCCTACGGTTTCCTTTGCAGCGACGAGCATTATACAACGGCTCGCATGGTGGCGCGGGAAGGCATCGTGCTCTTGCAGAACGAAAGGAATGTGCTGCCCATCCAACCGCAAGGCAAGAAGATTCTCGTCGTTGGCGAGAATGCCATCAAGATGATGACCGTTGGTGGTGGCTCAAGCTCGCTGAAGGCTCAGCACGAAATCAGTCCCTTGCAAGGCTTACAGGAGCGTCTGAAGGCGACTGACTGCCAGATTGAATACGCTCGTGGCTACGTGGGCGACGTCAGCGGCGACTACAATGGCGTAACGACAGGACAGAACCTCAAGGACGACCGCTCTCCCGAAGAGCTAATCAAAGAGGCTGCGGAGAAGGCTAAGACTGCTGACTACGTCATCATCTTCGGCGGACTGAACAAGAGCGACTACCAAGACTGCGAGGGTCACGACCGCAAGACGATGGATCTGCCCTACGAACAGGACAAGCTCATCACAGCTCTGGCTTCAGTCAACAAGCAGACAATCTATGTCAACATCAGCGGCAATGCCGTTTCGATGCCTTGGAGGAAGCAGGTGCCTGCCATCGTGCAGGGCTGGTTCCTCGGCAGCGAAGCAGGCATAGCATTGGCATCTGTGCTGGTCGGCGACATCAACCCCAGCGGCAAGTTGCCTTTCACCTGGTACGAAAGCCTCAGCCAGGTCGGTGCTCACAGCTTTGGCGAAGCCGCCTTCCCAGGCATATGGCGCGAGGGAAAGAATATTATTGATGAAGAATACAAGGAAGGCATCTACGTCGGCTATCGCTGGACGGACATGAAGAAGCTGAAGCCCACCTTTGCTTTCGGTCACGGCTTGAGCTATACAACCTTCAAGGTCAGCAATCTCAGGTCAGCCTTCGACGAGACCACCGACGGCAACATGACCTTCAAGGTGGACGTGACGAACACAGGCGACTGTTCCGGAGCAGACGTGGTGCAGCTTTACATTGGTGACGTGAAGTGCAGCGTGGACCGTCCCGTCAAGGAGCTGAAAGCTTTCCAGAAGGTAATGCTGAAGCCCGGCGAAACGAAGACTGTCACGCTTACTACCGACAAGCGTGCACTTTCCTTCTGGGACGAGACTTCTGACGACTGGAAGGCTGAGCCCGGCGAGTTCATCGCATGGGTAGGCGACAGCAGCGACCGCCTTCCCTGCAAGGTGAAGTTCACGCTAAAGTAAGACCTTCTAACTCCTTTAACATGAAACGAAGACTTGTACTTGCGCTCGTAGCGCTCTCTTTGACGGCAGGTGCCTTTTGCCAAGAGATAGCCTACATAGAATCGGACAGGAACTGGCATCGCCTCTACGATGCCAAAGGCAAGCACATAGGCGGCTACGCGCGAAGCAGCGTGGGCGACCTGGTTGGCTGGGGAAGCACATTCTTCATCACGAAGCACTGGGGCTTCTATCGCATCTACGACGTCAAGTGCCGCCTCATTGCATCGCTCAGCACCAGCAATGTAGGCGAAGTGCTCTCTGTGTCGGGTAATACCTTTACCAGCCAGAAAGGCAGCTGGATCTACATTTGGGACAAGAGCGGCAAGAAGCTTGGCTCCCACTCGCGGACGAATTAAAAGCTGGCATAACAAACAATAAGGGCGTGCCCTCGGTGGTAAGGAGAGCACGCCCTTATTATATGTCCTAAAGTCTTTAGTACCCGAAGACCTCCTCGAGCGAAACGCGGCGGATGGGCGCTATCTTCTCGAGGGCTGCGATGTCAAGCTCCTTCTCGTTGCCGAGGATGAGGTAGCGACCGCTCTTGCCGGCCATGTGTTCCTTCTCGAAGTCGGCTATATCCTTGAGGGTGAGGCCCTGCAGGTCTTCGTAGATCTTCTTGTTCGTGTCGAAGTCAAAGCCTTGTCTCTTGGCAGAAATGTATGCGCGGACGACACCGAACTTCGTCGTGCGCTGGCTCGCAATCTTCTTAATCATAGCGTCCTTGGCAATCTTGAACGCGGCCTCACTCTGTGGGAACTCGTCGAGAATCTCACGGAACTGACCGACGCAGTCCATCATCTTGTCGTTCTGGGTGATGATGTATGTGAAGAAGTCCTCGGGGTCTCCCTTCTTCGAGGGCGTGAGGTAGTAGGCGGCAGCACTGTAGGCAAGTCCGCGAGCCTCACGAAGTTCCTGGAAGACAATGCCGTTCATGCCTCCGCCGAAGTATTCGTTGAAGAGGTCGATGGTGGCATGTTCGTCGAGGTTCGTCTGGCGGCCTTCGTTGTAGTACATGCGCATGTAGATGTTCTTGGCATCATAGGGAGCGATGAGAATCTCGGGTGTCGTGGTAATCTGGTAGGTGTATGGCTCGCCTTCTGGCACGGGCTTAAGCGGCTGCTCCGTGGAGTGCAGTTCTGCCACACACTTTCCAAGTTCCTTCTGAGAAAGCGGTCCAAAGTAAAGCACCTGATGTTTGTACTGGGAGATGTTCTTCAGGAGGTCGAGCAGAACCTGTGGGTCAGTCTCACGCAACTGTTGTTCCGTCATGTTGTCGCGCAGGGGATTGTGAGGACCACACATGCCGTACTGGCTCAGCATCGTGAAGCATGTGCGTTGCTCTGCCTTCTGATCCTGCCGATCCTTCAGGATGAGGCCCACCATCTGCTCGTAGGCATTCTGGTCGGCCTTAGCATTGTGCAACAAGTCCTCGAGGAGTGCGAGAGCGGCTGGCATGTTCTCACTGAGGCCGGAGAGGCCGATGGTGATGGCATCGGAATTGACACTGACGGCATAGTTGCAAGCCAGTTTATAGAACTGCTGCTTGACCTGTGCGGCAGAGAGACTATCGGTGCCCAGATAGTCAATGTAGCTTGCAGCCACGTCATAGCGGTTGTCGTCTTCCTGACCGAACTCATAGCGGAACTGAAGGTCGAAGAGGTCGTTCTCGGTGTTTTGCTTATATACGACGGGCAGGCCGCTTTCTGTGTCGAAGAAAGAGAGGTCCTTCTCGAAATCAAGGAACAGCGGCTCGATGGGTTCAACCTCTGCCTGCTGAATGTTCTGCACGAACTGGCTCACCTGGTCGCGGTTGGTGGGGATGGGCGTGATGGCAGGCTTGTCAATCTTCTTTTGGGTAGTGTCGAGGCCCTGACGCTTGTATACTGTGACGTAGCCTTCCGTGAAGAAACGGTTTGCGAACTCGACTACATCCTGCTTGGTGATGCTTGCCATGCGGTCGGTCGTTCCCACCTGCTGCTGCCAGGGCGTGCCGGTGAAGAAAGCTTCCATCATCTTGGAGACGCGTGAACGGTTGTGGTCAAGGCTACGCAATTCGTTGAGCTTGAAATTGTTGATTGAGGAGACAATCAAGTCCTCTTCGAAGTCACCGCACTTGAGCTTGTTGATTTCTCCCAACAGGAGTTCCTTCACTTCGTCGAGCGTCTGGCCCTCCTTCGGCATACCGGCAAGGATGAAGAAGCCGTAGTCGAGCATCGGTTCCACGAACGATTCGGCTTCCATGACCTTCATCTCCTGGTTGAGGTCAAGGTCGAGGAGGCCGGCCTTGCCGTTGGA
>CAJOLC010000076.1 GCA_905235305.1 uncultured Bacteroidaceae bacterium | reverse complement strand
TAAGGGAGTCTCGCTGCGCGTCCCTCCCGTACTCTTTATTCAATTCAAGAACATCATCTGCAAGGACTTGTGTGCCGTCATGCTTTACGATGCGTCCCTCCTGCAAGGCAAACTGCTGCCCATCCACTTCAAGGCGCCCCCCAGCCGTGCTCCAACCGCTCCACGAGGCACAGGCCACATGGAAATGCACGACTGTGGCCTGCTTCGTCAGCTCCACTTTAACGGGAAAGATGTTACCATTGTAATAACCATTCCTCATCAAGGAACGGAACGCAGGACGCTCGATGACGACGTCCTTAGCCCACCCTGTCATCGCAACAAGAGCAAGCAGAAAGGGGATGATTCGTTTCATGATTTGCTTCGTTTTACGTTTGCCTTTTATTTATAAAACCCTTCAAGGGCAGAAAAAACTAACCCCAAGGATAAAAAAAAAAGCGTGTGCCTCCGACTTCGGAGACACACGCCCAGCTCATTTATGCTGCTTGCTGTCAGCCTTTCTTCTCTTTCATGGCCTCGTAGATCTTAGCCGTGATTTCCTCCTGAAGCTCCGGATTGTCGCGGAGGACACCTTTAGTCGCCTCCTTGCCCTGACCGAGCTTGCTGCCGTTATAACTGTACCACGAGCCACTCTTCTCGAGGATGCCGAAGTCGACACCGAGGTCGACGACCTCGCCGACACGACAGATGCCCTCGCCATACATGATTTCGAACTCGGCACGACGGAATGGAGGCGCCACCTTATTCTTCACAACCTTCACCTTCACCTCGTTGCCGATGACATTGTCGCCGTCTTTGATGCTCGACGACTTACGGATGTCGAGGCGGACCGAAGCATAGAACTTCAGCGCGTTGCCGCCAGTGGTCGTCTCTGGATTGCCGAACATGATGCCAATCTTCTCGCGAAGCTGGTTGATGAAGATGCATGTGGTGTTCGTCTTATTGATGGTTGCGGTGAGCTTCCTCAGGGCTTGGCTCATCAGGCGTGCTTGCAGGCCGACCTTATTGTCGCCCATGTCGCCCTCGAGCTCCGCCTTAGGTGTCAGCGCAGCTACAGAGTCGATGACGATGATATCCACAGCCGCACTACGAATCAACTGGTCGGCAATGTCGAGAGCCTGCTCTCCGTTGTCGGGTTGAGAGATGAGAAGTTCGTCGACGTTCACGCCAAGGCTGGCAGCATAGAAACGATCGAAGGCATGTTCAGCATCGATGAAAGCAGCGATGCCACCTTGCTTCTGAGCCTCGGCAATAGCATGAATGGCCAAAGTTGTCTTGCCGGACGACTCCGGGCCATATATCTCGACGATTCTTCCCCTCGGATAACCGCCCACGCCCAGCGCGTAGTCCAGTGCGATGGAACCGGTCGGGATGACCTGGATATTGTCTATTCTCTCCTCACCAAGCCGCATGATAGAGCCCTTTCCAAAGTCCTTCTCTATCTTCGCCATAGCAGCCTGCAGGGCTTTCAGCTTCTCGCTCTGCTGCCCTTCGGCAGCCGCTTCTTCTAATTTCTTTGCCATTGTCTTATTCTTTCGTTATAATATCGTTGTTTCGTTATATATGAGATTGATCAGAGCTCCAGGTCGCCGTCGTGAATCTCCTTCCAGGGAAGGCCTTGCTTATTGAGTTGTTCCATGAAGGGGTCTGGGTCGAACTCCTCCACGTTATGTACGCCGGGCTTGTTCCACAGGCCTTTCAGGAACATCATGGCACCAATCATGGCGGGGACTCCTGTGGTGTAGCTGACGCCCTGCATGCCTGTCTCCTCGTAAGCGGCCTGGTGAGAGCAGTTGTTATATACATAATATGTGTGCTCGCCGCCTGCCCTGAGGCCTCGTATGCGACAGCCTATGCTGGTCTCGCCATCGTAGTTCTCGCCGAGGTCCTGCGGATTGGGCAGCACTGCCTTGAGGAACTGCAGGGGAACTATCTTGACGACTGCCTCGCCGCTGCCGTCGGCCTTCGGTGCCTTGTACTCCACTTCGTCAATGCGGCTCATGCCGATGTTCTGTATGACATCAAGGTAGGTGAGGTACTGCTGCCCGAACGTCATCCAGAAGCGCGCGCGCTTGATGGTGGGATAGTTAATGACGAGCGACTCTATCTCCTCGTGATGGAGCAGATAGCTCTCTTTGGGGCCGATGCCGGGATAGGTCAAAGGCTTGTGTATCTCCATAGGCTCCGTCTCGATGTACTTGCCGTTCTCCCAGTAGAGACCTTTCTGGGTAATCTCCCTGATGTTGATTTCGGGGTTGAAGTTCGTGGCAAAGGCCTTGTGATGATTGCCTGCGTTGCAGTCCACGATGTCGAGATACTGTATCTCGTCAAAGTGATGTTTGGCAGCGTATGCAGTGAAGATGCTGGTGACACCCGGGTCGAAGCCGCAACCGAGAATGGCGCAGAGGCCTGCTTCCTCGAATCGTTCGCGATAGGCCCACTGCCAAGAGTACTCGAAATGTGCCTCGTCCTTGGGTTCGTAGTTGGCAGTGTCGAGGTAGTTACAGCCGGTCTTCAGGCAAGCCTCCATGATGGTGAGGTCCTGATAGGGCAGTGCCAGGTTCATGACGATGTCGGGCTTGTAGTCGCTCAGAAGTGCTACGAGTTGCTCCACGCTGTCTGCATCCACCTGAGCTGTCTTGACGTCTGTGCCGTATTTCTTCTTGAGGACATCAGCCAAGGCGATACATTTCTGCTCCGTCCGGCTGGCAATCATGACTTCTGTGAACGTGTCGGGGTTCTGACACACCTTGTGAGCTGCCACGGTTGCCACGCCGCCAGCTCCTATTATAAGTACTCTTCCCATTGTTGTTATTAGTTTTGTTAGCGAATGCAAACTTACAAAAAAAAGTCCAAAGCGGCAAGACTTTGGACTTTTTTCTTTGATAATTCACTTAGAAGCCACCTCTGGGGCCACCGCCGAAGCCGCCGCGCGGGCCGCCTTCGCCAAAGCCTCCACGGCGCTCGCCGTCACCTCCGCGACGCTGGAACTGGTCGCGTCCGCCCTGTTCCCTGCGCTGGGGAGTCAGGACCTTCAGTACTTGCTGCGGAGTGAGCACTTTGCCGAACTCTTCAGCATACTTCTTCTGAATCTCGAGACGCTTCTGCATCGTGCCGATCTGCTGCTCCTGACGCTCGAAGTTCTCCTTGATCTTTGCCGTAGCCTCTTCGTTCGTCAGTTCTTTCTTTGCATCTTCCTCGGCGCCTCTTGCTTCGCCGCCCTGGCGCTGGTTAGTGGCGAACATCTCTTTCTGGTAAGCCGTGTAGGTTGCCACAAAGGCTTTCTGGGCATCGTCCTTCAGGTTGAGGTCCTTTGCCACGCGTGTTGCCGACTGCTCGATGCGCTCGTTGATTGCTTTCTCACGTTGTTCTGCGTTCATTCGCTCTTGGGCGAACAGGGCAGTGCTGCTCATGAGAGCCACGACTGCCAGGATGATTGTCTTTTTCATCTTTGTTAAAGTTTTTATTAGGGTTGGTTTATCTCTGTCACACTCCTTTGACAAGAGGTACGACACGAAAGTTTAACCGACACCTGAACTTGTAACTATTTTTAACTATCGAACCGTGATGTGGAAGCACCCCTGCTTTACCTCGTACTTGACATAGCAGAGTCCCTGCTCGCGGACATCGCGGAGGACTTCCGCAAGCACCCATTTCAGCGTGTCGCTTTGCACGGCACGTCGCTCGGGCTCTCCCGGGGGGGAGACCGTCGAGAAGCGATTGTAGCAGACATCGAACGTGGTGCCGAAGCGATGGCAACTCTGGTCCGAGGCATTCGTGTTGTGTTGCTGGAGCCGAGCCACGTCGTCCTCCGTCCGCAAGACACTCGAGACGATAATCTCGTGCAAGGGTATACCTTTTATATATAAGCTGTCGAGGTAGTTGCGGCCTATCGTCGAAAGCAGGCGGCTGGCACGAGGCACGAGGTAGGGAATGCTGTGCGTCATGCCCTTGTCTATGCAGTAGAAGGGATTGGCGCCGATGTAGACGAGCTCTTTCCTGCGTTGCTCGGCCTCTTGCCTATTGCGAACAGGACTGACGCCCCACTTCCTGGCTGCCACGATCTGCACGTCCTGGACATCAGGGAAACAGGCAGTATACGACGGGACACTGCGGATGGGATGCCACTTCACACGTCCCGTCGAGTCGGTCGACAGGTTGAGCGGCTCAGGGTCACGTGGTTCAGCCTCAGTACTCCCGTGGGAAAACTCGAGTTTTCCCACGGGAGTACTGGAGTTTTCCTGCGGGAGTACTGGCTCTTCTACTGGCTGCGTTTCGTCAGTCCTCTCGTTTCCCGTCACTTCGGGGAACATTAATCTCACCGCTCCCAACAGGACAACCGTCCCGCCGAATGCACCTAAAAATATCTTCTTCTTGAGTCT
>CAJOLC010000075.1 GCA_905235305.1 uncultured Bacteroidaceae bacterium | reverse complement strand
AGTGTGAAGCGCTTGAAGTCGGTGACTGTCAGCTCCTTGTCGATGCTCTGGAGATAGGATGCAACGGTAAGGTTCTTGTCCCAGATGTACTCCTGACTCATCAGGCAGTTCTCTTTGAGGAACTTGTTCACGCGACCCTTTGCGATGTTCTCGATCATGGCGGGGTTCAGGTTAGCAGCCTTCTCAGCAGAAACGGTTGCGATGATTTCCTTCACCTTGGCAACGTCCTCGGCTGTAATCCAGCCCTTGGCCTGGTTGCTCTCCATGTGGTCCTCGCTGTCGAAGTGTGCGGGGTTGAAGCCAGCCTTCTTGATGGCAGCCTCTACAGCCTTCTGCACTTGCTCAGCCTTAGACTTCTCGATGGCAACAGCGAACTCGTTGTCCTTGACACTCTGAGGAACGCCTGTCTCGTCGATGGCTACGGGAGAAGCACTTGCAATCTGCATGGCGATGTTCTTGCCGACGGTTTCGTCCTCTACCTTCTTGCTCAGGTTGAGCATGGTGCAGAGTCCGTTGCGGTTCATGTGGTTGTAGGTAGCGATATTCTCGCCTTCGATGGTCAGATAGCCATCGAGTTCCATCTTCTCGCCAGTGATACCACTGCGGGCTGTGACAGCGTCCTGAACGTTTCCTTCGCCGAAGGGCAGAGCCTTCACCTCGTCCAGAGTCTTGCACTTAGCGGCAACGGCAGCGTCGAGGATGCTCTGTGTGAGGGCCACGAAGTCGGCGTTGTTAGCCACGAAGTCGGTCTCGCACTTCAGGGCGATGATAGCGGCAAAGCCGTTCTCAGCCTTTACGAGCACGCAACCTTCGGCAGCCTCGCGGTCGCTACGCTTTGCAGCAACAGCCTGACCCTTCTTGCGCAGATATGCTACAGCACCGTCCATGTCGTCGCTTTCTGCCAGAGCCTTCTTGCAGTCTGCCAGACCAGCGCCCGTCATTTCGCGGAGCTTCTTGATGTCATTCATTGTAACTTCCATAGTTGTATCTTAATTTTGGTTTGTGATTCATGTTAGGATTAGAGTGGTATGAGGTTAGAGAATACCTTTGGCGTCGAAATCAGCAAGCCCGAGCAATCCTCATCTCCGCCTGCGCCTGAGCGAAGCGAAGAACCTCTAACCACTAACCTCTAACCACTTTATTACTCAGCTTCGGGTGCGTCCTCCACCTCTTCTTCGCGAGCCTTGCCACTGCGACGGCCCTTCTTCACGGGCTGGTCTTCCTGCTCGGCGGCAGCGTCGCTGTCGGCCTTCTCAGCCTTGCGCTCTTCGAGGCCCTCGTTGATGGCAGCACAGCAAGCCTGGAGGATAACCTCGATGCTCTTGCTGGCGTCGTCGTTGGCGGGGATGATGAAGTCGATGTTGTCGGGATTGCTGTTCGTATCAACGATGCCGAACACGGGAATACCCAGGCGGTTTGCCTCGCGCACAGCAATCTGTTCCTTCAGTACGTCAACGACGAAGAGTGCAGAGGGCAGGCGGTTGAGGTCGGCGATGGAGCCGAGGTTCTTCTCGAGCTTGGCACGCTGGCGGCTTACTTGCAGGGCCTCACGCTTGGAGAGGTTGCTGAAGGTGCCGTCGGCAATCAGCTTGTCGATGGTGGTCATCTTCTTCACAGCCTTGCGGATAGTGGGGAAGTTGGTAAGCATGCCGCCTGGCCAGCGCTCGATAACGTAGGGCATACCTACAGAGGTGGCGAGGTCGGCAACGCATTGCTTGGCCTGTTTCTTGGTAGCGACAAAGAGGATCTTCTTTCCGCTCTTGGCTATCTGCTTCAGTGCTTCGGCAGCTTCATCGACCTTGGCGACAGTCTTGTGCAGGTCGAGGATATGGATGCCGTTGCGTTCCATGAAGATGTAGGGAGCCATGGCGGGGTTCCACTTTCTCTTGAGGTGGCCGAAGTGACAGCCGGCCTCCAATAAAGTCTCAAAATTAGTTCTTGACATTGTCTTGTTCTGTTTTGTGTGTTGTTTACTTTCTTTGTTAATTCTTTTGTGTTAGCTCCGCTTGCGCCTGAGCTTAGGCGAAGAACCAATCTGCGAGTAGTCCCCCTTTACGCTATACATTATAATATATAATATATGCGCGTGCGAAGAGTCTGGCAGATTTAGATGCTAAACAGCTATTCGCAATCCTATGCAGCAATTAACGTTTGCTGAACTGGAAGCGACGGCGTGCCTTTGGACGTCCGGGCTTCTTTCTTTCGACCTCGCGGCTGTCGCGTGTCATGAAGCCTTCTGCGCGGAGGGCCTTCTTGTCTTCTGCGTTAATCTTTACGAGGGCGCGTGCAATGGCGAGGCGAAGAGCCTGAGACTGACCTGTGTAACCGCCACCATAGAGGTTGACGTTGATGTCGTACTTCTCAGCAACGTCGAGCAGAGTAAGAGGCTGCTTTACCACGAACTGCAGGATTGTGCTGGGGAAGTACTCAGTGAGGTCGCGCTTGTTGATGGTAATCTTGCCATTACCTTCGCTGACATACACACGGGCAACGGCGCTCTTGCGGCGGCCCAATGCATTAGCTATGTATTTGGTATCCATGTTTGGTGATTATTTATACTGGTTAATATCGATAGCCTTGGGGCTCTGTGCCTGCTGCTTATGCTCTGCGCCTGCATAGATGTAGAGGTTGCCGAGCAGTTTGTCTGCCAGCTTATTCTTGGGCAACATACCCTTTACTGTGCGGCGGAGCAGCTTCTCTGCGCCGTTTGGCTTAGCCAGAATCTCGGCAGGATTTGTTGCACGCTGGCCACCGGGGTAGCCTGTGTATGACAGATAAGTGCGGTCTGTCATCTTCTTACCAGTGATGATAATCTTGTCGGCATTCACGATGATAACGTTGTCACCGCAGTCCACATTGGGGGTAAACTCTGCCTTGTACTTGCCTCTCAGCAACTTTGCCACCTTTGAACAGAGACGACCGAGAACCTGGTCGGTAGCATCTACTACCACCCTCTTGGCGGTGTTCTTGTTGATTGAGATGGTCTTGTAGCTCAAAGTATCCATTCTTTGTCTTACGTTTGTTTTTGTTACTACCTTGTTTATTTCTCAATATTTCCGAGGCGATTCACGAACCGTCCGTACAGGCCAATGATGCGGACTATTCACACGCTTCGAGGGGGCCCTTTAGGGATCCTTTGATAATAATCGGCGTGCAAAGGTACAACTTTTTCCTTTTTCTGCAAATTCTGGCATAAGTTTTTTTCTTGATTGTGTGCAGAAAAAGGTGTTTTCCCTGCTGTATGCTTGTGTGGAGCAGCGCTTTCGATGCCTTGTCAGGGTGTTTGTGCTTCAGCCCGAACAGGTCATTAAGCACCCCTTCATCACCCACCCCCTGCTCCTTTCTCCTTACCTTTTGCCCCTTGCTCCCTGCACCTTCATCACTCGCTCCATGCCCCTTGCCCCTTGCCCCCTTCACTATGGGTTGTTTGCACATACATGTATGTTCAATTGCAGGTTCATGAATATTCAATTGCACATACATGTATGTTCAAACAACGCATCCTGCTATGTCTGCTGACGCGGCAGGCTGTGAGTAAAAGTATAATGGCCTGTCTGGGTTCAGCTTCCTGCTGATCTTCTGTCGACGTCCAGCCTGTGTGTAGTACGGACATGGCTTCAAGCTTTGTGTGCTGTATGCCGGGAAAAGATATGAAAGATAATTGAAAGAAGGAAGCCCGACATTGAAAGTTTTAGGGTTGGAAGCATTTTTCCACGCTTCTTGCATTATTATTCGTCTTAATTTCTTACCTTTGTGAGCAAATACTTTGGTGAATATGAGATTTCTTTTCATAGGAGATGCCAGCAATGCCCGCTACACATTGGCAAAGGGGCTGCGTGAGCTTGGGCATGAAGCCTTGGTCGTGGGCACGGGTGGCGGATGGCGTCGCATGCATGTGGATGTTTGCATAGAGCGCGGACCGGGCCGGATCGGTGCCATTGTCTATCTGCTGCGATGGCTTATGCTGCTTCCGAAGCTCAGAGGATACGACGTCGTGGATTTCAACGGCCAGTTGATGATGGAGTTTAAGCCGGGTCTGAAGCGCATCTTCTATGACTTCATTCGTAAGCGGAATCGCCTCACGGTCACGACTCTGCTTGGAATAGGACACTATTATGCCAAGGGATGCATCGAGGCAAGACTCTTCCGCAGCAGCGACTTCAACATTGGCGATGAGCTGAGGACCAATGCCTTTGCCGTGGAGATGGCAGAGGGGTGGCTGAGGCAGCCCGAGGTGGTCAGGCTGAGCAGCCATATGGCCGAGACCAGCCATCTGCTCATCGGCACCGGCTATGAGTACTGGGCGAGTCTTCATCATTACTTTCCCGCAAAGACGCATTTCGTGCCCTTACCCATTGATATGCCGGCGACGCCTCCAGACGTCAGGGAGGTTTCGTGGCCAGTACGTATCTTCATTGGCATACAAAAGGAGCGCGACGAGGAGAAGGGTACGGACATCCTGTGGCGAGTGTTGCAGAGACTGGAGAGCGACTATCCCGATAAGGTGGCGGTGGTCAGGGCGGAGAATGTTCCTTACGATGAGTACTGCCAGCTGATGGAGAACAGCGACATACTGGTCGACCAGCTCTATACCTGCTATGCCATGAATGCCCTGAAGGCCATGTCCAAGGGCATGGTTGCAGCCACAGTGGCTGTGCCGGAAGCCTATCAGTTGCTTTCGGAGACGAACCTGCGCCCGATGATAGACTTGCCGTACGACGAGGAAGGCATATATCGCAAGCTTGAATACTGCGTGCTGCATCCCGAGGAACTCGGCAAGGCTAAACGCCAGTCTGTAGAGTTCGTCCGTGAGCACCATCATTATGTCAAGGTTGCACGCCAGTACGCATCGTTATTTAATCCATAGTCCATAATTTTTCGTGCCCGATTCTAAAAATTCAACTTAATTGTTGTACCTTTGTGCGCCAAATGAATCCGACCCGATGGACGAGCTGAAGAACCTACATAATGCAGAGACGAACGACATCTCCTACGACCATGTATTGAAGTACACGGGCATACTTGGAGGTGTGCAAGGGCTGAAGATGCTCATTAGCGCCGTCCGTGTGAAGCTGACGACGTACTTCCTGGGAGGTTGGGGTATGGGGCTCATGACGGCCTACAATTCTGTTTCCGAGTTTGTGAACAGCGCAAGCAACATGGGTATTCCTTTGAATGGCACGCGTGTGACTAGTGAGCTGTTCGAGCATGGCAGCGACGAGGAAGTCGAGCATCAGGTGATGGTCATCCGGACTTGGATACTTTGGTCGGCATTGCTTTCCGTGGTTATCTGCCTTTTCTTTTCTCCCATCATCAGCTATTTCTTCTTCGACCACGACTGGACCCGCTGGCCTGCAGTGATGCTCACGTCGCTTGTGGTACTGAGTAACATCATAGCCGAGGGCGAATGTGCCATCCTGAAGGGCCTGAGACAGGTGCGCAAGATAGCAATCATTGAAACGATTCTGGCTTTGGGCACGTTGCTATGCACAATACCTCTGTACTACCTGCTGGGCATCCGGGGCGTCATCGTGGGACTTGTGGCGTGCGGTTTCCTTTCAGCCATCGTGCATTTCTCCTTTTCCTTGCGACTGGTGCCCTACAGGGTTCGGCCTTTCTCTACCCGTACTTTCTTCGAGGGCCTTCCGCTCATCAAGGTTGGCATCCCATATGTGCTGGCTGGTGTGGCGAACAATAGTCTGAGGTTGGTCATTCCGGCCATTATCCTGGCTCACCACACCATGACGGAGCTGGGCCATTATAATGCCGGCTGGCAGCTGATGGTAGGTTACACGGGCCTTGTCTTCCTTGCTCTCGAGTCCGACTACTTCCCTCGCCTTTCTGCCGTCAACAATGACCGTATGCGCATGAACGACACTATCAACCAGCAGATAGATGTCTGCACGCTTGTCCTCACGCCTCCGCTCATCTTGCTTGTCGTGTTGATGCCGTACGTGTTGGAGCTGCAGTTCGAGAGCGACTTCATAGTAGTGGAGGGGATGGCGACGCTTGCCGTGTTCTATTCATTCCTCCGTTGCATCGCTCTCCCGTTAGGTTACAGTGTACTTGCCAAGGGTCACAGCATTGCTTATCTCATCTTGGAGGTGTGCTACGACGTGTTCTTCGGGCTGGTTATCTGGTGGCTCTACAGCGCTTTCGGACTTGTGGGAGCCGGCATTGCGCTGTCTGTCGGAGCCTTGTACGATGTCATCGTCTATTTCTTCTACTGCCGCATCCGCTACGGTTTCGTTTTCCGCAAGAGCACTTTGCTCTTCTGTATCGGACAGTTTGCCTGTGTGCTCGTTGCCGTCGAGTACTGCTATCTTGTCTCGCCTTCCGTGAAGGAGAAATTCATAGCTGGTGGTGTCGCCTTCCTCGCCTCATCTGCCTTGAGCCTTTATCGGTTGTTTCGCCGGTCGGACTGCATGAGGTACCTGGTCGGCAGGCTCAGGAAGTAGAGTAACTTCTGCAGAGAGCTTTTTCCCTGTCACATAATGCCTTTCTGCATTTTTCTGTGTTTGAGTTGTTGCTTTATTGCGGGAATATCCGTATCTTTGCACGGAAACCAACACATTATATATTATATATATGAAGAAAATCATGCTTCTGGCAGGCTTCATGGCCTGCATGTCCGGCCTGACGGCACATTCCTCGCAGTCGCTCCTTCAGTATGTGGAACCCCGCATCGGTACGGCTCATTGCCGCGCTTTCCACTTCGCGCCCGGCTCCATGCCCTTCGGTATGGCCAAGCCCGGCCCGTCGACCAACGGATCGCTGGGCAATGCCGACGGCTGGCAAGCTACCGGCTACGACTATCGCGACACGTCTATCGAAGGCTTCGTTTGCACGCACGAGTTCCAAGTCGGCGGCATAACCGTGGCTCCCTCCACTGGTCTGCTGCTCACTACACCAGGCTTGCCCGACGGAACAGGGCCTCGGGGCTACCGCTCCTCCTTCTCGCATGAGCGCGAATATGCCACGGCAGGTTACTATCAGGTATGGCTCGACGACTACGACATCAATGCTGAATTGACGGCGACTGAGCGTGTCTGTTATTTCCGCTTTACTTTTCCCGAGACGCAGATGGCGCATCTCATCTTCGACATCGGTCATCAGCAGGGCGAGAGCGGCAAGGTGAAGGACTCGGAAGTATGGGTGAATGAGGACGGAACGGTCGAGGGATACGTCATCACGCGACCGGAATACATCAAGAAGTACCAGCCGAATGCCGACCAACGCATCTATTTCTCGGCCGTAGTGGACAAGAAGCCCGTATTTGTCGGCACATTTAATGGCGACGAGGCTTACGACGATCGTACCTATGCGCATGGCATCGGCGCAGGGAATTTCCATACGAAAGACAATGACCAAATCACCGTCAAGGTAGGCATCAGTTACACTTCCGTACAGAATGCCCGCATCAACCTCAAGGCTGAGGCAACTGGCGTGAGCTTCGACCAGGCACGTGACGCCTCGCAGATGATTTGGGGGGAAGCTCTCGGACGCATCCGCGTGGAAGGCAAGAGCGAGGAAGACCTCAAGAAGTTCTACACAGGCCTCTACCATGCGTTGCTCGGCCGTGGCGTGATGAGCGACGTGAACGGCGCGTATCCCAAGCACGACGGCACCATTGGGCAAGTGCCTCTGGAGCATGGAGTGCCGAAACATCACATGTTCAACACCGACGCGATGTGGGGAGGCCAATGGAACTTGACACAGCTCTGGGCCCTGGCTTACCCGGACCATCTGTCGGAATTCGTCGCTTCGACGCTTCAGGAATACAAGGACTGCGGCTGGCTTGCCGATGGTCTGGCTAACTCGAAATACGTTTCCGGAGTC
>CAJOLC010000074.1 GCA_905235305.1 uncultured Bacteroidaceae bacterium | reverse complement strand
GAGAAGTTTATCACCGACAAGTATCCCGACAAGAAGCTGGCAGTGCTGTCGTGCATGGACACGCGTCTGACGGAGTTGCTGCCTGCTGCGCTTGGCCTGAAGAATGGCGATGCAAAGATAATAAAGAATGCTGGCGGACTGGTTATTTCTGCCTTCGACTCCGCCATGCGCAGTCTGATTGTCGCCATCTACGAACTTGGAGTGGAGGAGATCATGGTAGTGGCGCATTCTCATTGCGGCGCTTGTCACATGAGCTTCGACCATTTCCATCATGCCATGATTGCCCGCGGTGTGACAGACGAAACGCTCGAAACCATCCGAAAGTGTGGCATCGACCTGCATCACTGGCTCGAAGGCTTCAAAGACACCCATGAATCCGTCCGTGGCACCGTCGAGACCATCCGGACGCATCCACTCGTTCCCAAGGACATCATCGTCCGTGGCTTCATCATAGACTCAGAGACGGGCGAACTCGAAGAGGTAAGATGACAAGCAGATAGAATCGGAAGCAAACAAAGGAAGTGTCCATTCCTGAACAGCCACTTGTTCGGGAATGGACACTTCCTTTTATATGCACTGCTCATTATCAGGCAGTTTCACGAATGGCACGGTTATAACTATGAATTACATCCAACAATCCGCTGAGCCCTTATACTTAAATATCAGGCCTTTATAAATACAAAAAGAGAGGTCTTAAAAGACTTCTCTAAATGCGTTTTCTGAGCCTCTTGTCGGATTCGAACCAACGACCCCGAGATTACAAATCACGTGCTCTGGCCAACTGAGCTAAAGAGGCGGGTGGGAAAGCTTACTACATCGCGCCGCTACAACCTGCTGCCCTTGCTGCGGTCAAGCCCTGGGGGATTCACAAGGAGCATGCCGTATAGGACTTTCCCATTTAAGTATGCGGCTGCAAAGGTACAACTTTTAAGCGAGAAGTGAAAAGTGAAAAGTGAAAAATTATTTGCTAAAGCGTTTTTTTTGCCTCTGTATACATTATTTATATTAATATTTCGTACCTTTGTCCGCTCATATTAACAAAGACAATGAACGAAAAGCCAACATTGATGGATGCAGCCGGCAGGATGGCACTGCCGATAGGACTGATGTGGTCGGCAAGTTTCCTCTGCACAATGTATGGAACTGACCATCCTCTGCTCTCGATGCTCAGTACGGTCTTGGCCATAATCAGCATCTATGCGCTCTACAAACAGCTGACGAACTACCGCCATCTCTATCCTTCGGTCAGCTGGCTGCATATCCTGAAGCTTTCGTTCGTCACATGTCTGCTGGCAGGATTGCTTACCGATGCCATTCAATATGCCTATTTCCTTTGGCTCGACAATGGACGACTGCTCACAACCTTGGGAACAGCTCTGGAAAACGAAGAATATCGCGAAATCTGGAAACAGATGATGCCCGAAGCGGACTTGAACGAGATACAGAAGATGGTCCAATCCATGACCGTCCGCGACATCATGGTGCAACTGGCATTCTACAATATCCTTCTGGCACTGCCGGCCTCCCTGTTCGCTGCTATCCCAGTCAGAGCTCCTCGACAGCAAAAGGAAGAGAAAGGTAAATCATAATCAATAAACAGTCATACAGCAAATGAACAAGGTGGATATAAGTGTTGTCGTTCCTCTCTACAACGAAGACGAGTCGCTGCCCGAACTCTTCAGCTGGATTAAGCGAGTAATGATAACGGGCGGCTTCAGCTATGAGGTTATCTTCGTCAGCGATGGCAGTACCGACCGCTCATGGGAGGTGATAGAAGATCTCCAGAAAGAGAATCCCGATACAGTACACGGCATAAAGTTCCGCCGCAACTATGGCAAGAGCCCGGCCCTCTATTGTGGATTCGGCGCAGCACAGGGCGATGTAGTCATCACAATGGATGCCGACCTGCAAGACTCGCCCGATGAGATTCCCGAACTCTATCGCATGATAACGCAGGAAGGCTATGACCTGGTGAGCGGATACAAGATGAACCGAAGCAAGGGCGACCCTCTCTCGAAGACCATTCCTACAAAGCTCTTCAACGCAACAGCAAGGCAAGTGAGCGGCATTCATAACCTGCACGACTTTAACTGCGGATTGAAAGCCTATCGCAAAGAAGTGGTGAAGAACATCGAAGTATACGGAGAGATGCATCGCTACATTCCCTACCTTGCCAAAAACGCCGGCTTCTGCAAGATCGGCGAGAAGAGGGTACATCATCAGGCACGTAAGTTTGGCAAGTCGAAGTTTATGGGGCTCAACCGCTTCGTGAATGGCTACCTCGATCTCCTCTCGCTTTGGTTCCTCAACAACTTCGGGCTTAAACCGATGCACGTCTTTGGTTTCATCGGCACGCTGATGTTCATCATAGGCTTTCTGGCGGTTTGTGTTGTAGGCGGAACAAAGCTATATTGCCTGACAAAAGGTATCCCCCACCCCCTTATAACCAGCAGTCCTTACTTCTTCATCGCACTGACGATGATGATTCTCGGCACACAGCTCTTCGTGGCAGGCTTCCTCGGAGAACTCATCAGCCGCAATGCTCCCGAACGGAACAACTATCAGATTGAGAAGACAATATGAGGCACAGACTCTTGCTCATACTCTCAGGCATACTGATACTCGCAGCCTGCGAGTCGTACGACTGCACACTCTACAACTTTGTCGGGATGTATGCAGTCTTCGACAGCGATGGCGAGGCCGTACAGATAACGGATACACTCACCGTCACCTCTGGCAAGTCGGGTCCGATTCTATTGAACAATGGTGTCAACACTGCAACTCTCAAGCTTCAGCTGAGCTATTGGCAAGACGTAGACACCCTTGTGTTCTACATCAAAGGCAAGGATTACTTCCTACGGGATACCGTCTGGGTAACGAAGAGCAACCAGGTGCATTACGAATCGCCGGACTGTCCGACGACGCTCTTCCACGAGATACAGAGCGTCAGCTCTACGCATGAGTTCATCAAAGACATTACCATCATTCGCTCCGCAGTGAATTATGAAACGACCACTAACTTGCAGATTAGCTTGCTTTCTGATGCTGATTAGCTTGGCTTGCATAACTTCGCAAGCTCAAGAGCAAATGCAGAAGAAGGAGAAAGCCCCCTTGTTCGGCGGCGTTGCAGTCAGGGGTTTGCGATGAAAGCTGTCGGAGCAAAGTTTGCTAACATGGAAGTTGCCGGTAGGATAAACCTATGCGACAGGTATTTCCCTGTTGCAGAACTCGGCATCGGTGACAGCCAACGGGAAGGGGCTGAGACGGGAAACACCTTCAGCACCACTTCGCCATACATGCGCTTCGGCCTTGACTATAACTTCAACAAGAAGCACAACGGCAATCGCCTCTTTGGCATTATCCGCTATGGTTTCAGTTCATTCAAGTATGACATAGGTAACGACACATTCGCCGACCCCGTATATGGAACTGTCCGGCCGCTCGCTCTCGATGGAGAGAAGGCGACGGCACAATGGTTGGAGTTCGGTGCCGGTGTTGAGACAAAGCTCTGGAGCTTCATTCGTCTTGGCTGGAGTATACGCTACAAGTTCAGGCTCTCCCTAAGCAGTCCGGACGAAGGCAAGCCTTACTTTATCCCGGGATTCGGAAAGAACGACAGCAACTGCTTTGGGGGCACGATGAACATCATCTTTGACTTGGGCAAAGGCTCATTCAACTTCAAGAAGAAAGCAACGCAATAATGGACAAGGGAAAGACGAAGAAGGAGTTACTCATCATCCTTGTGGCGGTCGTGGCCGCCATCACGGTTGCCCACAACAATCCCTTTGGGAGGATGTTCCAGCCTAAGGACCGACAGCAGTACCACTATAACGAAGGCACCATATTCGGCACCATCTATCATACCAAATACCTTTGCGACAAAGACCTGCAGGCTGAGATTGAAGCTGAACTGCAGGAAGTGGACGCATCGCTCTCGATGTTCAACCCGCAGAGCACAATAAGCAAAATCAACAAAGGAGAGAGCAATGAGGCGGACGAGATGCTGAGCGAAGTGCTCAAGCTGTCTTTCACCATCAACGAGCCACCGACGGCGCCTTCGACCCTACAGTTGCTCCGCTCGTCAATGCCTGGGGCTTTGGTTTCAAGGTAGGCCAGTTGCCCGACGGCAGACAGGTGGACAGCCTGCTCACCTTGGTCGGGCTTTCCCACATTCACTTCGAGGGGAACACGCTCACTAAGGACAATCCCTCGTCTATCCTCGATTTCAGCGCCATTGCGAAAGGCTATGGCGTGGACAGAGCTGCACAGGTCCTGCGAAACCACGACATTAAGAACTTCATGGTAGAGATAGGCGGAGAGGTAGTCACTGAGGGGCTCAACGAGAAAGGCGAGGCTTGGAGAATCGGCATAAACAAGCCCGACGACGATTCCACCTCGGTAAACACGGAGTTGCAGGACATTATATCGCTCTCAGGCAAAGCTATTGCGACAAGCGGAAACTACCGTAACTTCTACATCAAGGATGGTCGCAAGATAGCACACACCATCAATCCCAAGACAGGCTACCCTGCTCAGCAGGACATCCTGTCGAGCACCGTCATGGCTCCCACATGCGCTGAGGCAGACGCCTTTGCAACTGCCTTCATGGTCTTAGGCATGGACGAGGCAAAACGGATACTCGAGAAGCAGCCCGGACTGGAAGCCTACTTCATTTATTCCGACAGTCTGGGGAACTACCGGACCTGGTGTTCCGAAGGGTTCAGACAATACATCATTGAGTAGACATGAAGCAAGACCTCAGTACTCGATATGCACTTCTGACCCGCCTGCCCCTGTTTCAGGGCATCAGCAGCACGGATTTGCTTAACCTGGAAGAGGCCATGCGGCTCGACCTCGAGGAGTTTCATGCCTCGAAACAGCCTCTCATCCGGCAAGGAGACCCCTGCTCGAAGCTGGTTTACCTTGTAGAGGGAGAACTGAAGAGAGAGCGTCGCTCGGCCGACGACCGCTTTTCTACTCGCTCCAGCCTGAGAGGTCCCGCAGTCATCGAAGTGGACAGGCTCTTCGGCCTGACACCGACCTACGAGTACTCCTACCACATACAGACAGACATCAAGGTGCTTGCCATAAGGAAAACCCTCATAAGCAGCCACCTGATGAAAAGCGAAGTGTTTCGCCTCAACCTGCTCAACACACTCTCGGCAATAGCCCAGAAGAAATCAGCAGCACTCCTTCCCGTCCAGATGAACAACGCCGAAGAGCGGCTCAGACACTTCGTCGGGACACTGTTCCAAGACAGTGAAGGCGAAGTGGAACTGTTCATCCAGATGACAGACATTGCCCGATACATAGGCGAGACGCGCGTTACAGTCTCCCGAGTCCTCAACGGCCTGAACCAAGAAGGCAGCATCCGGCTGGGGAGAGAGCACTTTACAATACACGACATAAAAGCATTCCTCAACAAACGCAATAGCATGCCTTCGTTGCAGCATCATGAACCTGCAATTGAATATTCATGAACCTGCAATTGAATATTCATGATGCTGCAACGAACAAACACCGACACATGAACATACTCATAGAACAATCTTTCCAGACGCTCCACGGAACGGCACCCTTCTCACGCATAAAGCTCGAAGACTACGAGCCGGCTATCGTCGAAGCAATGAAGCAAGAAGACGACGACATCGCTGCTATCGTGAACAATCCCGAAGTGCCGACTTTCCAGAACACCATAGCCGTGCCGACCAGCGAACTGCTGGAACGCACCACAAGCATCTTCTTCAACCTGGTCGGAGCCAACACTTCGGACGAGATGGACGCACTGGCCCGGGAGTTTTCCCCCATTCTGACCGAGCATTACGCCCGCATCGCTCACAACGAGCAACTCTTTGAACGCATCAAGAAGGTATGGGAAAATCCCGGAGAACTCACTCCAGAACAGCAGAAGCTCCTCGACGATACCTACGACGGCTTCGTCCGGAGCGGTGCCCTTTTAAGTCCTGAAGATAAGGAGAAACTCACTGCATTAGAGACAGAACTCGGCCAGCTAAGCCTGCAATTTAACCAGAATGAACTGAAGCAGACCAATGCCTTCGAGCTTCATATCACCAATCCCGACGATCTCTCCGGCCTACCCGACACGGCAAAGGACGCAGCATCGCTGGCTGCAAAAGAAAAAGGGAAAGAAGGCTGGCTCTTTACGCTTCATGCCCCAAGCTATGGTCCGTTCATGACTTATGCCGACAACCGCGAGCTTCGCCGCCAAATGTATATGGCGAAGAACACGCTTTGCTGCAAAGGAGACGACTTCGACAACAGGGAAATCGTGCGCCGCATCGTGAACCTCAGGCAAGAAGTTGCCAAATTGCTTGGTTTTGAATGCTACGCCGACTATGCCCTCAAGAAAAGGATGGCTAAGACGGCCAGTCGCGTAAACAGCCTCATCAAAGAACTCTACGACGCATACATGCCCGTGGCAAAGGCAGAGATTGAAGAGATGAACGCCATAGCCGGACAACCCATAATGCCATGGGACTGGGCCTACTACAGCCATAAACTCCAGCTCAAGAAGCACAACATCGACAGCGAAATGCTTCGTCCGTACTTCAAGCTTGAGAATGTCAAGGACGGCATATTCGGCCTCGCCACACGACTCTACGGCATCACCTTCAAGCCCCAGCCCGACATCGAAGTCTATCACCCCGATGTTCAGGCCTACGAAGTATTCGATGCCGACGGGACCTTCCTCGCAGTACTCTATGCCGACTTCTATCCACGCCCAAGCAAACAGAGCGGAGCATGGATGACAGACTACCAGGAACAACACATCGATGCAGAGGGAACAGACCACAGACCACACGTCAGCATCGTCATGAACCTGACGAAACCAACGGAGGAGAAGCCCTCGCTGCTTACGCCAGGCGAAGTGGAAACCTTCCTCCACGAGTTTGGTCACGCCCTCCACAGCATCTTCTCGAAGGTACGATACAAAGGTCAGAGCGGCACAAACGTACAGCGCGACTTCGTGGAACTGCCGTCACAACTGATGGAGAACTTCGCCATCGAGCCAGACTTCCTGCACACCTTCGCCTTCCACTACGAAACAGGAGAGCCCCTACCCGACGAACTCATCGAACGCATACGCCAAAGTCGCAACTTCCATTGCGGATATGCCTGCATCCGACAACTCAGCTTCTGCATGCTCGACATGGCTTACTACACTTTGAAAGAGCCACTCGCCGACGACATCATGGACTTCGAGCGCAAAGCCTGGAGCCAAGCCATACTCTTGCCAAGCATTCCAGGGACAAACATGAGCGTGCAGTTCTCGCACATCATGAGCGGAGGCTATGCGGCAGGCTATTATAGCTACAAGTGGGCAGAAGTACTCGATGCCGACGCCTTCAGCCTGTTCAAGGAGAAAGGCATCTTCAACAAAGAGACAGCAGAGCTCTTCCGCAAGGAAATCCTCTCAAAGGGCGGGACGGCTGACCCTATGACACTCTATGTAAACTTCCGAGGAAAAGAACCCGACATAAAGGCTCTCCTCAAACGCAACGACATACAGACAAATGGAAAACCCTAAGAAACAACACGACCTCGACCTTCGCTACCTGCGAATGGCAAAGATATGGAGCGAGAACAGCTACTGCCAACGTCGCCAGGTAGGCGCCCTCGTCGTCAAAGACAAAATGATAATCAGCGACGGCTACAATGGCACACCAAGCGGCTTTGAGAACGTCTGCGAGGAAGATGGCGTGACAAAGCCCTATGTGCTTCATGCCGAAGCCAACGCCATCACCAAGATTGCACGAAGCGGCAACAACAGCGATGGCAGCACCCTATATGTCACAGACTCTCCATGCATAGAGTGTGCCAAGCTCATCATACAGGCAGGCA
This sequence comes from uncultured Bacteroidaceae bacterium, assembly GCA_905235305.1. Taxonomy (GTDB): domain Bacteria; phylum Bacteroidota; class Bacteroidia; order Bacteroidales; family Bacteroidaceae; genus Physcousia. The sequence goes on along the minus strand of CAJOLC010000074.1, from coordinate 2,958 downwards.
TCAAACGCGTCATTTATAGTCGTGAGTATCGCCTGACCGATGGCGTCGACCTCCTTCGCAGAGCTGGCATCGAGGTTAAGTTCGTGCCTATTGAGAATTCCTAAATCTTCCTTCATACTTCTTACTTCTTACTTCACAATGAACCCCGATACCAAACATCGCTTTACGCCACTGCTCATTGCCATCGGCACAATAGCAGGCATCTTCATCGGTTCCTTCTACACGAGTCACTTCTCTGGTGGACGCATCAATATCATCAACACAGGCTCGTCGAAGGTAGGCTATCTGCTGCAACTCATCGACAACAACTACGTCGACACTGTCGATATGAACACACTCGTCGAGGAGGCCATGCCACAGATACTCAGCGAGCTTGACCCTCACAGCAGCTACTTCGGTCCGAAGGAAGCAGAAGAGTCCGTCGAAGACTTGAGAGGCAGTTTCAGCGGCATTGGTGTGCAATTTACGATGGAAAGCGATACCGTCAACGTTATGTCCGTCATTCATGGCGGTCCGGCAGAGAAAGTAGGCATATTGGCAGGCGACCGCATCGTAACAGCCGACACGACATCGCATGGAGAGTGACAATGTAATGAAACGCCTAAAAGGTCCTAAAGGCTCTAAGGTGAAGCTCGGCATTAAGCGTCACGGAACCCAAGACCTGCAGTACTTCACTGTCGTTCGCGGAGACATTCCCGTGGTCAGCGTAGATGCTTACTACATGATGGGTGACAGGACTGGTTATCTTCATGTCAAGAACTTTGGAGAACAGACTTATGCCGAGATGCTTGTCGCTCTTGCCGAGCTCAACATGGAAGGCATGAAGCAGCTCATCATTGACCTCAGAGGCAATCGCGGTGGATATATGCACATTGCCATACAGATGGTCAATGAATTCCTGCCGGCCGGTAAGCTGATTGTCTATACAGAAGGTCGCAAGAGTCCTCGCGAAGAGTTCAACAGCGATGGCCGAGGCACTTTCCAAGAATTGCCCATCGTGGTGCTTGTGGACGAAGGCAGCGCAAGTGCAAGCGAGATATTTGCAGGAGCCATCCAGGACAACGACCGAGGCACAATCGTCGGACGTCGCACCTTTGGCAAGGGTCTTGTTCAGCAACCGATGGAGTTCCGCGATGGCAGTATAGTTCGCCTGACCGTTGCCCGTTATTATACGCCCAGTGGCCGGTGCATACAGAAGCCCTACGAGAAAGGACATGGAGAGGAGTATGAGAATGACTTGATTGCACGCTACGAAAGAGGCGAGTTCTTTTCGCAGGACAGCATCCATCAGGATGGCGAGCAATACAAGACAAGCATCGGCCGAATTGTATATGGCGGCGGTGGCATTACGCCAGACATCTTCGTGCCATACGAAGATACCACAGCCGTCACATCATACTATCGCGAGGCTGTCCTTACTGGACTCATCCGCCAATTTGCCTTTGCCTATTCCGATGAGAACCGTGCCAAGCTCACTGCACTACGGACTGCAGACAAGTTGGAACAATACTTGAGGCGGGAGAACCTCTTGGAGAAGTTTGCCCAGTTTGCCGAGAAGCATCAGTTGCGCCGCCGCAACCTCATGCTCCAAAAGAGCCGCCGTCTCTTCGAGCGCAACATCTACGGCAGCATCATCTACAACATCGGCGAGATGAAGGACTACCTGCAATTCCTCGGCGAAGACGACCCCGTTGTCATCAAAGCCCAAGAGATACTCGACAACGGACAGTCATACCCGACCCTCCCCTAATGGGCCGAAAGAACAATTACAGATTATGATTCCTGAGTTAATAAAGCATAGTTCCCGAGTAGTCATCTGCACTCACGTCAATCCTGACGGCGATGCCATCGGTTCCTCGCTTACCCTGAAGCACTACCTCGAAAGGAAAGGCAAGCAGGCAACAGTCATTGTACCCAACACCTTTCCCGACTTCCTCAAGTGGTTACCTGGAGCCGACAGCATCCTCATCTACACCAAGCAACAGGAGCAGGTAAAGGCCGTCGTTGATGCAGCCGACCTCGTTATCGTTTGCGACCTGAACCAGCCCAATCGTCTGGCAGGACTCGAAGAAACCATCATGGCCAGCAGTGCTCCTCGCATCCTCATAGACCATCACCTCGACCCCAATACCAACTTTTGCCAAGAAATCGTCTCACATCCCGAGATGTGCGCCGCAGCGGAAGTCATCTGCCACATGCTGAACGGATGGGAAGAGCTTGACAGCATCTCGTTCGAGGAAGCAACCTGCCTCTACCTAGCCATGATGTGCGACACGGGAGCTTTCTCCTTCAACTCCAACCGCCCCATCATCTACGAGTACATCAGTCGTCTCCTTGCCCACGGAATCGACAAGGACGAGATATATCGTAATGTCTTCTGGACAGCATCAGAAGGAAGACTGAGGCTGCAAGGCTACCTGCTCTATGTCAACATGAAAGTTCTGCACGAATATCATTCAGCCATCATTACCCTTACCAATGAAGAGCGCCGCCGCTTCAAAGTCAAGAACGGCGACACTGAAGGCATCGTGAACATCCCCCTGCAGATGCTTGGCACGCGCCTCAGTATCTTCATCAACGAAGACACAGAGCATCCAGGCATCATGAAGTTGAGCCTTCGCAGCGTTGGCGACTTCCCATGCGACCAGATGGCATCTCGTTTCTTTAGCGGCGGCGGCCACAAGAATGCCAGCGGCGGCAGGCTGCAATGCACAATGGAAGAAGCCATTCAGCATGTCAAAGCAGCCATTGACGCCTATGCCGACATGCTGAAGGCTTGAGGACATAAAGGTAAAAACTTTTACATCAAAACCCGATTCGTTTTGGGGTGTGTTCGTCCAATCGTTCGTTGTCGCAATGATTGATGAGCATTGCAAGTTTGTCTTCCTTGGCATCGTGCAGAATGCTGTCGATGGTGTAGTGGCGTGCGATGTTCTCTATCTGTCCGCCGCTGAAGTC
>CAJOLC010000073.1 GCA_905235305.1 uncultured Bacteroidaceae bacterium | reverse complement strand
TGTTTCCAGGCCTCTTCTGTCTGTTCGCCAGACAAGGTTGCGAGATACTTCTTTAGGATGTTCTTTTGGAATAGCATAAGGAAGAAGTGTTGTTTTCGGGTGTAAAGTTACGAAAAAGATTTCATTCCCGAAAATACAATGCCTACTTTTGATGGTCTTCTCTGGGGGGATTATTAAAATCCTCTTGAGGATTTTATGAAAGGGACGCGTCGATCTGCCCAAAGGGACACGTCGATCTGCCTATAGGGACACGTCCCTTTGCCCCAAGGGACGCGTCGCGTTTGGAGACGACTCCTGAGGGTTCGGAAAACTACTCTGGAATAATCGGTGATTCGCTTGCGCGATGCAGGCAATCAGATCAAGCTTCGGCTCAAACTGGTCAGAGTGTCTCTAATGCTTCTTTCAGGTCTCTGAGGTCGCGGTCGGTGGTGGCCCAGCTGGTGACGAAGCGACAGAGGGTGCGGTCGGCGCCGAGGGGTTCCCAGGTCTCAAATAAGACGTCGTGCATGATGTGCTCCATCTGCGTGTTCGTAAGCTCGACGAACTGCTGGTTGGTGCTGGAGTCGCGAAGGGGGATGCCTGCTTCGGCGAAGATGGTTCTCATCTTCATTGCCATGTCGATTGCGTGTTTGGCGATGCGAAGGTAGAGATTGTCCGTAAAGAGTGCATCGAATTGCACGCCTGCCAGACGGCTCTTGGCAAGCAGTGCTCCGTGACGCTTCACGATGTTCATGAAGTGACGCGGTGCGTTTCCACGAGGGAAGACGACTGCCTCGCCGCATAATGCGCCGACCTTTGTGCCGCCGATGTAGAAGACATCACAGTGCTGGGCAAGCCACGCGAGGTCGAAGTCGCACTCGGCAGAGGCAAGGCCATAGCCGAGTCGAGCTCCGTCGATGAAGAGTTTGAGCTCATAACGTCGGCATACGGAAAGTATCTCATCAATCTCTTTGGCAGTATAAACGGTGCCGAGCTCCGTGGGGAAGGTGATGTAGACCATGCCGGGGATGACCATGTGCTCGAGTGTCGGGTCGGCATGGAATGCTTCGAGCCAAGCTTCCAGTTCGCTGGCATCCATCTTTCCGGCGTGAGAGGGTAGGGTGATGACCTTGTGGCCGCTGGCTTCCACTGCTCCCGACTCGTGTACGTTGATGTGTCCCGTCTGCACGGCCAGCACGCCTTCGTAGGTCTGAAGCATGCCGTCGATGACGGTGGCGTTGGCCTGCGTGCCGCCGACGAGGAAGAAGATGTCGGCCTCGGGACACTTGATGGCAGTCCTGATCTTGTTTCGGGCCTGTTCGCTCCATTCGTCGAAGCCATAAGACTGGCTTTGCTTGCCGTTGGTCTCAAGCAAATGGCAAATCACTTCGGGGTGTGCTCCGTTGTTGTAATCGCTTTCGAAAGATGTTTTCATATGTTATTTCTTTATGCACCAGGTGTTGGACAATACAAGGCAAGCAATGAGAATAGGGAAGAAGCAGAGGAGAAAGACAATTTGTCCCAGGTAGGGAATGAGTGCCACAAGAACAGCTACAGCCAGCAATGTGATGCCGACAACAAGTCTGAGTCGCTGGATGTTCACTTTCTTCTTCTCCTCCGGACTTGCAGTATTATATCCGGCAATCAGACCGTCTCCCTTGCCGGAGAGTACGATGATGCCGAAGATTGCGACAATGAAAGCCATTGGCAATGTGAAATAGTTCATGTCCGTTGCTTATATGCGGTCGAGGACGAGCTTGATGAGGCTGTCGATTGCCTCCTTGTAGTTGGTCTTCATTTCTTTGGAATGGCGGTTGGCGAGGACTAAACAACAAGTCATTGCGCGGTGGCCAAGCAGGGAAGCAAGGCCTGCGAGGGCAGACGATTCCATTTCGAAGTTGCAGATTTTGAGGTCGCCATAGCGGAAGGACTCTATCTTGCGGTTCTGGTCGGGGTCCTGAATCTTCAGCCGTATCTGCCGCCCTTGCGGGCCGTAGAAGCCGCCGCAAGCAATGGTTATGCCGCGATACATGTCTTTTCCTGCTATTTGTTCGATGAGGGAGGTGTCGGCCACTGCTACGTAGGGGGCTCCCTTCTGTGGATTCCAGTCCATGTGAGTGGTGAAGGCTTTTTCCAAGTCAAGGTCGCAGACGTCGTTTCTTCCAGCATAATAGTTGAGCAGACCGTCGAAGCCGATGCACTTGACGCTTGCAATGTAGGTTCCTATCGGCACATCTGGTTGCAGTCCGCCGCAGGTACCGATGCGGACGAGCGTAAGAGTGCGATGTTCCGACTTGTCCTGACGTTCCTTAAGATCAATGTTTGCGAGTGCGTCCAGCTCATTTATTGCGATATCTAAGTTGTCGCAACCGATGCCGTGACTGATGCAAGTGATGCGTTTCCCCTTGTATGTGCCGGTGATGGTATGAAACTCGCGGTTCTTCACCTCGTGTTCCCTCGTGTCGAAGTGCGAGGCAACTACCTCCACGCGATCTTGGTCGCCGACCAGGATGACGCGGTCCGCCAGTTGTTCCGGCTTCAGGTGAAGATGGAACACACTGCCATCTTCGTTGATGATGAGCTCTGAAGCCTCGTACTTTTTCATGGCAGGTGGCATTACTTGTTGAGTTCAACCCGTCGGATTTCCTTCTCGAGATTCAACTTGTCTGCTGCCAGACGTTCGAGGGTCGACTCAGTGAGGCGAATCTGCGCCGCGATTTGCTGGCGCTGTGCATCATTCATCTGGGCATACCTGTTGCGTAGCGATGCCAGCTCTGCTACTTTGGCATCATATTCTTTTTGTGTCTCGATCCATATCTTCGCCTTTTGCTGTGCAAGCGGATCCTTGAAATCATTCAAGGTATAACAAGTCCTGAAGTCGTTGATGACAAATGTGAAGTCACGTTTTCTTGCTTCGTCTTTTGTGCCTTGACGTGCTTCTGCGAGTCGTTTCTTGGCAGAATTGACGGCATTCATGTCCTTCCATGTGTCCTTGATGGACGAGATGCGGGCGCGGGCGGCCAGCTTCTTTGCACCGAGCTCCTGCTCGTTGTAGATGCGACGTGTCTCGGTGGGGATGAAGATGTAGAGACAAACCGTGTCGGTTGGCTGGTTGCGGTCGGTCACGAACCAGCCTAACTGCTGCTCTTCGTCGAGTACCATCAGGTAGTCGTTTGCAGGGGAGTTGAATGGCATGCCTATATTTTCGGGTGCGAGGAACTGCTGATTGTCGGCGTCGTAACGTGTCATGAAGATGTCGTAGCCACCAAGACTTTCCTCACATTCCGCGGCATAATACATCGTTACACCGTCCGCGAGCATGAAGGGGAAGTTGAAATTGTCTTCTTCTTCCTCGTCGAATCCTTTCAGTTGTGTCTCCATCTGCCATTCGCCGCCGATAAGAGATTGCTCTTTCAAGCGGAGATGTCCCTTCTCGTTTGGTTCCGAGTAGACAATCCTGTTTCCCAGTTCGTTGATGAAGAGTGTGCCGTCGTGCTTGCCGGCTTTGAAGAAATCGGCATAGTTCATGATTGTGCCGCATTCCCTCGACAGCTTAATCTGCTTCAGGACTTGTGTCTTGGGCAGTATGATGCTGTCTATGAACGTCACTTGTTCCGTGGCATGAAGCTTTATCTGTGACTTGCGGGCAGCCTCGAGGAGTGCTTCTTCGTGGATGGTAGACTGCTTCTTGCGGGTCAGGTCTGCAATCTGATGCTCCAGGATCTCCTCGGCAAGTGTGAAGTCGTAAGCAGCCATTGCCTCCTGAGGAGTCATGGTATAAACTGGCTCTTTCGCTTTCTTACCCTTCTTCTGAGCAGAGAGGTTGAGAGAGAGGAAAAGTGCCGCAAGCAGGATAAATGTTTTCTTCATGTACATATCTGTAATTACTTGAATATGAAATACACGGCAAGTATGAGGCAGACAAGTGCTGCAAGGTGGTTCCAGTGCAGTTGCTGTCCCTGGAATATCACGTTGGCAACCACGCAGAATACAATCAAGGAGACGACTTCCTGTATGACTTTCAGCTGCATCAACGTGAATGGTCCGCCGTTGTCAATAAAGCCGATGCGGTTGGCGGGCACAAGAAAGCAGTATTCTATGCCGGCAATCATCCACGAGAAACCTATGACGGCAATCAAGGGCCAGTCGGACGAGATGCCGGCTTGGCTGAGCTTCAGGTGCCCGTACCAGGCAAGAGTCATGAAGACATTACTGCAAATCAGTAGAATTATTGTGTAAAGTCCACTCATGATATCAGGCGTTTGAATTGAGTTATTGCGATTAGTTGAAAAACGTGGCATGCCGCGTTGGCAAACTTAACGTGCCGTGTTGACAAACATGGCATGCCGCGTTTTCGAACTACTCTTGTTACTTCGACAGATATTCGTGCATGGCAGCTGCAGCACGACGGCCGTCGCCCATCGCCAGGATGACTGTTGCACCGCCGCGAACGATGTCGCCACCGGGTCGGGATGTTGGTCTGCATACCGTCGTTCACGACGATGGTGTTCTTGCGACCAAGCTCCAGGCCCTGTATCGAAGTGGGCACGATGGGGTTGGGGCTGACACCGACAGCCACGATGGCCTGATCGATGGCAATGGTCTCGATGGCTCCCGGAATGGGCTGCGGCGACCGACGACCGCTGGCGTCAGGCTCGCCAAGTTCCATCTTCTGGAGCACAACTTCGGTGACGTTGCCCTTCTCATCTGCATGATATTCAATGGGATTGTGCAGGGTGAGGAACTCGATGCCCTCCTCCTTGGCGTGCTTCACCTCTTCCAGTCGGGCCGGCATCTCTGCCTCGCTGCGACGATAGGCGATAAACACGCGCTCGGCACCCAGTCGCTTGGC
>CAJOLC010000072.1 GCA_905235305.1 uncultured Bacteroidaceae bacterium | reverse complement strand
TCTTCACCACTGTCGAGGTCATTCCCCACTTGGACAAACTCATCGACAGACGTGAAGTCCTGGTGGTCAACAACAAACACGCCGAAAGTGTCAGGGTAAGAGGACATTTGGCTTTTAACTTTGAACTTAAACGTCCCACCCAATTTGGCAGGGAACATCAGCCAGTTGTCTGGAGTAAGCGCTTCATATGTATCACTTTTCCAACTTTCAGAGGCGAAGCAGACATCATCCTGTGCATCTGAGGTGTACGCAAGCCACCAGTTATTGCCGTCACCGTCGGCATCAAATATAAGAATATCTTCAAGTTGTTCCTTGTAACTGTCTATGGGCAAGTCGATGAGGCGATTGGTCTCGATGGGATCAACACACTCACGATAGCGCAGGCTCCAGGCATCGTTGTTCTCACCGGGCGTCCATGAAACCTCTGCCGAAGTGACATCGGGGGTTGCTGTCAACTCTGTGGGAAGGGTGGGTATACATGGGAAAGTTGCTTCAAGATTCACCTGGTCGCCACTGCCCTCTGACGATACTGTAAACACATAGGTGCCCTCACTCTTGAATTCGAAGTCGTCCTGACGACCACCCACGTTGCCACTCCCCGATGCAATCCAAATGCGGGCACCCGGCGTAGGATTGGTGATACACCAGTCGTAGGTTCCAGCAGGGATTTCGATGGTGATGCTATTGTTAAACACAATGTTGCTGGTTGTCATTGCGCCATCGGCATTGGCTGGAATCTTGTACTCGAACTCTGCATAGGTCTCTGCAGAGGCATCGCCGCTCGAGGTGAGAGGACCTGTTTCGGGGATAATGGTGCCGTAGGCGGTGGCATCAGCATCGAGGAGCATCTGATAGCCAGAGCCATCGCCCCAAACATCGCCTGCGGCGAGTGTGACCGAAGCGTAGCCTGGGGCCGGAGCCTTTCTCGGTCCGGCAGCCATCTTCGGAGCGGCTTTCGGGTTTGTCACGTTCTTGGCGACGCGCACATTTTCGGAGTTCTGCATGGCGGCCTCCTTCGTGATGGCAGTCGTGCTTCTTACAACCCCTGTACTCTTGATTTGGAGTTTGCGCCCACGTTCCTGTCACTGCCATGAGCAGGAGGGCGACGATTGAGATAGTTTTTGTTCTCATAAAAGTTTTGATTTTAGAGATTGATGAAATTATTATTGAACTTTAGTTCCTCGTGTTTTGTGCGGACGCGCCTTGGGGTGCGCCTCTTATATCTTCAGCCAGAGTGGGTCTTCGCAGAAGTGTTTCCAGTCTGCTTCAAGAGTCGATTGCAGGTCAGTAATAATGCGAGCCTCAGGGCTGAGATTGTCGGAGTTGCGTCGCAGGCGATAGATGAACTCTAACAGGTTCCAGCAGATGTTATACTGTCCGGCAGCAATAAGGGCTTGAGGCCTGCCCAGTTGTATGTCCTCTTTGCTCCACCAGAGTGTCGTGCCCATGCTCGTGGCAAGATCGGAGTTTGCCAGTATGGCAGCACTGGGTTCCATAAGCACTTTCTCTTCGGCAGTCAGGTGCTTGCTCCAATTCTGTCCGGTACTCAGTTCGTAGAGGGCATTCATGATACGGCGGTTTTGCCACGCCTCGTCTCCATAGATAGTGTTGTAGTTGAGTGCGCGGATATGTTTCATGAACACCTTGTCAGTGAGGGAGTACATGGATGCCAATCGGGATGCAATAATGTCGATGTATTTGGAAAAAGGCACGGAAAGCAAGTCTTTCCATCGGAAATAGAATGGGACCTTCTTAGCCTTGCTCTTGATAAACAGGCGAGAAGCGATGAATGTGGTAAGCCGGAGAAGAGCGAATAAGACAGTGAGGCTAAGGAAGAATCCGAACCAAAAGCCTTTGGGTACCCACAGCAGGAATTGCGCAATGATGAGGAGGAGCACATTGATCAGAATGTTGACACGACGGATGTTGAACCATGACAGTGTATCTGTTTCCTCGAATTCGTAGGGTTTGTCACGCCCCCTCCCAGCATCGCAGATGATAAAGAGATCGATGTCACGACGCTTTCGCAAGAGGTTGATAGGCTCGATACCTTGGTTGTCCACTACCCCACCATCCATGAGCGCCAATGGCTCTGTCTTGGCAAGGTAGTCTGCATTCTCGGCATTATTGCTGAGCTGGAAGTCGCGTGGATAGAAGAGAGCCTCGAATCCGCCAGGGAAGCATGACGAGGCTGCGAAGACTTCTGCCAGGCGAATCTGGCTTGCTATCTGGCGTGGTATCTTGTAGAAGGAATTACCGATGACACCCTGAGAAGTGCCGCCTCGTTCAGTCTTTTGTGCCTTGCCAACCTGGAATCGGAACTCGGTGGCATTGGTAAATTCAGTGGCGTTGGCAGTAAAATCATCGAGGTCGATATCGTCGATGTGTTCCATCAGGTCGCCAAGCGTGGCACCATGGAAAATGTCCTCATCGTAGACGCGCACCATTTCGCGGATGAGCGAATGGTTCTTGTTCTTCCCCGAAAAGAAGTCGTGGCTGGCATGGTCTATTATTTTACCTTCAAGCAGAAGCTTGTGCAGCCCTTTAAGGATTTCATCATAATTCTGGCCGTGGCATTGACCGATGATATACCAAAGACCAGTTAGCGTACCGCCAGAAATGGTGGACATTGCCTTGATGTGCTTTATCAATGGCGTGCCATCGGAAGTGCGAAGATGGTTGAGATAGGAAAGTGTCCCAAGGTGGAACGTTGCGGCTCTGTATCCTCCGCCAGACAGACTGATTGCAATGCGTGCCATGTGGATAGAATTTAAAGTTTCATATATTTCGCAGCACTTTTAGTTTTACTTTTTCATAAGCACCTTAGCAGTTCAGCCTGCTCAGTCTTTCTTCCGATTATCTCTGCCATAAATAAAACTTAATCTGCGGATTTGCGTTGCAAAGTTACGAAAACCATCTCATCCAAACAAATTTCCATACGTCTATTTATCCAAATAATACGAAATTTAGCCAATAGCTCATTTGCATGGCAACCTGTCTAAAGCCTCGCGCAAGGTTCCCCATTACCTACCCCCCAACTGGTCTTCAGACTATTTTTCACTCTTTTTACACTTCTCCAGCCTTATGCGTCGGAGGACACAGTATAGTGGGTTGTTTGAACATACATGTATATTCAATTGCAGGTTCATGAATATTCAATTGCACATACATGTATGTTCAAGCAACGCATAGTGATGGAAAAGCTGAAAAGGGGAAAAGGCCTGACTGACGAATATGGGTTGTTGGAGCATCGTAGGCTCACGGCATGTCCCTGTCAATGCAGAAAATAAGGGCAGGGAATCGTGTTTATTTGTAAAAAAAGCGTATCTTTGCAACGCAATCGAAACATTGCGGCGTACGAAGAAATACTCATCGAAATCCGACGGAGGCTGGATATTTGATGAAAGAGATACTTCGGCATAATTCAGGCAGTGCAGAGTGATTCTCGAATTAACACTCCATCTAAGACATGGTTACAGCAGGAAAATACAGACACACATACACAGCGACGGCATCGGACATTACTCCATCGTACAGGCTTACGCCCAATGCCATGCTGATGTACTTCCAAGACAGTTTTGCCCGACTAATGACGATCCATAACGTTGCAGCATTCGATATCGTCAGCCAAAGGCGGATGTGGGTCGTCACAGAGGTTCAGATGGACATCGGGCAGGCAGTCACCTACTGGTCCGAAGAGTTTGTCGTGGAAATCTGGGTGAGTGAGCTGACATCGCTCCGCATCTATTGTGATTTCCGCATTATCCGCAAGGATGACGGCCGGCTTATCGCTTCCGGCACAAGCCAATGGAATATCCTGAACCTTGACACGAAGCGATTGGAGTCGACAGACTTCCTTCAGGGCAAGCTGACCGTAGTATCCGAACTGATGACCGGCAGCCACAAGAAAGTGCGCTTCCCTAAGCCGCAGGGGTTCGACATGCAGGTGGACCATCGTGCAACCCGTCTCGACCTTGACTTTAACTACCATGTCAGCAATCGCAGCTACGTAAGTATTGCCCTGCTCACCATGCCCGATGATGTGTTGGCAGTGCAGACATTGGCTTCAGTCACCATACACTGGCTGCATGAGACCTATCTTGACGACACTCTGACATGTCGCATGTCGCACTTAGACAACGGAACTTATCTCCACACACTGACGAATGCGGAGGGAGCAGTAGTATGCGAGCTCATGAGCAGATGGACTCCGCAGCCGGACACGCCTGATGTGTGCGAAGTGCTGAACAGGGACTTATGAATTGCAGACAAGTAAATCGTATTGCAGCGATGAGCCCCAATCTCTCATGTCCTTGCTGTAATAGAAGGGTTTGAATAATATCTGATATGATTAGGAAATACATCATATACATCTTAGGACTGTATTTCGTCGCCCTTGGGGTGGCTATGATTCTCTTGTCCGGACTTGGGTCTTCGCCCATATCATCGTGGGCTTATGTGATGAGCCTGAACACGTCCTTATCCGTCGGCTTCTATTCTTTCCTGATGAATGCGATGTTAATCGTCGGACAGTATCTGGTGCTGCGGCACCATGGGCTGCGGAAAGAGCTGCTGAACATTGGCCTTCAGATACCGTTCTCGTTCCTATTCGGAGCGTTTATCGACGCAAACATGTACCTGCTTGGAAGGGTATGTACTCCCGCAATCATCACCGGCATTGCAGGCGTGCCTTCAGCCCTGTATCTTGTTCAGCTGATATATCTGCTGGCAGGTATATTCGTGTTGAGTGTCGGCGTGTTGCTGGAGATCAAGCCGCAGGTGACCATGATGAGCGGCGAGGCTTACGTCTTCTACGTCAGCCGTCGCTGGAAGAAGGAGTTCGGCAAGGTCAAGATATGGTTCGACTGTTCATTAGTAGTGCTGGCACTTGTCTTTGCCGTTGGGTTCGCCCTGTACTATGACGCTTCCGTGACAGATTCCATCCTCATGGTAGCGAGGGAAGGTACGCTGCTTTCGGCACTATTGACTGGATATTTCGTGAAGATACTGTCACATCATGCACAAAGGCTTGACAACATCTGACCTATGAAGATAGACCACATAGCATTATTCTGTAAGGACTTGGAACGGATGCGCCAGTTCTTCATCGGGCATTTTGATGCTCAGAGCAACGAACAGTACATCAACCCACGGACAGGGCTGCATACATACATCCTGACATTCCCAGACAGCAGCGCACGACTGGAACTGATGTCTCGCCCCGACACGATAGCCGCCGACCCATCGAAGCCAAACATCGGATTCATACACGTCTCTTTTGCCGTAGGCAGCAAGGAGGCCGTCGAAGCCAAGACCGAGGAATTGCGCAGTGCAGGTTTCGCCGTGACAAGCGGTCCGCGCACCACTGGCGACGGCTATTACGAGAGTTGCATCCTCGGTCCGGAGGGCATACAGATAGAGGTGACGGTATAAATAGCATCACAAATTATTAGATTTATGGAAGAAAACAAGATTGTTATATATCAGACCGAGGACGGACAAACACAGATAGATGTCCGATTGGAGAATGATACGGTGTGGCTGACTCGTCAGCAGATAGCCGCTTTGTTTGGGCGTGACTATAAGACAATCAGTAAACATATCAATAATGCACTCAAAG
>CAJOLC010000071.1 GCA_905235305.1 uncultured Bacteroidaceae bacterium | reverse complement strand
AAAACATTATTAACTAACCCAGATATGGCAAAAGTAATTAAGTTACGCAAAGGCCTCGACGTCAATCTCAAGGGCAAAGCCACGAAGGAGACAGCCAGCGTGAAGTGTCCGGGCGAGTATGCACTCGTGCCCGACGACTTCTATGGCGTGAAACCTAAGGTGGTGGTCAAGGAGGGAGACAGTGTCAAGGCTGGGGATGCCTTGTTCGTTGACAAGCTGCATCCCGAAGTGAAGTTCGTAAGCCCTGTCAGCGGAACAGTAAGCCAAGTGGAGCGCGGCGACCGTCGCAAACTGCTTAGCATCCGCGTGAAGGCTGACGGCAAGCAGGACGCACGCCAGTTCGACACGAAGGGCGACGTGAAGGCTCTTATGTTGGAGAGTGGTCTGTTTGCTTTCCTGCGCCAGCGTCCCTACGACGTTGTGGCAAATCCTGAGGACAAGCCGAAGGCTATCTTTGTAAGCGCATTCAACAGTATGCCGCTGAGTCAGGACTTCGAGTACGTCCTGCAAGGTCAGGAGGCAGAGTTCCAGGCAGGCATCTCCGCGTTGGCAAAGCTCGCAAAGGTTTATCTTGGCGTGAGCGCAAAGCAGACTTCAACGGCTCTGACCGTGGCAAAAGACTGCGAAGTGAACGTCTTCGACGGTCCTGCTCCAGCAGGCAACGTCGGCGTTCAAATCAATCACATTAGCCCGATTAACAAGGGTGAAGTGGTCTGGACGTTGGGTGCAGAGGAAGTTATCTTCCTGGGCCGTCTCTTGAAGGCTGGCAAGGTTGACTTCACCCGCACGATTGCCTTGGCAGGCAGTGAGGTGAAGGAGCCTAAGTACTATCGAGTAATTGTCGGCCAGAAGCTGACTACTTTGCTCGACGGTACCGTCAATGCCGATGGCTCGCGCATCATCAGCGGCAACGTGATGACTGGTCTCAAGACCAATGCCGAAGGCTTCCTTGGTGCGCACACTACTGAAGTGAATGTCATTCCCGAAGGCGACCACGCCGACGAGATGCTGGGCTGGATCATGCCTCGCTTCAACACTTTCAGCACGCATCGCAGCTACTTCAGCTGGCTCTTGGGTAAGAAGAAGGAATACGTCATCGATGCCCGTATCAAAGGCGGCGAACGTCACATGATCATGAGCGGCGAGTATGACAAGGTGTTCCCGATGGACATCTATGCCGGTTACCTCGTGAAAGCTATCATCGCAGGCGACATTGACCGTCAGGAAGCGCTTGGCATCTATGAGGTAGCACCCGAGGACTTCGCCATCGCCGAGTTCGTGGACAGCTCGAAGCTCGAGCTTCAACGCATCGTCAGAGAAGGTCTCGACATCCTTCGCAAGGAGAATGCTTAATACATTATTTATATATAAATAGTCATGAATCCAATAAAGAAACTATTCGATAACATACATCCATACGTGGAGGAAGGCGGAAAGTTCCATGCCTTCCGTTCGTTGGTGGACGGTTTCGAGACGTTTGCCTTCGTACCTAACACTACGAGTCGCGTTGGTAGCGTGAACATCCACGATGCTATCGACAGCAAGCGCATCATGAGTTTCGTCGTGATTGCCTTGATGCCAGCCTTGCTCTTCGGCATGTACAACGTGGGTTATCAGAACGCACTTGCCACAGGCCACCTGGCCGATGCAACGTTCTGGGGAATGTTCTGGTACGGCTTCCTTGCCGTTCTGCCTAAAATCATTGTAAGCTATGTCGTCGGTCTCGGCATAGAGTTCGTTGTGGCGCAGTGGAAGAATGAAGAGATCCAGGAAGGTTATCTTGTGTCGGGTATCATCATTCCCATGATAGTTCCCATCACTTGTCCGCTCTGGATGCTTGCCATTGCCGTGGCTTTCAGCGTCATCCTCGCCAAGGAAATCTTCGGCGGCACAGGCATGAACATCTTCAATCCTGCACTCATCACTCGTGCTTTCCTGTTCTTCAGCTATCCTTCTGCCATGACAGGCGATGCCACGGTATGGGTTTCTCAGGACACATTCCTTGGCCTTGGCTACAAAGCTACTGATGCCTACACTGCTGCCACACCTCTTGGCGAAGCAGCACAGGCAGGCTTCACAGGTTTTGCTCCCGAGACTATTCAGAATGCCATCACAGGTCTTATCCCCGGCTGCATCGGTGAAACCAGCGTGATTGCCATTGCTCTTGGCGGCTTGCTGTTGCTTTGGACAGGAGTTGCCAGCTGGAAAACCATGCTGAGTGTCTTTGTCGGAGGTGCTGCCACAGGTTATCTGATGCAGGCACTCGGCTTGACCAACATCCTTTGGTACGAGCATCTCGTGCTCGGCGGCTTTGCCTTCGGCGCAGTCTTCATGGCAACCGACCCCGTGACATCGGCCCGTACAGAGTGCGGCAAGTATGTCTATGGCTTGCTCATCGGCTTCATCGCCGTGCTGGTTCGCGTGCTCAATCCTGGTTATCCCGAGGGCATGATGCTTGCCATCCTGCTGATGAACCTCTTTGCAAGTCTCATCGACTACTGCTTCGTGCAGAGTAACATTAACATGCGTGCTAAGCGCGTATCTAAAAAGTAAACAGATATGGCAAAGAAATTTATATGCGAACAATGCGGTCAGACATTCGAGGCTGCATCAAAGCCCGATAAGTGCCCTATCTGCGGCGCCGACGCTTCCAAGATAAAGGAAGTAAAGTCGAAGGGCGTTAACACAAACGGAAATGTTTACACCTTCTGCTATGCAGCAGTCATGGTGATTATCGTTGCTTTCCTGCTGGCTTTCGTGGCTTCCGCACTGAAGGAGACACAGGACGCTAATGTGGCAAACGATACGAAGGGGCAGATTCTTACCGCTCTTGGTTACGACAAGGCAGCCATCAACGTGGCAGATGTCTATGCCGAGAAGGTGCAGGACAATGTCTTCGAGGGCGGCGAACTGAAGGCCTTCGACGGTAAGTTCAACACAACTTACGGTGCGCTCATCAAGAACGGCGAACTGCATGTCTTCACTGCAACCACTGCTGGTGGCGAACAGGCTTACGTCATTCCTGTCGTAGGCCGCGGCCTTTGGGGTGGTCTTTGGGGCTATATCGCAGTCAATGAAGCGAAGGACAAAGTGCTGGGCACTTACTTCTATCACGAGAGCGAGACAGCAGGTCTTGGTGCTCGTATCGGCGAGAAGTGGTTCCAAGAGCAGTTCATTGGCAAGCCCATCTTCGGTGAGGATGGCAATGTTGCCCTTACTGTTGTCAAGGCAGGCTCTGCACAGAAGGATAACGAAGTGGACGGCGTGACCGGTGCAACCCTTACCAGCAACGGCGTTGCTGCAATGGTTAAGGATGGCCTGACTGTCTATAAGGACTTCCTTGGCCAGGCATCTGCCGCACCGACTTGTCCTGTAGGAGAGAATGAAGAAACCGATGTTGAACAATAAGTAAAGAGGAGGAAAATAGAATATGAGTAAATTGTTTTCTGAAGAGAATAAAGCCGCATTCACCAATCCCCTTAACGCGAACAACCCCATCACCGTTCAGGTGCTTGGTATCTGTTCGGCATTGGCTGTGACGAGCCAGCTGAAGCCCGCCATTGTGATGGGTCTCAGCGTGACGGTCATTACGGCGTTCTCCAATGTGATTATATCCCTGTTGCGCAAGACCATTCCCAACCGCATCCGCATCATCGTGCAGCTTGTGGTTGTGGCTGCGCTTGTGACGATTGTAAGCCAGTTGCTCAAGGCCTACGTCTATGACGTGAGCGTACAGTTGAGCGTATATGTCGGCCTTATCATCACGAACTGTATCCTGATGGGACGCCTCGAAGCCTTCGCCATGCAGAATGGTCCTTGGGCTTCGTTCCTCGACGGCATCGGCAATGGCCTTGGCTATGCTGCCATCCTGGTCATCGTAGGCTTCGTCCGCGAACTCTTCGGCTTCGGCACGTTGTTTGGCTTCAATGTCATTCCGCAGTGTATGTACGAAGCTGGCTACAAGAATAATGGTATGATGGTGATGCCGGCCATGAGCCTTATCATCGTAGGTTTAGTAATCTGGGCACATAGAGCCTATAATAAAGAGGAGAAGTAAACTATGGAACATATTATTAGTCTTTTTGTCCGCTCCATCTTTGTGGACAATATGATATTTGCTTTCTTCTTGGGTATGTGCTCTTATTTGGCAGTATCCAAGAACGTGAAGACAGCTCTTGGCCTTGGCATTGCAGTCACCTTCGTGCTGCTTGTCACAGTGCCTGTCGACTATGCTTTGCAGACGTACGTCCTCGGTCCTGATGCCATTGTTGCAGGCGTTGACCTGACGTTCCTTGCCTTCATCCTGTTCATTGCCGTCATTGCAGGCATCGTGCAGCTGGTGGAGATGATAGTGGAACGCTTCAGTCCGTCGCTCTATGCAGCCCTGGGTATCTTCCTGCCTCTGATAGCTGTGAACTGCGCCATCATGGGTGCGTCGCTGTTCATGCAGCAGCGTGTCACGATGGAACCGACGAATGCCCAGTACATTGGAGGCTTCGGCGATGCCATTGCCTACGCACTTGGCTCCGGCTGGCTATCGTAGGTCTGGCTGCCATTCGCGAGAAGATGGCTTACACCGACGTGCCAAAGCCCTTGCAGGGACTCGGCATCACATTCATCACGGTCGGACTGATGGCGCTTGCCTTCATGTGCTTCAGCGGACTTAACATCTAAAGAAAGGAGGAACAGACATATGGATATAAATCTTATTCTGACCAGTATTGCTGTCTTCCTGGGCATCATACTGATATTGGTGACAATACTTCTTGTGGCAAAGGCATACCTTTCTCCCAGCGGTAATGTCAACGTGACAATCAACGGCAAGGACACACTCTCCGTTCCGCAAGGCGCATCTCTGCTGAGCACGCTCAGCCAGGAAGGCGTCTTCCTGCCCAGTGCCTGCGGTGGCAAGGGCTCTTGCGGCCAGTGCAAGTTGC
Organism: uncultured Bacteroidaceae bacterium; assembly: GCA_905235305.1. Taxonomy (GTDB): domain Bacteria; phylum Bacteroidota; class Bacteroidia; order Bacteroidales; family Bacteroidaceae; genus Physcousia. The sequence goes on along the minus strand of CAJOLC010000071.1, from coordinate 1,494 downwards.
AGGTGACAGCAGGTGGCGGCGACATTCTCGACTCTGAGAAGGGCCACTTCACCCGCAAGCAAATCAAGGAGCACTGGCGTCTGGGCTGCCAATGCAAGGTTAAGGGCGACCTCGAAGTCAAGGTTGACGACTCCGTAATGGGCGTTAAGGAATGGGAATGCACCGTGATTGGCAACAAGAACGTGGCAACCTTCATCAAGGAGTACAAGGTGGCTCTGCCCAAGGGCGAGCACATGGACTTCGAACCTGGCTCGTATGCTCAGATCAAGGTGCCTGCATTCGACTGCATCGACTACGACAAGGACTTCGACAAGTCCCTCATTGGCGACACCTATCTGCCTGCATGGGAGAAGTTCGGACTCTTCCCCCTCAAGTGCAAGAACCCGCAGGATACCATCCGAGCTTACTCTATGGCGAACTATCCCGACGAGGGCGACATCATCACCCTCAACGTCCGTATCGCCACGCCTCCCTTCAAGCCGAAGGATCAAGGCCCAGGCTTCATGGACGTCAACCCGGGTATCGCTTCGTCGTACATCTTCTCGCTGAAGCCCGGAGACAAGGTCATCATGAGCGGCCCCTACGGAGAATTCCGTCCGCAGTACGGCACAGGCCGTGAGATGATATGGGTAGGCGGCGGCGCCGGCATGGCTCCCCTGCGTGCTCAAATCATGCACATGCTGAAAGGTCACGGCGTGAAGGACGAGGACCGTCAGCGTCCCATGCACTACTTCTACGGCGCCCGCGCTCTGGAAGAAATACCTTTCCTCGACGACTTCCTGCAGCTCGAGAAGGACTTCCCCAACTTCCACTTCCACTTGGCACTCGACCGTCCCGACCCGAAGGCAGATGCAGCTGGCATCAAGTACACGCCGGGCTTCGTGGCTCCCGTCATGGGCGACACCTACCTCAAGGCTCACGAGGCACCCGAGGACTGCGAGTACTACCTCTGCGGACCTCCAATGATGGCCAAGACCGTGCTCGACCTGCTGCATAGCCTCGGCGTTGAGGACGACATGATACGCTTCGATAACTTCGGAGGATAGCATTGACATACATCCGCGAACAGAAAAGGGACGCAACTTGCGCCCCTTTTTTTGTTGTCCCTACGCGTTATGTCAGCCAAGGCCTAACGATTGCTGTGGGCCTCCACTGAACTTCCCGGTGAATTATCTTAATCCGAATCAGTCATCCGATGCCTTTCCACCGCCAAGTATATCACACCCCTCTCGTCACTCCATCAGGGTGCGTTGCTTGAACATACATGTATATTCAATTGCACATACATGTACATTCAATTGCACATACATGTATGTGCAAGCAACCCATAGTAATCAATGCAGGGAACAAGGTGCAGGGAACGAGAGGCAAGAAGGTATTTAATGACCGATTCAACATAAAGGGAACTTGCACGGACAAGCGTCTGACTGATGCCTTATTTGCCCGAAACATCATATTATTTTGCAAAACATGAACATATTTTGCCGGAATATT
>CAJOLC010000070.1 GCA_905235305.1 uncultured Bacteroidaceae bacterium | reverse complement strand
TCCTTGTACGCCCTCAGGGGCTCGAACCCTGGACCCATTGATTAAGAGTCAATTGCTCTACCAACTGAGCTAAGGACGCATCTTCCTTTCGTTTGCGGGTGCAAAGGTACGAACTTTTCTTTAATCCGCCAAATGTTTTACCAACTTTTTTTCTATTTATGTCAGAGAATAAAACTCCGATGGCGTTTTCCTCTTCAAGATGTCAACCTCGAAATCAACACCAGGGATGATGCCATGGTCGCGAAGGATAGCCTCGGCAGTCTTGCGAGCCAGCTCGGGATGGTTATTCTCCTCGCTCAGATGACAGAGCCATACATGTCGAAGCTGCGGCGTGGCATACTCGGCAAGCAGGTATGCAGCCTGCTCATTGTTCAGATGCCCCTTGTCGCTGCTTATGCGGTCCTTGAGGAATTTGGAATACTTGCCCATAAGGAGCATATTGACATCATGGTTCGACTCCAAGACAAGGTAATTGGCAAGACCCACCTGCTCGCGAATAGTATCAGTGACGTGACCGACATCAGTGATTAGGCAGAAGCGTACGCCATCTGCCTCGACGACATAACCCACGCAGTCGTGGCTGTCGTGCGGCACGTCGAAAGGCGTGATGCGGAAGTTCCCCAAGGTCACAGGCGTTCCCTTCTCGACGAACGCCTTGCAGCTGCCTGGCAAGTCTATCTTCAGGCATCGGTTGCATGCAATGCCCTCGTGGACAAGTTCCGTAGCATAGATGGGCATCCCGAAATCCCTGGCAATGTTTCCCACCGCCTTGATGTGGTCGGCATGGTCATGAGTGACAAACACGGCGGATATGTCACTCTCCAGACTCAGCCCGATGTCCTTGAGATACTTCCTCATGCTTCGGATGCTGATGCCGGCATCAAGCAGGATGGATGTCCCACCCGACTGCAACAGATAGCAATTGCCGCTACTACCGGAGCCAAGTGATATGAAGTTCATCCTATACTTTATTATTTTATATGCAAAATTACAAAATAATATCATATGCAGCAAATTTTATACTATTTTATTTGGAACTTATCAAGAAAAAACATAAATTTGTGGGCAGAATAACCTTTAGTATTAACCAAAAGTATTAACAACATGAAGAAAAAACTACTTCTATGTGCAGCAATGTTATGTTCATTGTTCGCACAGGCAGGCGATGGCTTGACGAACGTTGGCGCCAACATCATCCTGCTGCCCTCTTCGCGTTGGGACGGAGACATCGAATGGAAAGCATGGACATGGGTGTACAATTCCGGAACCAACTATGGAGACGGCAATACCGAAAACGCCAACTATAACCAGACCTTTGGTCCGCCAGCTGCAGACACTGAGGGACGCGAATGGTTTGAACCAGGCTTCGACATGGGCCCGAAGTTCGATGAATGGGGAGACCCCGACGACCTGAACTACGATGTTTATGACGAGGATGGGAATCCCATCCCCATCTATTGGGAAGAGCACACTGCTCCCTTCAGCTCTGACGCCAACTACAACGGACGCCCCTCCTATCAGTGGACCACGGGCGGCATCATGGCCGACATCTTTGCGCGCCGCACATTCACAACCGACCGCCTGCTCTCAGGCCCCGTCTATCTGGCTTGCGGCCACGACGACGCTCCCTGCGAGTACTACATCAACGGCGAGCTTGTGTTCCAGCGCACCGGTTGGGAGACCAACGACGAAGGTAATATCCTCAATGGCTGGAACAACGATGAGTTCATCCAGCTGACCGACGAGCAGAAAGCCCTCATCAAGACTAACGGCGAAGAGAACATCGTTGCATTCCACGTTCACCAGAACTGGGGCGGTGCATTTGCCGACTGCGGACTCTACACGAAGGTCGAAGGCGGCCTCGAAATGGGCTACGTACAACCTTGGGAAGGCAAGGTCATCTTCAACAACCACGGTGGTTACGGAAGCAGCCACAACGTATGGTCTCCTCTCTACGAGGCTCAGGAAGGCGATGAGTACAGCATCACAATGGCAGGCCCGAGCAGTAGCGAGAGCGATGGCCATGTGCTCCAATTCAAGACTCCAATCAAGATTGAAGAAGACCACCTCTACGTCTTCCAGGCAAGAGTTCTTACCGACAAGGACATCTATAACTCTGTCCTCACGTTGGGCGACAACGACGACGAGGATCTCGAACTTGCTTACGATGAGTATAACTATGTAGCTCCCGAAGAAGGCGAGGAAGACTACGAAGGCACACTGATTGAGGTTACATTCAACGGTTCCGATGCACGCGCGGGAATCGCGGGAATCAACAACCTCAGCATCAACTTTAACTTCCGCATAGACGAGGACACCACGACGGTTGTCATCAAGGATATGTCTCTGGTTGACCTTTCCAATGATGATAAGGAGCTCTGGATTGGCACCCAATACTTCAACGAAACACGCATGGATACGGAATCCATCGAGATCTCATACCTGTATTGGGATGACACACTCAACGACGGCGAAGGTGGCTACAGAGAAGCTGTCACCGACGAGGAAAAGGCAGAAGCTGATATTGAAGAAGAATATGTCACGAAGCCATTCATTCCCGAGATTAAAGGCCGCGTAGAGACAAAGGCTTGGACACAGGCCGACTTCGACGACTCCATGTGGGACGACCAGATGATGCCTGTGGGCAACGATGGCTATATGCCCGAGGTGCAGACCATATGGCCTGGCGGTGACAACACCAACTACTGGATTCGCCGCAACTTCGAGATGACGGAAATCAACCCGCTGCTCGAGTATCAGCTGAACGTCTGCCACGATGACTCTTACGAGACATACGTCAACGGCCAGTTGCTGCAGAAGAACACTGGCTGGACCAATGGCAAGAACCCCGTACAGGTTCACATCCCCGCACGCTACCTCAACGTGGGCAAGAACGTCATTGCCACCTACATCCAGCAGGGCTACGGCGGCAAGTTCTATGACTGCGGCATCAATGTCACCGAGATTAACTACGAAGACTGCCTCAAGCAGTTCAACGATGCTATTGCATACGCTCAGAGCGACACCTTGCTGACAAACGTCATGAAGGGTGATGTGCAGGCCATCATCGACGAAGCTATGGCATTCTACGAGGAGAACAAGAACGATGCTGCCGAACTGAGAAGCTACGCCCGCGACTCTATCAGGCCGAAGGTTAACTCCATCTTTGCTTACAGTGCAGAGGTGAAGGCTCTGAAGGACACCTACGAGATTTGCCGTAAGATAGAAGACCAGAGCTATTTCGGCACTGCTCTCGAGGATGCTCTCGCAGCTCTCGATACCTGCGCTACAGCAAGCCAGATCAGTCCTTACATCACACCTCTTCGTGAAGCTCGCAAGGCTGCTGCCTTCGAACGCCACACCGAGAAGTATGTGGGCATCACTCCCGAGGTCCTCGGCTTGGAATCTGCTGGCGACCCATTCAGTACAAAGTACTATATATATAATGTAGGCGCAAAGAACTTCCTCGGCGGTGGTGAATCATGGGGCACACACGATGTCCTTGAGTATGCTTCCAACCCGATGTTGCTTCTCCAGGCCACTAAGGAGGTCTACGATGAGGATGGCGTTTATATTGACGACGAAGACATCGAAGGCGGCGTATACATTGAGACCTTCCGTCCCAATGGCACCATGGGCGAGGTGGACTTCCTGGGCTGGAACGGCTACGTTGACAAAGACAGAGGCAACAACATTTGGCAAATCATTCCCGTTGAAGGCAAGCCCAATGTATTCAACATTGCACAGTATGGCAACGACTTCCCGACTGAGACGACTGTCAACGAGGACGGCGAGGAGATTGTAACCGGCGGCGGCAAGAGGTATCTCGGCCTGCGCAGCGGCGACAATGCCTATGCTCCTTCCTACTACCTCGTCGATACCGACTGCAAGACTCCCGAACTGGAGACCAACCAGTGGATGTTCATCACACGCGAGGAGCTGCTCAGTTTCATTAAGACTGCCAGCGAAGACACTCCTGCCGACCTCACATTCCTCATCGACAACCCTGGCTACGACCAGCGTCTCAGCATTGACGCATGGATATTCTCGGGCGGTTCTGTATTCGGTCGTGGTGATGACCATCAGAACTTCGTCCTTGAGTCATACAACTCAGAGCAGTTCACTAACAACCAAAGCCTATGGCCCGACGAAGGCGAAGAGGCTCTGCCTGCCGGCACCTATCTGCTCACCGTACAGGGTTACTACCGCGACGGCATCGAGCAGACACACCTCCAGAAGGTTGCTGAAAACAAGCCTATCCAGCAGCTTGCAAGGGTATTTGCAGGTGCCGACGAGGTTGATCTCACCAACAACGAGAGCATTCCTCTCATGCCTATCCACATCGAAGCCAACAAGGTTCCCGGCATCGGCTACACCTACGCAGGAATGCAAGTGCCCGGAACTTACGACGGACAACCTATGAATGCCTGCGACCAGGCTGCCAGAGAGTACTTCCCCTTGGGTCTGTACATGAACAAGCTCTTCTTCACCATCAGCGAAGATGATCCCGGCCACCTCTGCATCGGTGTCTACAAGGAGTCCAACGAGAACAGGCTCAGCGGTGACTGGATCGTAATGGACAACTGGCGTCTCTACTACTACGGCAAGGACGACATCACTCCCGACGGCATCCAGGGCGTTGAATCCGACGAGATCAACAAGACCAACGGCCAGAGCAAGGGCATCTACAACATGCTTGGCCAGCGCCTCCAGAAGGCTCAGCAGGGCGTTAACATCGTCGACGGAAAGAAGATCATCAAGAAGTAAGCATCAGTCTTACTGACCTCATTATCGGGCGAGCCCGGCAAAACTGCCGGACTCGCCCTTTTCTTTTGCCCGTTCCGGCAGCATGCCTGGCACAACGCGGCAGCATGGGTTCGTTGCAGCATCATGATGATGCAATTGCAGGTTCATGAATATTCAATTGCAGGTTCATGATGCTGCAACGGACCAATACTACTGCGTCTGGCAGAAGAATGTCATGAGTCGCCCAGCGCGGCTGCCCACCTTAACCCAAATCGGTCATTAGAACGAAGAACTCAAAGATATTGATCGATAAACCTTCTATTTTAGTCCTCGCACATTTCTTTTTGGCATCTTTCCGCCT
>CAJOLC010000069.1 GCA_905235305.1 uncultured Bacteroidaceae bacterium | reverse complement strand
TGGGAGAGTAGGTAGCCGCCGTTTTCAGAGAGAGCCTTTGGAGTCCACTCCAGAGGCTTTTTTGTTTTTCAATGGTCAGGATGGGTCATTCCCCCATAGTGCGTCAGTCATTCCTCCATAGAGCGCCAGCGAGGGCAATATATTCCTTCGGGCAGGGCAATATATTCCTTCGGGCGGAGCAATATATTCCTTCGGGCGAGGCATACGCATTCCTTTCGGTTCAAATAGGTATGCAGCGTGGGGCGTGGTGTGCTGCGTGAGATGCTCTATAACGGTGATGCGGTATTTTTCTGCTATTAGTAGATAATTTTTCCTCATTCTTTACCATTCTATCCCTTTTTTCCTTATCTTTGTGGCGAGATATGTGTAATAACGATGGCAATGTCAATCTTGATGTTAAATAATCCTAAGACTTGGGCAGATATTTGCACAAGTCAGGGATTTTATTACACACACACACACACACACACACACACACACACACACAATCTCTCCTAATGACATAAATATATACATATATATATAAATGTACGCGCGTGCCCGCATGCAAGGAAGCAAAGTTCCTTGCGTGCGGGCTCGTTCGTTTCTGCGGAATATATTTAACTCTAAATTATACGACTATGATGAAAAAAATACTTATGACTCTGCTCCTGCTGGTGGCAGGCTTGCAGACAATGCAGGCGCAGGAGGCTTACGCCGCGCTGAGTAATAACAATACAGTGCTGACCTTCTATTATGACAAACAGAAGCCCGGTCGCAATGGCATGAGCATCGGACCGTTTTTGCAGATTAATGGTACTGACAGAGGTTGGCATGAATATCGCGATAAAATCACTACTGTGGTGTTTGCAAAATCGTTTGCCAGCTATACCGGACTGACCAGCACCGCCTACTGGTTCTATGGGTGCGAGAATCTCACCACTATCGAAGGCATCGAGAACCTCAAGACTGACAACGTGACGGACATGGAAAGCATGTTCGAAAGCTGCTCCAGCCTGGCGAGCCTCGACGTATCGAACTTCAAGACCGAGAAAGTGACGAACATGAGTGGTATGTTCTTTGTATGCTCCAGCCTGACGAGCCTCGACGTATCGAACTTCAAGACCGAGAAGGTGACGAACATGAGCTATATGTTCTATCGCTGCATGAGCCTGACGACCCTCGACCTGAGCAGCTTCAATACGGAGAAAGTGACGAACATGTACTGTATGTTCTGGGGCTGTTCCAGCCTGACGACCATCTATGTCGGTAATGACTGGAGTGTGGATAATTTAGTGAACTCTTATAGAATGTTCTATAACTGCACGAGTCTCGTGGGAGGCAATGGGACAACGTATAGTTCATCACATACAGATAGTGATTACGCCTGCATCGACAAACCCGGGCAGCCAGGGTACCTCACCGACTTCACCGAGCTTACGCGTTACGACCTTTGGGTTGGCGGTGTGCAAGTGACTGATGCCAACAAGGACAATATTGATGGTACTGGAAAAGTGAAGTATAATCCATCGACGAAAACGCTTTCGCTGTTGGATGGCGTCAATATCACCGGTCACGGCAGAGCTAATGACGGCACGACAGGTTACGGTGCAGGAATCTACAGCGCGATAGACGGGCTTACAATTGATGTAGAAAAGGGTAACAGCACTGTGAGGGGTGCCGACGACTGCCATGGCATCGAACTGTATAGGAATACCACGATAAAAGGTGACGGTTTGATATATGGTAAGGGTTATATAGGTGTTTACTTGGGCTCCGGCTCTTCAGATTTGACTGTTGATGGCAATGTGACACTGTTAGCAGAAAGCACCACGTACTATGGGCTTTGCGGCTACTCGAGAACCTATGTGGGCAATAATACTGTATACTACACAACGCTTACTATAAAGGGCAATGCCGTAGTACAGGCGAAAGGAGAGTTGTCGAGTGTGTGTAGATGGAAAGATCTTGTTCTTGAAAATCATGCCATCATTTCTCCCGCTGGCGCCGTGTGGAACACCGACAAGCATGCTGTATGTGATGCCAGCGGCAATCCTATTACAGGCGAGTGTGTCGTGATAAAAAGAACAAGCCTCCGTGGCGATACGAACAATGACGGCAAGGTCGACATTGCCGATGTGGTTACAATCCTTAACGCCATGGCAAGCGAGTCGAAAGACCCAATCTTTGATGTCAATGGGGATACAAAGGTTGACATTGCCGACGTGGTGAGCGTCCTGAACATCATGGCAGATCAGTGAGAAATGAAAGAATGAAGAAATGAAAAAATGAAGGAGTGGGGGATAGAAAGAATGAAAGAATGAAGGAATGAAAGAATGAAGGAGTGAAGGATAGAAGGTATTAAGAAATAAAGGTAATAAAAAGACGGCTGGGTTTCCCTTGGCCTCTCATTTGGAGGGGGCAGGGGAGGCCTTGCCGCCTTCTTTGTAGGGCATTATGCGCAGATAAAGCGTTGCTTCGCAAAAAAGAAGGGGACGAATGCCTGCTAAATGGAAAAAACTTCGTAACTTTGCGCGGAACAAGCAAATATACACATGGAAAAGCATTTCAAGAGAACTACCATAACTTCCGCTTTGCCCTATGCAAACGGACCTGTACATATCGGACATCTGGCTGGCGTGTATGTGCCGGCTGACATCTATGCCCGCTACTTGCGGCTGAAGGGGCGCGAGTGCCTCTTCATCGGCGGCAGCGACGAGCATGGCGTGCCCGTCACCATCCGTGCCCGCAAGGAAGGCATCACGGTGCAGGAGGTCGTGGACCGCTATCATAATCTTATCAAGGACAGCTTCGAGAGGTTTGGCATCTCGTTCGACGTCTACAGCCGCACCACGAGTCAGACTCACCACAAGCTGGCGAGCGACTTCTTCCGCAAGCTCTACGACGAGGGGAAGTTCGTGGAACAGGTCAGCGAGCAGTTCTACGACGAGCAGACAGGCCACTTCCTGACCGACCGCAACATCCGAGGCGAGTGCCCTCGCTGCCATGCACCGGAGGCATACGGCGACCAGTGCGAGAAGTGCGGCGCGACGCTTTCACCCGAGGAACTTATCAATCCCTACAATGCCGAGACGGGCAATCCGCTCGTCAAGAAGGCGACGAAGCACTGGTACCTGCCTCTCGACAAAGACCAGCAGTGGCTCGAGCAGTGGATACTCCAGGAGCACAAGGAGTGGCGCAGCAACGTCTATGGGCAGTGCAAGAGCTGGCTCGACGGAGGTCTGCATCCTCGTGCCGTGACGCGCGACCTCGACTGGGGCATCCCTGTGCCCATCGAAGGGGCTGACGGCAAGGTGCTCTACGTCTGGTTCGATGCTCCCATAGGTTACATCTCTAATACAAAGGAGCTGTGCGATGCCCGTCCGGAGCTCGGCTCATGGGAGAAGTGGTGGAAGGATGAAGAGACAAGATTGGTCCATTTCATCGGAAAAGATAACATCGTGTTCCACTGCATCGTCTTCCCCGCCATGCTCAAGGCGCACGGCGACTACATCCTGCCCGACAATGTGCCCGCCAACGAGTTCCTCAACCTCGAGGGCAACAAGATAAGCACCTCCAAGAACTATGCCGTCTGGCTTAATGAGTACCTCGACGAATTGCCGGGCCGCCAGGACGAACTTCGGTATGTCCTCACTGCCAATGCTCCCGAGACGAAGGACAACGACTTCACCTGGGACGACTTTCAGGCGCGGTGCAACAACGAGCTTGTGGCTGTCTATGGCAACTTCGTGAACCGTGCGCTGCAGCTCACTCAGAAGTATTACGAAGGCAAGGTGCCCGAATGCGGCGAGCTCAGCGACTACGACAAGGAGACACTGGCAGAGTTCTGCGACGTGAAGGCGCGCATGGAACAGCTGCTCGAGGGCTTCAAGTTCCGTGAGGCTCAGAAGGAAGCCATGAACCTGGCACGCATCGGCAACAAGTACATCGCCGACTGCGAGCCGTGGAAGGTCGTCAAGACAGACCCCGAACGCGTCAAGACCATTATCTACCTCAGTCTGCAAATCACGGCAAATCTCGCCATTGCTTTCGAACCTTTCCTCCCCTTCAGCAGCAAGAGGCTGAGGGAGATGATAAGCCTCGATACTTTCTCGTGGGAAGACCTCGGTCGCACCGACATACTGCCAGCCGGCAAGCAGCTGCCCAAGCCCGAACTGCTCTTCACGAAGATAGAGGACGACGTCATTGCAGCCCAGAAGAAGAAGCTGGAGGACATCATCAAGCAGAACGAAGAGGCTGCCTACAAAGCCAGTCCCGTCAAGCCGACAGTGCCTTTCGAGGACTTCGAGAAGCTCGACATCCGTGTTGGCTTCGTCAAGGCTTGCGAGAAAGTCAAGAAGAGCAAGAAGCTCCTGAAGTTCACGCTCGACGATGGCAGCGGCAAGGATCGCACCATCCTCAGCGGCATTGCCCAGTGGTACGAACCCGAGCAGCTGGTGGGCAAAAGTGTCCTTTTCATCGCTAATTTCGCACCTCGGCAGATGATGGGCGAGGAGAGTCAGGGCATGATACTGTCAGCTGTCAATTACAACGGCGACCTCAGCGTCACGACTGTACTCAATCCCGTGAAAGGCGGAAGCCAAGTGGGATAGGGAAGCGGCAAAAATAAAAACAAAAGATGAAAAGGGTAGCAACGTTTGGTTTCCTCATTGCCCTTTTCTGCTCAAGTGTTTGGGCGGAAGTCTATACTATCGACTTCAATAGGGGAAGCGTGAGTGGGACAAAGATAAAGACGAAGCTGGAAGACAAGACCCCCTTCGAAACTATCTGCAGTTCAGGTGCCTCGTATTTCATTGCCAGCAATGTGGCGAACAGTTACTATGATTATAATGGCTGTGGTCTGCGAATAGGGCAAGAAAACAAAACCGGTCAGGCGTATGTTCTGTTTACTTTTAATCCGGAATTGCAAGGCAAGCTTATAAAAAGCATCATTGTCTATGCATCCAGAGGCACTGACAATATGGAAGCCAATATAAGCATCCTGGCGACCGGCATATCCAGTACAATATACTTCACGGACATGAAGCCATATGACAGTTCTTATCCGGAATCGTCAAACTACATGCTTCCAGGCGTTGCCAGTATTCCGAAGTTGCAGATTAAAGGCGCCAATACGGACTATATTATCCTTCATCGAATAGATATTGTCGTTTCAGACAATGCAGGCGACGATGATGCGATACACTCTCCTGCGGAATCTGTCGATGAAATGGGCGTTTTTTGTAACCTTGCAGGTCAACGCACAAGCAGACCCTCGCGCGGAATCTACATCAAGGGCGGAAAGAAGTACGTCGTAAGGTAGCAGTCATAATTGGCCTTTCAGGCCGTTTTTGGCGGACAGCAATACGTTTTTTTAGTCCTATAGTCGCAGAGCCAATAGGGACGCGTCGCTCTGCCAATAGGGACGTGTCGCTCTGCCAATAGGGACGTGTCGCTCTGCCAATAGGGACGTGTCGCTCTGCCAATAGGGACGCGTCGTTTTTACAAGCATCTCTGTAAGGGCCTCTGCTGTTGTTGCTTTGCCTATCATCGCGTCCGGCAGTCTTTGTTGCATCCCTTGCAGCAGCCACACTTGTTGTCACTGTGTAAGTAACGGTACAAGACGTAGGCCGCCACAATGATTATGATGGTGAGGAGGATGATGCTCTGAATGTTCATGGTCATAGAAGTGAAATGGTTTGAAAGGTCAGGAACGCCACGACCCATGCAATGACGCACTGACCGACCATGATGGCCAGCATCCAACGGGTGCCGAGCTCGCGTCGGATGGTTGCCATCGTAGCGATGCAGGGCGTATAGAGCAGGCAGAAGACGAGCAAGGTGAACGCTACGTCGGGCGAAAGGACGCTTGTTATGGCCACACCCGCAAAGAGGGTACTGAGCGTGCTCACCACCACTTCCTTCGCAAGCAAACCGCACACGAGGGCCGTCACTATGCGCCAATCACCACAGCCAAGTGGCTCAAACAGGGGTGCAACGAGGCTCGACATCTGTGCCAGCATACTCCTGGAAGCCTCGGCCTCGGTTACCATCTGCAGATGGAAGTCAAATGTCTGCAGGAACCACACGGCGATGCTGGCGAGGAATATGACCGTGAAGGCTCGCGTGAGGAAGTCCTTCGCCTTGTCCCACAGCAGGTGCCAGACGTTCATTGCCACCGGCATACGGTAGTTGGGCAGCTCCATAACGAAAGGCACTGCCTCGCCACGGAACGAGGTTCGTTTCAGTATGAGTGCAACGACGATGCCCGTGAGGATGCCAAGCACATAGAGCGACATCATGACCAGTGCCGCCTTGTCCGGAAAGAAAGCCGACGCGAAGAAGGCATACACGGGAATCTTGGCTGTGCATGACATGAATGGCGTGAGCATGACAGTGAGCCGGCGGTCACGCTCACTGGGGAGTGTGCGGCTGGCCATGATGCTTGGCACCGAACATCCGAAGCCTATCAGCAGAGGCACTATGCTTCGTCCCGACAAGCCCAAGCCTCTCAGCAGCCGATCCATCACGAATGCTATGCGTGCCATATAGCCCGTATCCTCGAGCATACTGAGGAAGAAGAACAGGCAGACAATGAGGGGGAGGAAGGCGAGGACTGTGCCTACGCCTGAATAAATGCCGTCTATGATGAGAGAATGTATGGGTGGGGCGATGTCCAACTGCGTCAGGAGCTGGTCCGAGAAAGCGGTGAAGCGGTCGATGCCCCTTTGGAAGAGGTCCTGGAGCCAGCCGCCTATCGTGTTGAACGTGAGGAAGAAGACGGCAGCCATGATGAGGAGGAAGGCTGGGATGGCAGTGTATCGGCCCGTCAGGACTTTGTCTATGCGGACGCTCCTGCGGTGTTCCAGGCTTTCCTCGGGGTGCACTACGGTCTGAGAGCTTACCTCCAGGATGAAATGAAAACGCATGTCGGCGAGTGCGGCACAGCGGTCGAGGCCTCGTTCCTCTTCCATCTGGCGAATGATATGCTCGATGGTTTCCTTCTCGTTCTGAGTGAGATGGAGCGCAGAGGTTACGAGTTTGTCGTCCTCAATCAGCTTGCTTGCGGCGAAGCGAACAGGGATGCCGGCAGCCAGGGCGTGGTCTTCGATGAAGTGCATGATGGCGTGCAGGCAGCGATGCACAGCCCCTCCGTGTTCCGTAGGACTGCAAAAGTCCTGACGTGCAGGGCCTTCGTTGTGCCTGGCCACATGGATTGCGTGGCTTACGACCTCGTCCACGCCCTCGTTCTTCATGGCGCTGATGGGGATGACGGGAATGCCGAGGAGCCGTTCCATCTGGTTGATGCGGATGGTTCCGCCGTTGCCTCTCACCTCGTCCATCATGTTGAGGGCCAACACCATGGGGATGCCAAGCTCCATCAGCTGCATGGTCAGGTAGAGGTTGCGTTCGATGTTGGTGGCATCGACGATGTTGATGATGCCGTCCGGCTTGTTCTCCAGAATGAACTGGCGCGAGATGACCTCCTCGCTGGTGTAGGGACTGAGGCTGTAGATGCCTGGGAGGTCGGTGACGGTGGCAGAGGGGTGACCCTTGATGATGCCGTCCTTGCGGTCGATGGTCACGCCGGGGAAGTTGCCGACATGTTGCTTGCTGCCCGTCAGCTGGTTGAAGAGCGTAGTCTTTCCGCAGTTCTGATTGCCGACGAGCGCAAAGGTGACAGGGCCTTTTTTTGCCGATGAAATGGGATGAAATTCGTCTTCTTCGTGGTAATGGCCTTCCTCGCCGAAGCCAGGGTGCAGTCCCCCTCCAACCTCCCCCCGAGGAGGGAGGCTTTTCTTATACATACTTCTGCTCCCCTCCTCCTTGGGGGAGGGGTCGGGGTCTGGCATTTCGATTACGATCTTCTCAGCGTCTGCCAGCCGAAGGGTGAGTTCGTAGCCATGGATGCGCAGTTCCATCGGGTCGCCGAGGGGCGCGTATTTCTGCAACGTGACCTGCGCGCCGGGTATCACTCCCATGTCGAGGAAATGCTGCCGGAGTGCGCCTTCGCCACCGACTTTCAGTATAGTGGCCGATTGCCCTTTATTGAGTTCTCTCAGTGTCATCGTTCTGTTGCTTAGAGACGTTCGCTCTGCAAAGTTACGAAAAAAGAGGCACATGGCAAGCAGCCACATGCCTCTAAATGATAAAATTACCTAAAAAAGATGACGCAGCCAAACAAGCTTTTCAATGCGACGTGTCGCGTTGGCAAAGATGACGTGTCGCACCAGCAAAGATGACGTGTCGCGCCAGCAAAGATGACGTGTCGCGCCAGGAGACACGTCACGCTGCTATTCCTCGGCCTCCTCGGGGGCCTCGGGTTCGTCGGCTTTCTTCTTGGCCAGATACTCAGGCAGCGACATGCCAGCCTGTTCGAAGAGTTCGGACAAGGGAGGCACCGACTTCATCAGTCCGGCGAGGAAGTTGGCAGTGCTCGTCTTGCCGTCGCCGCCAGCGCCACCATTGTCCCAGACCGTCACCTTGTCGATGTTGATGCCCTTGATTGCTTCGACCTGCGTCTTGACCAGTTCCGGCAGCTTCTCCAGGAGCAGCAGCGTGTAGGCCTTCGTAGCGTCGCCGCCGGCAGCCTGTATCATCTTGTCGTAGCCCTCGGCCTGCTTCGTCAGTATCTGGAACAAGCCCTTTGCCTCAGCCTCCATCTTGGCGAAGATGGCATCCGCCTCGCCTTTCGCGTTGACGCGCTTCTGCTCTGCTTCGGCTTCGGCAGCAATCACGAGGCGACGCTTCTCTATTTCCTGTGCCACGATGACGTTGGCCTGCTGGCTCGCCCGCTCCCTGTCGGCACGGGCATTCTCGGCTTTCTGCTCGGCGGCGTAAGCCTCTTCCAGAGCCTGGGCGTTGGCTACCTTCTCGGCAGCCACGGCCTTTCGCTGCGCCTCGGCTTCCCGTTCGCGACGAATGGCGTCGGAGTTGGCAATGGCAATCTTGGCTTCGTTCTCGCCCTTCACTGCCTCGGCATTCGCCTCGGCAGTACGGATGCGCGTCTCCCGCACGGCTTCCGCCTTACCGATCTCGCCGTTTCGTTCCTGTTCGGCCACACGCACCTTCGCCTCATTGATGGCTTTCGCGGCAGCCTCCTGTCCCAGAGCCTCGATGTAGCCACTCTCGTCCTTGATGTCCGTCACGTTGACGTTGATGAGCCGCAAGCCTATCTTCTTCAGCTCGACCTCGACGTTGGCCGTGATAGCCTCAAGGAACTTGTCGCGGTCGCTGTTCAGCTCCTCGATGCTCATAGTGGCAATGACCAGACGCAGCTGGCCGAAGAGGATGTCGCGGGCAAGCTCCTGAATCTGTTGGGGCGTTTGCCCGAGCAGACGCTCCGCAGCGGCAAGCATGCTCTCGGGTTCTGTGCTGATGCCAACGGTGAAGCGGCAGGGCACGTCCACGCGGATGTTCTGCCTCGAAAGGGCATTCGTCAGGTTCGCATCAATGCCGATTGGCGTCAGGGAAAGGTAAGCGTAATCCTCGATGATTGGCCACACGAAGGCACCTCCCCCATGGACGCACTTCGCGCTCTTGCTGTTTCCACGGTTGCCGTAAATCACCAATATCTTGTCACTGGGACAGCGACGGTAGCGATTGATAATGGCCATGAAGAGAAAGACGAGTACGATGACTCCAATCACAATAAGAAGGAAGGGTTCCATAAGGCAATGTAATATTTATAGATGTAGTGTTTAATGTCTCGTTATGACGTTATTTCGTTATCACGGTGTCACGGTTCAAGCCAAAGGCTCCACTATCAGGATGGCCTTCTCGATGACCTTCGTCACCCTGACCTTCGTGCCGCTGGGGATGGCTTCACCTTTCGTCTGGGCCGGAAGTTCCTGCACCGAGCCGTGGAAACTTATCTGGACTTTGCCGCTGCCGCTCATGCCGGCGGGTATTCTCAGATAGACCTGACACACTTGCCCCACGCTTTCTTCGATGCGATAACTGCCGTTTCCCTCCAACTTCATCAGTTGCTTGTACATCAGTAGGAAGGCTCCCACCATGATGCAACCGCAGAGGATGGCTGCCACGGCAAGTAGCAGGCGGTTGCCAATCACGCCGTTCAGGCAGACGCCACCCCAGCCTACGCCAAGAAGGAAGTTCACCGTGTTATCGTAAAGAGTTGGATGGCTCCGCCCGTGTCCATCGTATCGCCATCGACACTGGAAATGTCGGCACCGCCTGTGTCGAAGTCGCCCATGTCGCCGCCCGCATCGGTATCTCCGAGACCGAGCAACGTCAGAGTCATCTGGATAAGGAAAACGATGGAGGCAGCAATAGCTATTGTCCAATAGGCACGCATGTGGGGAGGCAACGTTTGAAACCAGTCAATAAATGTAGTCGTCATAGTTCAGACAATTAGATGTTTCGAAGTACAAAGTTAGCGAAATTCAGTGAAACAAGCAATGAACGTTTGTTTTATATCTGGCTTTTTGCTACTTTTGCAAACAATAAATATCAAAATCATGGCTAACGGAAATAGAGCACACTTGTTGCACCTCTTCTCATTTTGCCCGAGGTGCGGGTCGGGAAGATTCGTCGAAGATACTGAGAAAAGCAAACGTTGCGAGGATTGTAGCTTCGAGTATTTCATGAATCCAAGTGCCTCGACGGTCGCCGTGATTGTAGATGAAGAGAATCGCCTCTTGGTCGTAAGGCGAAGTAAACAGCCTGCGAAGGGCACCCTCGACCTTCCCGGCGGCTTCTGCGACTGCCATGAGACTGCCGAGGAAGGTGTCAAGAGGGAAGTCTTGGAAGAAACCGGACTCGAAGTCGTCGAGACAAGATACCTCTTTTCTCTGCCCAACACGTATCATTACAGCGGTCTCGACATCCCGACTCTCGACCTGTTCTTCCTCTGCAAGGTAAGGGAGACGACGGGTGCGACGGCAATGGACGATGCAGGCGAGCTGATGTGGCTGCCCTGGCAAGAGGTTAAGCCGGCGGACTTCGGCTTGACTTCCATCAGCCTTGGCGTGCGTCGTCTGCAGGAGATGCAGGCTTCGCAGCCGGCCAACGCCCGCTGAGCCACGGAACACGCTCTATGAAGGGCACCAGCCAGGCACAAATGCAGAAGATGACCGGCACGAGGATGAGCACGTCGTCTGCCCTTCCGTAGATGCTCCTGCCGTAGGACAAGTGCGTGAACTTATAGAAGTAAAGCATCGGATAGTGTGAGATGAAGAAGACCATGCTGTGCTCTCCGATGAAACAAAGCACGGGAATTCGGGGCGCTTGTAGCGTCAGAAGCACGCCTGCCAAACCACACAGGACCAGAGTTGCGCTGACTACTGCCATCAGAAGAGGTTCTGGCTCATGTTGTAAGTGCCTGGCTCCACAAATCCTATGACGACGAAGCCTGCCACCATCAGCCACGAGGCTGCCAGCACCTGCCTGCGACCGACGTTCTGCATCACCCAGTGCCAAAGCCTTCCGAGGTAGAAGAAGTAGCACGCGATAAAGACATTGCCGAGGCTCATGGGCACATTATTGCCCGTCCGATATGCCCAGTAACTGATGGCGGGGAAGAGCACCGTAAGCCAGCACAGGTTCTTTACTTTGTCGATGTACCGAACCATCATATAGACGGTGAAGAAGGAAAAGAGAAACCAGATGGGGGAATTGCCGTAGAAGCCGCTCTTCATCCAGATGTGGTCCCATTCCAGCGGCTCTACGAACTTCTTGTACCTGTCCACGAGAGGGAAATAGAAACTGAAATAGACCGCAGAACCTATGATTCCGCTCATCAGGTATGGCACCAGCAGACGCTTCGACCTGTCCTTCAGGTAGTCGAGATCTGTGCCTGCCGACGTCCCCTTGTTGAAGTATCCGGCCTTAAAGAAGAAGAAACTCATGAAGAAGAAGCTCCACTTCATCACCTCGACCCACCAGTCCTGCTTGTCAAGTCCACAGAAGGCCATGATGTGCAGCGTGACCATTCGGATGATGCAGATGCCGCAGAGGATGTCGAAAGCGTGATTTCTTTGTTTCATAACTGTTCAGGGAATGCTAATTCTTCAGGCCGATGGCTGACTTTCATGTCGTCGGGGATGTCCTTTCGGACAGTGCCGTAGTGGTTAGTGAGGTAAAGCAGGAGGTCGCACGGCGCGTTAACTTGCAGCGGGCCAAGTGTCACGCGTTGTGCCGCCACGATGTCCTCGATAGGCAGATGTTCGCTCTTCGTGATGATGTTCTTCGCCTCGTCGAGCCGGCAACCGTTGAACATCGTCTGAACCCTATACATTATTATATATATAAGGCGTTTGGGAAGGACGGTGATGAGCAGTCTTGTCGCGAGGCACGACAGCCATCCGCGCCTTCTGGGTTCAGGGATGTCGCAATGGCCGAAGTGTTTCCATTGCCAGATTTCCTTGGCAATGAAGAGTCCGTTGAATGTCTGGAGGAGGTGGTACTGCAGTCTCTGGAGCCATCGCCGGCTGGGGATTTTGTCGAAAGGAAAGATGTCGACATAGATGCCCTGGTGCATCCGGATGTGTCGGAACGTGGATTCCGAGAAGCGGGAGCCGTTCATGCGGACTTTCATAAAGAAGAACGGCGTGTGCGGCTCCGTGTCGGGAGTCTGGAGAAAAAAGCGGTCGCCGAGTTCTGCCTGTGCAACTTCGGCAAAACGCTCATAGTCAGGTCGCATCATGCCTATGTCCACGTCGTCGTCCCAGGGCAGTATCTTCTGCCAGAAATACGCGCCGACAGCCGTCCCGCCTGTCACGAAGTAGCGTATGCCGTGCTTTGTGCAGATGCGGTCCACCTCGTCGAGTGTGGCGTAGAGTGCAGTCTGGAGCTGCTGAAGTTGCCTCCGAGTAGTTCATTTCCTTTTTATGGTTACGACAGTTACTGTGGGAACTACAGGCGTTTCACCTTTCTCGTTGCCAGGGCATTCATGTATTCCATGTCGCCGGCACCTTCCCAGTTGTCGGTCTTGGCACTTAAATTGTCTATCGTGCTCACGATGATTGCCTCCTGGGTACACGGCACGACGGGGCTGCCGAACTCTCGCGAGCCATGATGAGACAGGACGCAATGCACGATTCGCTTCGTCTCTTCATCGTCGATACCTTTCTCCTTCAGTATGTTGTGCAGCCAATGTGCCCCGATGTAGATGTGTCCGAGCAGGTACATATCTGTCTGGCTCTCGCCCGTCTTGCTATATTCGTTCATCTTCCCGCAGTCGTGGAAGAGTATCGCTATGATGCAGTGCTCCACTTTCACCTCATAAGGCAGGCAGGGATATAGTCCCTCGAGCATACGGAGCATCTGATGCGTGTGGTTCAGCAAGCCGCCGGGGAAGGCATGATGCATGGAGGTGGCGGCAGGGTACTGACTGAAAGGCTCATAGAAGCGTGCGGCAAATTCCTCGATGACACCCATCAAGGCTTTGTCCGAGCAATAACGGAGGAGCTTCTTTATCGTGTCGTCCCAAGCATCGCGACGAATGGGCCGTGGCAACAGGTTGTAGAGCGGATGGTCCATCATCGGCTCTCCCAGGCACTTCAGACCTCGGAAGTCGCACGACTTCTTGCCATCACTTTCCTTCAGATTATGGAAGATGACGAGCTGCCCGACCTGTGGCTCTGCCGTAGGAGCCATGTCCCAGACGGCCACGTTAATGGTCTCGAGGAGGTTTGCCACCTTAAGCGTGGCATAGGACGACCCGGTCTTCGTGCTGCCGTTACTGCGGCCTACGACGAGGTATTCTGTATTGTTCATTCCTTCATTTACGATTTAATAATTCGCCATTTACGTCAAAACACTTCGCAAAGTTAATGAATTTTCGTAACTTTGCATGAAAAAAACATGGAAAAGACGATGGCAGATGACAATTTCTACATGAAGCAGGCTTTGGCGGAAGCAAAGAAGGCGTATGGGCAGGGCGAAGTTCCGATAGGAGCCGTCGTGGTATGTCGCGACAAGATCATCGCCAGGAGCCACAACCTGACTGAACTGCTGCACGATGTCACCGCGCATGCCGAGATGCAAGCCATCACGTCGGCTGCCGAACACCTTGGTGGAAAGTACCTCAGCGACTGCACACTCTACGTCACGGTAGAGCCATGCACGATGTGCGCCGGCGCACTCGGTTGGTCGCAAATCAGCAGAATCGTCTATGGCGCACCCGACGAGAAACGTGGCTACACACGCTTCGCACCCCAGGCACTCCATCCTCGGACGCAAGTCACCGCAGGCGTGATGGCCGACGAATGCGCCGAACTCATGCAACGCTTCTTCCGCGAAAGGCGGTAGGGCTTAGGATTTCCTGGTTCCGACCATTGTTCCCATTGCTCCCATTCCTCTCATTTCTTCCCATTCAGATACCCCATCCCATGCTCCTCTCGCCAGTTGCGACGGGCGAAGGACATTTGTTCCTTGATGCCGCCACGTTCAAGGAATTCCGTCTTGTACTTTTCCAACAGCTTTCCAAGCAGGTAATCTGTCTGATGAATGAGTACGAGAGCTATGTTGGCAAGCGTGACATCATCGCGTAGTTCACACACACGCATATAGTCGGATGGCTTGGAATGAGCTTTACACCACTCGCGTGCATTACGGCATTGCTCACTGTTCACGTCCCACATTTTGTTGCCGTGATTGCGCAGATAGTCCTCATAGTCCTCTTGAAGTTCCTTGAGACTTGCCTTTGCAACGTTCACTAATTTGATGCAAGCCTCCATAGAAGTTGTTCCAGTCTCGTTGCCCTCTGCTATGTTTTGCTTGCCAGAACGGGCGGCCTGCTTCATCTGATCGACCGTGCGGTCACCCATCTTGGGCAGATAATGTTCCAGAAAGTAGCAAGTGATGTCATAGATGCACTCCGACTTCTGAAAGGCGATGAGGTTCTTATAGTTTCCTTTCGGAGTGAGGAAACTGCTGTTGTCTGTTGGCATGGTGGGAGTTT
>CAJOLC010000068.1 GCA_905235305.1 uncultured Bacteroidaceae bacterium | reverse complement strand
GAGAGGGGCTTACTTTTTGAAAAAAGTATCCGCAATGCCTGTTTATCGGCATTGCGGACGGATATTTGAGGCATTTTTAAGTTTTAGCGGACAGCAATAGTTTTTTTTCGCTTTTCTCTTGCAGGGTTGCATAATTAGTCGTAACTTTGCAGCGCAAATGGTGATGCCCGTGCCTCTTTTCGGGAGGTCGGGCAGAGAGGGAATCCGGTGCGATGCCGGAGCAGTGCCCGCTACTGTATTTGCCTTCTTAGTGCAGCACACTCATGTCACTGGGGCTTCGCCCTGGGAAGACGTGCTGCCAGGCAAGAGCCAGGAAACCTGCCATGCTGCATGATAAGAACCGCCTGCGCCTGAGCCGGAGGCGAAGAACAAACATCCTCGGGACAAGGACAGTGAAGAATTACTATTTAAAGCCTCACCCCAGCTCTCTCTCAAAGGAGAGGGGGTCATTAAGGAATTACTATCTGCAAGTGATTCTGGCTATCGTATTGGCATTTGCTGCGACAGCAAGTGCCAGTGCGCAGAATCTAACAGACAGCATAAAGCAGTTGCACGAGGTGACCGTCACGTCGAAGCAACCTGTCAGAACCATTGCCACGTCGCAAACCTTGAGCGGCGGCGACTTGCAAGCCCTCAGCACTTCTTCCGTCGCAGACGCCTTGAAATACTTCGCAGGCGTACAGATTAAGGACTACGGCGGGCTGGGTGGCCTGAAGACCATCAACGTCCGTTCGCTTGGAGCGCAGCACGTCGGCGTCTATATCGACGGCATTCGGCTGACCAATGCACAGAACGGGACGGTCGATTTGGGCAAGTTCTCCCTCTCGTCGATGGAGCAGGTTTCGCTTTACAACGCCAACAGGCTCGACATCTGCCAATCGGCGAATGAGTATGCATCGGGTGCCACGGTCTATCTTCAGACACGCCGACCGACCTCCGACTCCCTGTCCTTTCAGCTCCAGAACGGCTCCTTCTCCACTTGGATGGTGAAGGCAAATGGCCAGTTCAACTGGCATGGATGGCAAGGATTCATCGACGGAGAGTACCTGAAGACAGACGGCGACTACCCTTTCCGCTACCATTCCGAGTATGAAGACACGGTGGGTCACCGTCGAAACAGCGACCTCCGCTACGGCAGGCTCGAGGCGGCTTTGTTCAGGGAAGGCTTCTCGTCGCACATCTACTACTACGATTCCGAGCGAGGCTGCCCGGGAGGTATCGTCAGGAGGCTGAGCGACAAATATACAAACGTAGGGCGCGAATGGGACCGCGACTTCTTTATTCAGGCCAGCTACAAGAAGAATCCGCTGAGATGGCTTGCCTGCAAAGCCAATCTGAAATATACGAACGAGTATCTGCGCTACAACACGAAGTATCCCGAGAACCAGAACACGGCCCGAGTCGATAATCATTATAGGCAGCAGGACGCTTACGGAGCGCTCACTGCCAGCTTCCTTCCGTGGTCGTGGCTCTCGCTTTCTTCGGGTTACGACATCAGGTATAGCATTCTGAAGGCTGACCTGAAGCGCTTCGAGGACGTGAAACGTGTGGATCAGAAGCTCGTCTTTGCTGCTCAGATGAACTGGCACGACATCCAGGCCGCCGTGTCGGCTTTGCATCAACGCTACAGCGATTGGACTTTCGTACAGGCCGGAGCAGCCGATCCCCTTGACCGCTGGACACCAGCCGTCTCGTTGGCCTACACCTTTCGGGGCGTTACGGTGCGCGGATGGTACAAGGAAATCTTCCGGGCTCCCACGCTCAACGACCTCTACTACACGCAGTCGGGCAACCGAAACCTCAAGCCCGAGGACACCAAACAACTGAATCTCGGCATGGAATACCACTGGAACCGAGGGCAATGGGCAGTGGACGTGCAGGCCGATATCTACAGGAACAAGGTGGAGAACCGCATCGTGTGCCTTCCCTTGAAGGGCACCTACACATGGTCCATGATGAATTACGGCAAGACATTCTGCAGGGGGCTGAATGCTACCCTGAAGGGGCATTGCCATACAGGTGAGTGGAACTTCTCGCTGCTTAACTCCATTACATGGCAAAGAGACGTCGACAGGACCGACCCCGAAGATGAGGACATGTACAACAAGCCTATCTGTTACTCCCCAACCTTCTCCAGCGGCGTCACCGCCATTGCAGGCTGGCGCGCGTTGCAGTTCACCACTTCCTATCTCTATGTAGGCGAGAGGATGTGGAGCAAAGCAGACCCCGAAGACATCCTGAAGCCTTATCACAACGTCGATATGAAGCTCTCCTACAGCCACAGCATTGGGAAGGCCTCGATGGGACTGAGCCTCGAAGTCAACGACGTACTCGACGAGCAGTACGAACACTTGCCGCGCTACCCAATGCCCGGCCGTAATTACAAACTTACCCTATCATTCGGAATATGAAAAGACTTATCTCCCTGTTCATCTCCGCCTTATATATATATAATATGTACGCGCAGGAGAAGCTCATCATCCTGAACGAAGGACTCTGGCAGAGCGACAACGGACGCCTCTCATACTTTGAGGACGGCACGATAGTCAGCAACCAATGGTTCCAAGACAAGAACGGCTCGAAGCTTGGCGACACGCCGAACGACATCATCCAGGCAACCGAGAACCTCATCGCCATTGCCGTCAACTGGTCGAACATTGTGCAGTTCATCCGTCCGGACGGCACCGCCGTGGCTGCCACGGAAGACATCCCCAACAATCGCTGCCTGTGTTCCGACGGACGGTACGTCTATGTGTCGAGCTACGGCCATGAGTGCATGACCATCCACGGCGCATATCCCTTCACGAAAGGCTTCGTGGCGAAGATTGACCTAAGCAGTTTCAAGGTGGTGGCCGCCTGCGAGGTCGGCTACGAGCCCGAAGGCATTGCCCTCTACGACGGACGCCTCTTCGTGGCAAACACCGGCGGCTATGGCGAGCAGGAGGGCGACCATGACTACGAAACGACAGTGAGCGTGGTCAACGCCGCCACGATGACCGTGGAGAAGACCATCGACACAGGCGTTCCAAACCTGTTCGGCAAGATGTCGCAAAGCGGACAGTATCTCTGCATCAACTCGCCCGGCGACTACTACGACACGCCGCCATGCGGACTCATCCTCGACTGCCAAAAGGCACTCGCCTCAGACGATTGCTTCGTCCGCTTCGAATATCCCGCCACCTACAGCACAGCCACCATCGACGGCAACTTCCTGGTCATCGGCTCCGCCTTCTCGTATCTCATGGGCGAATACGCTTTCTCGTGCCTCACCGTAAATCCCCGCGAGGTGATGGAGAGCCGTGGTGAGAGAGGCTTGACGCACACGATGCCTGGTACCGTTGGCAGCGACTTCGCCGCCATGAACCAGCCCTATGGCATCTACGTCAACCCTTATTCGGGCTACATCTACGGCACCGATGCCGGCAGCTTCGAGGGGGCAGGCTACCTCTACCAGTGGTCGCCCGACGGACAGCAGCTCGGCAAGTACAGAGTCTATATAAATCCCGGACACTTCCTCGCCATCATGCCCGACGACTACGCACAGTCCATCCATGCGCTCGGGCAGTCGCCAGCCCTCACGGACTCAGCCGTCTATGACCTCCAAGGCCGCCGCATCTGGGAACGAATGCAGCCCCGCCGAGGACAAACCTACATCAAGAATGGCAAGAAAATACTCCGCGTCCGATGATGCATGCAGCCACGTCCTTTGAACATACATGTACATTCAATTGCACATACATGTATATTCAATTGCACATACATGTATGTTCAAAGAACGCAGCCAGAGGCACGAACCAATGAGAAATAATGAACCCCCAAAAATAACCAGTTATCAACATTATGAAAAAGCAATTCTTATGCCTTGCAGCAATGGCGGCTCTTGTGCCGGCCAGTGCTTTTGCCACCGACGTGACGGTGACAATGAACGCGAAGAGCAAGCTCATCCAGTCGCTTGTCAACATCGCTACGAACGAAAGCGTGAGCGTCGGCGAACCCGACGGCACGAAGTACACCTTCGACCTGCCCGACGGCTCCTATCTCCTGACAGCCACCGCAGACGACAGCAAAACAGTCTCCGGCACCATCCAGCTCGACGTTGATGCCGACCACACAGCCTTCACCATCTACTCCCCCGAGGTGAACGTGAAGAACACTGACTGGGCCTATGACACTGACTATACCCTCAGCCTGAAGGTGACCGACAAGGAGGGCAACGTGGTGAACACCACCCTGGGCGACTACACCAGCGGCAACAAGATGTTCCTCGTCTTCAACGGCAACACCTACTACGTAGACCTCATCCCCTCGGAGGCACGTCAGGCCGAAGGCTATCTGCCTGCAACCTACTCAGGAACCGTCAACTTCAACAACACCATCACGGCTGAGGCACCCATGAGCTATGCTTATAGCGTCACGGTGCCTGCCGATGCAGACTTTTTCGTCGGTACGAAGACAGCCTACTTCGTGAAGTTCAAGGAAGTCGCCCCCGAGAGCGTCGAGACCGAAGGTACAGGGAAGACCTACACCTACCGCCTGGCCGACAAGCAGCAGTACAACTACCGCGTGTCAGCCCCCGGCAAGTTCACGCACGCGGGCATCTTCACGATGAGCGGAGACCCTGCCAAGCGGCCCGAACTCGCCTTTACGAACGACGACCTGATGGCTAAGGCTCCGACCTTCATCGACCACGACGTGACCTCGAACAAAGGCTATAACGTGGGCGACATCTTCCTCAACATCAATCCCGCAGGCCATCTCCAGCTCGCTTCCGTCGGCGACACCTACGACCTGCTGCCTATGAGGAACTGGGAACTGGTCAACAACATCATCGACAACTACTTCATCGAGCCGGACTTCCACTTCGCCGTGGTCGGTCTCGACGGCAAGGCAGACGACAGCGTCGTCAAGGTGGAGGACGAACTTCTCACAGCCGTTGGCGAAGGAACAGCCATCGTGCTCGTCACCTACGATGCCCTTCACATCGACATCTACAAAGGTGCTACGAAGGGCACGCCCGCAGGCGACAGCGACTGGAGCGCAATCTGGCCGGAGAACACCGGTGCCTTTGTCGTCACCGTGGGCAGCCAGGCCGGGCAGCCAGGCCACCGGCATCAACCCGAATATCATCATCAACAAGGACTACCTGACCACCGTCACGCCCTACGGCAGCACCACTCCCGTCGATACGAAACTCTCGAAGGAGAACGTCGATGCTGAGTTCGACGTGCTCTATTACCTCGACACCGACGAAGGCTTCGACTTCACCTTCACGCCCGAAGGCGTGGCAGAGGTTACGCTGGCTCGTCCCACCCTCGGTGAGAATGCAGCCTCCTACGCAGGCTTCTCCGGCGAAGGCGTCACAGCGAATGCCGACGGCAGCTACACCCTTCGACTCACAGAAGGCCGTAACATCGTCCGCCTCATCAATGCCGAAGGCCAGAGCCTCTACCAGGTTCTGACCGCCAAACCTTGCCATCGCGAGGTCCTCGTCAGTGGTGAAGCCGTCGAAAAGGTCAAGCCCGGAGACGCCGTCACCGTGCAATATACGGGTCTCTTCCATCCCGCAGGCAAGCTCGCAGGCATCCACAACTTCTCGGCAGGCCTGTCGTACAAGCAGGCTCCCACAGGCATTACCGTCACCGACGGCAAGAAGAACCAATACACCATGGCATCGAATGCCGCCGCACAGAGCGTCACCTTCACCGTTCCCGAAGACTGGACGGCATCGAAGATCGTGCTTCAGGACGGCGTGATGGCCATCTCAGGCTTCGGCGACCCTGTCGGCAACCATCGCAGCACCTCGAAGCTGACGGGCAGGGCACCTAACTTTACTGCCATCTCGCAGAACGCCGTCTTCGGCAGAGTGCCGGAGCTGACGGTCGAAGTCGATGTGGCTACCCTCGCCGTCGCCACCTTCGAGGACGTAGAAGACATCACGAAGCCCGTCGATGGGCACATGAGTGTCGGCACAGAGGACGACGACGAACGCGAGTTCTTCACAAGTGGCGACTTCGCCTTCAACAGCGGTTGCATGCACGACTGGGATTACTGGTACTGGTTCGGCTATGCCAACCGCACCGCGACGAACTTCGAGTCGTTGGACGACCAGTGGAACAACATCGTGGGCGGCGGCCATGACGGTTCCGAGACCTACGGCGTTGCCTACGCAGCAGCCTTCAACGGCCCCTGCTACGTCGAGCTTCTCGGCGAGCCGACCACAGTGCCTGGCTTCTACATCACCAACAGCAGCTACGCCTACAACTCGATGACCGGCGGCGACAGCTTTGCCAAGAAGTTCGGAAAGGGCGACTGGTTCAAGCTCACCATCACGGGCTACGATGCCGAAGATAACGTGACGGGAACGAAGGACTACTACCTCGCTGACCTCCGCGACGAGCAGAACGCCTACATCATCGACGACTGGCGATACGTTGACCTCAGCGTCTTGGGCGAAGTGGCGAAGATTGGCTTCGAACTGAGCAGCACAGACAATGGCGACTGGGGCATGAATACGCCCGCATACTTCTGCTTCGACGACTTCGGAGCCGAAGGTGAAGAGGTTCTGCCGAAAGGGAATATCGCCTTCGTGACAGCAGCCGGCTATGCCACCTACGTAGCGAAGAAGGACATCGATTTCTCCGCATCTGACGTAGAGGCATTCGCCGTGACCAAATCAGAGAAAGAGGGTTATGTCCATCTCACGCCCATCACGGCAGCTCCCGCAGGCGAGGCTGTCGTCCTGAAGGGTGCCGAAGGTGCTTACGTCCTGCCCTCTGCTGCCTCCACTCCAGCACCTCTCGAAGGCAATCTCCTGCTGCCTGTAGTCGAAGACCTTGAGGCCGACGGCTCACAGTACATACTGGCTGACGATGAAGAGGACGGCATTGGCTTCTATCAGGCAGAAGTCGGAACCACCATCGCCGCAGGCAAAGGCTATCTCCAC
>CAJOLC010000067.1 GCA_905235305.1 uncultured Bacteroidaceae bacterium | reverse complement strand
TTTGCCTCGTGTCACCCTAATTTGGGTGACACAAAGATACAAAATAATCTGTATCAAGCAAATAGGAAATCACTGTTTTTTAAGTGACGAAGTCAGGAGGGTAGGGATAACTGCTTCGGGTTTGTGATGCGTCTGTCTGCTTTTCTATGTTTTTTTGTGTAAAAATCCTGTTTGCTTTCATGTTTCTGAATTATATTTCGTACCTTTGCATCAGCAAAACTTATTTCACAACGTCAAATCCTTAACTTTACGCTTATGAAGAAGACACTCGACTGGCTCTATGAACATTGGATGAAGGGGACGCCCTTCCTTGCCTTGTACACTTTCATCCTCATCTGGCTCTATGTCCGCCCCGATAATTATGCCCTGTTCCTCATCTGGTTGCAGTGCCCGGCCTACTGGTTCCACGAGTTCGAGGAATACGTCTGTCCCGGTGGTTTCCTGAGTTTCTTCAATCAAGGCCCACTTGGCTCGACACGTCCCGACAAGCCTCTGACGAAGACCGGAACGTTCTGGATAAACATACCTCTCATGTATGTCCTGCTGCCTCTGGCGGGTGTCCTCTCGCATTACTACGGCACGGACTGGGGCTTCTGGACGGCTTATTACTCCATGCTGAACGCATCTGCCCACGTCGTCATGTTCTTTATCTTCGGACGTAAGTACAATCCCGGACTGGTTGCATCCTTGCTTGTCAACATCCCGTTAGGCATCTACACGGTCTGGTACTTCGTAACCTCTGGCCTCATCTCTACTGAAGTACACATCCTGAGCATTATCATCGGCATCATCGCACAGGCTTCTATGATGGTCTACGGCTTTGCATACCTTGTGCCGAGGTCAAAGAAGGAAGGCTACCACAAGTAGAAATAAGGAATTCAGACAATAGAGAAGCGCCGCATACGAAGTGTTGTACCTTCGCATACGGCGCTTCATTCGTCTGTTCTTGTCTGTGAATTCCTTATTCCCTGATTATTGATTGCAGGTTCAAGCCTACGGAGGGACTTAGATCTTAGGTAGCTTGTCGAGGGCGGCCTTGATTTCGTCGTCCGTAGGAATGTAGTCCGTCATGGTTCCCTCGTTGAATGCCTTGTAGGCGTAAAGGTCGAAGTAACCGGTGCCAGAGAGATTGAAGACAATGACCTTCTCTTCGCCTGTCTCCTTGCACTTGAGGGCTTCGTCGATGGCGGCACGGATGGCGTGGCTGCTTTCAGGGGCTGGCAATGTGCCTTCAGCACGGGCAAAGATTTCCGCTGCCTCGAAGACGGAGGTCTGCTCGTAGGCCCGTGCCTCGAAGACGCCCTGGTCGTAGAGTTCCGACAGGATAGGACTCATGCCGTGGAAGCGGAGGCCGCCTGCATGGTTGGCAGAGGGAATAAACTGACTGCCGATGGTGTACATCTTTGCCAACGGGCATATCTGACCCGTGTCGCAGAAATCGTAGGCATAGATGCCACGTGTAAAGCTGGGACATGAGGCAGGTTCGGCACCGATGACCTTGTAATTGGCTTCTCCACGAAGTATCTCTCCGAGGAAAGGAGCCGCAAAGCCTCCGAGGTTGCTGCCGCCGCCCGTGCATCCGATAAGGATGTCGGGCTTGATGTCATACTTGCGGAGAGCCTTCTGAGCCTCAAGGCCGATGACTGTCTGATGCAGGAGAACCTGGTTGAGCACACTGCCCAACTCATAGCGATAGCCTTCGTTCGTGACTGCTACCTCCACGGCTTCCGAGATGGCGCAGCCAAGTGAACCGGTCGTGTCGGGGAACTCCGCACGCATCTTACGCCCGACCTGCGTGGTGTCGCTGGGTGAGGGAACGATGCTTGCACCGTAGGTGCGGATGACTTCGCGGCGGAAGGGCTTCTGCTCGTATGAGCATTTCACCATGAAGACCTTACAGTCCAAGCCAAAGTACTGGCAGGCCATGCTCAAGGCCGTGCCCCACTGACCGGCTCCTGTCTCTGTGGTCACGCCCTTCAGCCCTTGCTCCTTGGCGTAGTAGGCCTGTGCTATGGCAGAGTTCAGCTTGTGGGAGCCGCTGGTGTTGTTGCCTTCGAACTTGTAGAAGATCTTTGCCGGAGTGTCGAGGGCCTTCTCGAGGAACTTGGCATGAACAAGCGGGCTTGGGCGGAACATCTTGTAGAAGCCGAGCACTTCGTCGGGGATGTCGAACCATTTCGTCTCGTTGTCGAGCTCCTGAGCCACGAGTTCCTTGCAGAAGATACCTTCCATTTCTGCTGCTGTGAGGGGTTGGCCAGTGCCTGGATTCAGCAGTGGAGCTGGCTTCTTCTTCATGTCGGCACGCACGTTGTACCACTGAGTAGGCATTTCTTCCTCACTCAGATAAATCTTGTAGGGAATGTTTTCTTTCATTGTTCTTTATAATTAGATAATGTATATAAGGCTGCGAATCCGATACAAAGATACGAAAAAATGCAAAACAAAGCATAGGGAATGAAAAAAAATAGCAATAAAGAACGCTTCTGCCTGCATTTTTCTGCATAAAAGCAAGCTGCGACAATAATTATTCAATCCGTGTTGCAAATGCCGGAGCTGTGTGTCTTATAAGGTTAATGACCATAGTCTTTGATGCGAAGAATGCTTTTTCGGGCAGTTTTCTGTATGTCGGCGAAGAAATCTCAACTTTTAACCTCTATGTCTTTCACCTTTTAACCTTTTGTTGTAACTTTGCGGGGTGAAACAGAAAGACGTGCGACGAAGGCTGCCGATGCGTGGCAAAGGAGACGGAGAGGCTACTGCGTCGCATTGAAATGCAGGCATCAAAACATCAAGCATTATGGAAAAAGAGGATAACGTCCAAGTCGGTATGGACAACGACTTCAACAAGGTTGGCTTAATCAAGCTTCTGGTCATTGCCATAATCACTGCCACAGTGTGGAACCTGCCAGCCGACGTGTTCGGCATCGATGGGCTTACGGTGGTGCAGCAGCGTGTCATTTCCATCTTTGTGTTCGCAACCCTGGCATGGCTCACTGAGGCGATTCCGGCCTGGGCCACTTCCATCTGCATCATAGGCATCATGTGCCTCACCATTTCCGAGAAGGGATTGCTGCCGTTTCAGGGAGAAGATGCGGGCAATCTGCTCATGGCCAAGGCCATCATGGCATCGTTTGCCGACCCCGTCATCTTTCTTTTCCTCGGCGGATTCGTGTTGGCCATCGCCGCCAGTAAAAGCGGTCTCGACATGTTGCTTGCTGGTATGCTGATTAGTTCCTTCGGCAAGAAGAGCCGGAACATCATGCTTGGTTTCCTTCTCGCCACTGGCTTGTTCTCCATGTTCGTGTCGAACACCGCCACGGCAGCCATGATGCTTGCCTTCCTTGCCCCGCTTTTTGCGTCCCTTCCAGCAGAGAGCAAGGCCCGTATGGCACTGACTCTGTCTATTCCCATTGCTGCCAACATCGGCGGAATGGGTACGCCTATTGGCACGCCGCCTAACGCTATCGTGCTGAAGACCCTGAACGACCCCGATGGACTCAATATGGGCATCGGCTTCGGAGAATGGATGCTGGTCATGTTTCCCCTTGCCATGTTCCTGCTCTTCCTCTCATGGCGGCTCCTGCTCATCCTTTTTCCCATGGACGACACGCCGATTAACATCCGCATGGACGGCCAGACAAAGATGGACTGGAAGCTGTGGGTCGTCGTCCTGACCTTTGCCCTGACGGTGGTTCTCTGGATGATTCCTACGGAATACACGGGTGTGGATGCCAACGTGGCAGCCGTGATCCCCATCTGCATATTTGCGGTGACTGGCGTCATCAAGGGAACAGATCTGGGCAAGATAGAGTGGTCGGTCATCTGGATGGTAGCAGGTGGATTCGTGCTGGGCACTGCGATGGAAGATTCCGGACTGGCCGACGCAGCCATCAAGAGTATTCCTTTCGGCTCGTGGAGCCCAGCGGCTCTCCTCATAGTCTCCGGCCTCATCTGCTTCACCCTCTCGAACTTCATCTCCAACACGGCAACGGTAGCACTGCTGACGCCATTCCTCGCCATCGTCTGCACCGGCATGGGCGACAAGCTCAATGCCGTGGGAGGTACTTCGACCGTGCTTATCGGACTGGCTCTCACCGCATCGACTGCCATGTCGCTCCCCATCTCCACGCCTCCCAATGCCATAGCCTATTCCACAGGCCTCGTCGATCAGAAGAGCATGATGAAGGTTGGCCTCACCATCGGCCTCATAGGCATGGTCATCAACTACGTCGTGCTCTACCTCGTAGCCAAGTTCGGCCTGCTCTGAGGGGAATGGGAAATCCCCTGTAAGTCCGTGTTTCGCGGCAATCAGAATGTAAGTGAATCGTTGCATAACCCTTGCAAAGTGTCACATTCAAGGGTGCTGCAAAAGTCCCCGAAATACGTCGAATTTGGCGATTCAATGTATTGCGTCGGCCAACGCAATACGTTAAGTTTGCCAATGCAATACATTGCGTTTGAAAACTTGGCAGTATGGATGAACCCTCAAAACAGGTCGAAAAAGGCGAAAAAGAGTGCTGTTTTGCAAAGTGCAGTTGGCAGAATGACCACTTTGAATTGCATGATGATGATTGAACACTGAAAAATGTCGGCTGATAATCAGTGTGTTACAAATCATTTTCGTTTTAAGCGCGTCTTTTTGCTTCAGGGTAGAAAAGTGCCACCGAAGCAATTTCAAGCGATTCTCGCGAGTCTGCCTAAATTCAAGTAGTAAGCAGATTAAGCGTTTCTTGTTGCAAATTGTCAAACGTATAGATGCATGAAATGTTTGGCTGTTTTATTGTTTTCCGCTACCTTTGCAGCAGGAAGGAATGGTTTTCAGGTTAAAGGAAAATAAAGTGCACAGAAATGAACGATTTGGCGTTTCGTGTGTATGCTGTCAAAACAAACGTGAAACCAACCAAACAAAAGGAACATGAAACGAACTGTTATGACCTTGCTGGCCTTCGCTTTGCTTCTTGCAGGAGCCAGCGCACAGAAGGTAACAGTAGCCCCAAAAGGAAAGGTAACGGTAATACTTGATGACGGACAAACGCTTCGTCGTATGGATTCACTGCAGTTGGACAGTGTGTGACGATTCTTCCCTTCAAGCGGACAAGTCCCTCCCCTTTAAGGGGAGGATGGGTAGGGTCTATTGCCGCAAGCCTCGTCAGCTTCTTTGCAGGCTATGCACTTCATGCCTACATACCAGAGCAACCGTCTCAACCTGTGGCTCAAGTCATCGAGGTGCAGCACGACACCATCATGCAAGTGCAGACCGTCCGCGACACCATCTACGAGACGCGCATCGTCACCAAGTACGAACCCATGCTGGCAAAAGCAGACGCTTCGCCTGAGCAAGAAGAAGACGACACCCCGCCCGAGCAGAAAGCCTGCTCCATG
>CAJOLC010000066.1 GCA_905235305.1 uncultured Bacteroidaceae bacterium | reverse complement strand
TTGCCTGCCTTGATGAGGTGATCCACCATGAGGGGGATGAAGAACTCGCTCTTGAGGTTGGCCTGATTCTTCGGGTCGGAGAGGAATTGCTTGAAGTATGCCTCGCTGTAGTCGAAGTAGTCGGGCGTGAATCCCCAGAAGTTCATGCTGACGGGTGTCGTGTCGGGAATGCTCACCCATTGCTCGTTCTCGTCGAGGTACTGCACGATGCCATCCCTACGTTCTATCTTTGTGCGCTCTACGACACCTGTGAGGAGATGCGTCTTCTCGTCATTCTCACAGATGCCACGGCTGACGGTTCCGCTCTCGCTCAACGTGTTGTCCACACGGAATCCCACCATAGCATACTTGCCTTTGCTGCCTTCGGGAAGCTCTGAGAGGAACTTTGCCATGACACGGAACGCGTCGCGGTCGTAGAAGTCGTCGCAGTTGAGGACTGCGAAAGGCTCCTTGATGACATCTTTGCCCATGAGGACAGCGTGGTTGGTGCCCCAGGGTTTTTGTCTTCCTTCAGGCACTGTGAAGCCTTCTGGCAGTGCATCGAGGCTTTGGAAGCACAGTTCGCAGGGCACATGTCCCTCGTATTTCGCGAGGATTTGTGTGCGGAATTGCTCTTCGAAGTCACGACGAATGACCCAAACAATCTTGCCAAAGCCTGCCTGGATAGCGTCGTATATGCTATAATCCATGATGCTTTGGCCTTGAGGACCAAGCGTATCAAGCTGCTTCAGACCGCCATAACGACTGCCCATACCTGCAGCAAGGAGGAATAATGTAGGTTTCATATTATCCTTCTTAGTGTTAATGATTAGAGTGCGTTAGCAGTCAGGATGAGTACAAGCAGGCCGAGGATGGCGTAGAGCTCAGGGAACACGGCCAGCACCATAGTAGTACCGAAGGCATTGTGGCCAGCTCCGATGGCACTGATGCCGTTGGCGCAGACCTTTGCCTGACGAATTGCGCTAACGAGAGCCACGAGACCGAGGGCGAGACCTACGCCGAAGACGGCACATGCGGCAGGAAGAGCGATGTTGGGAGTCACCTTTGCATTGAGCATGAAGAAGCCGACGAAGCCGTACAAGCCCTGTGAAGAAGGCAGGGCAGCCAAGCCCATGTAGGAGCCGCTCGCTGTAGGATTCTTCTTGAATGCTCCGATAGCTGCATTACCACAAATGGTTACGCCGTAGGCGCTGCCAATACCTGAAAGGGCTACGCACAGCGCAATGCCCAGATAAGCTAGAAATAATTCCATAATGTTTTGTTTTTTAATTCATAATTCATAATTCATGATTCATGATTGAGCGATGCGAAGTAGGGCTTTGCAACCTTATATAAATATATATGTGTAGTATGCTGTTTTATACTTTGCTTGCTTTCGTCGTGAACCGGGAACTATGTCTTATGAGGGATTAGTGTTTTGAAAATGTTATTAATGTTTAGTGAGTTTTCTTATTATGAATTGTGAATTATGAATTATGAACTGCCCTAAACGGTGTGTATTCCTTGCCGCCGCCACTGAAGTCTGCATTCTTGAAGAACTCCACGAATGTGAGACGCATGGGATGTACGAAGGCGCTTATCATGCTCAGTGCGAACGTGATGCCGTGACCTGCAAGAAGGATGAGAATCATTGGCAACCAGCGTATGAACCAAGGCATGCTGGATGTGAGGTCGAGGGCAAGAGAGTTGAACACGCCGCCAAGCACGCCGCCCGTCAAGCCCAGTGCGAACAGTCGGATGTAGCTCAGCAGGTCGCCGAGTAAGCCTGTAGACATGCCGTAGGTTGCCCAGACGCCTCCGCCGATGTTGAGCAGAGGACCCGTGATGGGGTTCTTGTAGGCCGACGGATTGTTGTAGAGGAAGATGCCTATGGTGCTGAGCCCGAGGATTCCGTAGGGCAAGTACTGGATGAATGCAGGCAGGTTGGCATCCTTTGGCATACACATGATGATGACGATTGAAAGCAGTGCCACCACCCACGAGAAGGTGCCGATGGAATAGCCGAAGCCGTAGTTCTTCCAAGCCTTGCAAGCTTTGAGCACCATGCCCAGCAGAACTTGCACGAAACCTATGATGACGGAGATGACCATCATGGGCGAATAGCCGAAGATGGGGCCGATGCCGTTGTCGTTGATGAAGTAGGGCTTCACCGGAGCCAGCACAGCCCAGTCCTGTTTTGTCAAGTCGATGCCGAAGACGGTGCCAGTGAGCAGGCCGCAGATGGTTGTGGCTAAGCCCAGCCAGATGCCGAGCTTGCCGTAGTTCTTTGTGCTGTCGCTGCCTTTCTTCGCGAGCCAGATGCCGCCGAGGAGCACTAGTAGGCCGTAGCCTCCATCGCCGAGGCAGAGTCCGAAGAAGAGCATGAAGAACGGTGCGAAGAAGACACTGGGGTCGATGTCATGATAGTTGGGCAGCGAATACATGCGTAGGATGGGCTCGAAGAGGCTGGAGAAGCTGCCGTTTGTTATCTTGATGGGCACGTCGTCCTCGAATGCCGGGTCCTCCAGCTCATAGTAAATCTGCTTCTCGTCGAGCCATTTGGTGAGTGAGTCGGCCTTTTCCTCGAGGGTCCATCCCAGCATAAGTCGGACGGCGCCATCAGCGATGCTTTCGTCCGAGAGCTCTACTTGCCGCAGCTGTATCTCGCTTTGTGCTTGCCCGAGACCAGTCTGCAGGGCATCTCTGTACTGGCGTGCGACCTCGCATGTCTTGGCGTGATTCTGCTGGAGAGCAGTCTTCGCGTCGGCTGCCTCCTTTTTATATTGGTCGAGCGAGCCGTCGGGAAGTTCCAGACGTTCTGCTTTGATGTCCGGCTCTGTGTCGGAGAAGGCCAGGAAGTAGGTGCGTTTGTTGTAGTCGTCGATGGGTGTGGCGAAGTATTTCTCTGCCCATTCTTGCTGGAACGACTTGGCGGCGCAGGCGTAGAAATACACCTGGAGGCCTGCCCGCTGCTGGAGTTCCTGTATCCGGCTCCAGTCGAAGTTGCCCCAGGGCTCCATCTTCCCGATGTTCTTCTCTGCTTCGTCGATGTCGTGACGCAGGCGGACTTCCTCGGTTTTAAGCTTTTCGACGAACTCAAGAATAGCCTTCCCCGTCCCCTCCGAAGGGGATGTGAACGGCAGTGGGGCCTCAGGGAAGTTCTCCCCTCTCCTCGTAGAGGGGTCGGGGGTGAGGCTGTCTTCCCAAGCCTTGAGCGAGATGTCGAGATAGTCGATGGCTTGCTTGATGCGTGCTCTTTCGTCGAGAGCCTTTTGCAGTTCGGGGCTGGTCTGTCCCTGCTTCAACTGTTGGACGTGGACCACTCCCTGCTCTCTCAAGCCGTCGATGAACGCGTCGTATTCCTTCTGAGTCACCAGGAAGGTGAGCTTCTTCATTCTTTCAATCATGCCACGTCCTCCTCTCTTTTCTTCTGAAGTGACTTCAATATCTTCTGTGATGACTTAGAGAGATTCTCCTCGTCCTCCATGAATCGCTTAATCTTCCTGACGGCTTCCTGGTAGCCAGGGATTTGAACCTTCTCGAAGAGATTGACCTTCTGGGTCGTCTTCTTGCGTGCATGGTCCAGCAGATACAGCTTGGCGAAGACAAATTCACGCTCCACGGCGGTCTTTGCAAGCCCCTGCAGGAGCTGGATTCCGTCGAAATACCACTTCGGAGCACTGAAGAGGCCGAAGGGCTTCACCTTTAAGGTGATGTTGTTCAACACGGGAACCCGCACGCCGGCAATCTTCTTGACGCCGAGTTCCACGTCGTCGAGGCTGACGAGCGACGCGTCGAACTCGCCCCAGAGGGCATACATCTTCTCGTATCCTTCGATTTGACTCTGCAGCTTTCGCTCCAGTTCGTCGGCTTCCGCCTTGCATTTCTTTACCTCCAGTCGCAGGGCCGTTTCCTTGCTCTTGATGATGGGCAGGGTGCGTTGGCGCATTTTCAGTGCCTTCTCAATCTGCTGCAACGAGGTTTTATTATACTGAAATTTTATAGCCATACTTGTATGTTTGCGGGTGCAAAGATATGAAAAAAACAGGAATAAAAGAAGAAGAAGCGAAGATTTATTTCAGAGTGGAGGAAAAAACTGGCGTGGCGGCTGGCAGGATTATGCGTGTTTCGTAAAACCAGGCAGGTTATGAGACCTTTTCCTTCCGCTTTTTTACGCTTCACCAACCTGCTGCGTCGGTGAACATGGCAGGGAGGGTTGTTTGAACATACATGTATATTCAATTGCACATACATGTACATTCAATTGCACATACATGTATGTTCAAACAACCCATTATGATGGGGGCGAGGAGCAAGGTGCAGGGAGCGGGTGACGAAGGGGCCCTGACCGACCGTTGAAGGCGGTCGTCCCATCCTGTCGAAGCAGTCGATTTTGTTGGGGAATTGTGTTCCCGAACATACGACCAGCCCGATGCAAATCAAATAATTCCTCATTCTGCGCTCATAATTCTTAAATTATTCGTACCTTTGCAAGGCAAAAGGACATTTGTCGGAAGCCGATGGGGGTGAAGAAATTAAGGAAATGAGAAATTAAGAAAATAAGAAGTTAAGAGGGGTGGAAGAGAAGTCGTTGAAGCAGAAGACTGCAGGCGGGATGCTTTGGGGCGGCATGTCCAACGGCCTGATGCAGCTGATGGGGGCCGTGTTCGGACTGGTTCTCCTCCGTTATCTCACGCCGGAGGACTACGGAAAAGTGGCGATGCTGAACATCTTCGCTGCCCTGGCGAGCGCCCTTCAGGAGAGTGGCTTCATGGCGGCACTCTGCAACCGACGGGAGCCGACGCATGAGGAGTACAATGCCGTCTTCTGGTTCAACCTGCTCGTAAGCGTCTCGCTCTACATCATCCTGTGGTTCTGCGCCCCGCTTATCGCCGATTTCTACCATCTTCCTGAGCTGGTCCCGCTCGGCAGAGTGCTGTTCCTGGGCTTCCTCTTCTCTGGTCTCGGCACAGTTCAGCGTGCTTATCTGTTCGGACACCTGATGGTCCGGCAGACCAGCATCTGTGCTCTGACCGCCATGCTCCTGTCGGGGTTGGTCGGCATAGCAATGGCTGTCAAGGGTTTCGCCTATTGGGCCATCGTGACGCAAGCAATCACCTTCGTCCTCATCACACAGGTGATGGCCTGGTTCTTCTCCCCTTGGAGGCCGACTCTCCAGTTCAACCTTGCTCCTGCATGGCGTATGTTCGGCTTCAGCAGCAAGTTGATGCTTACGAATTGTATCAACATCTGCAACCTTCACGCCTTTTCCGTCCTGCTTGGCAAGTACTTTGGCGACCACACGGCTGGTGTCTACTCGAACGCCAAGAAGTGGAACGATATGGCCAGCAGCACGATAAACGGCATGGTGACAAGCACCAGCCAACCCACCTTGACACAAGTCGTGGACGATGCCGGCCGCTATCGTCAGGTCTTCCGAAAGATGCTCCGGTTCATCTGCTTTGTAAGTTTCCCCGCAATGCTCGGCTTAGGTCTTGTGGCACAGGAGTTCATCTTGCTCGCCGGAGGAGAAGAGTGGCGGGAAAGCGGCCTGATTCTCTCGCTGCTTTGCATGCACGGAGCCTTCGTCCCGATTACCACACTCTACAGCAACCTCACGATAAGCAGAGGCAGGAGCGACGTCAACATGGCCTGCACGACTGCTCAATGCCTGGCAGTCTGGACGGGTCTCATCCTGCTCTATCCTCACGGATTCCTGCCCATGGTGATATATTTCGTGGCCCTCAACATCTCATGGCTCGCGATTTGGCAATGGTTCGCCTGGCGTCTGACGGGTCTCACCTTCATGGAAGCCTTGAGAGATACCGTGCCATTCCTTGTCTTTACGCTCATCGTCCTTGCCCTGACTTGGTGGCTCACAAAGGGAATCGGGAACCTGTGGCTGCTCCTGTTGAGTCGTATCTTCCTTGCCGCTATCCTGTACGGCGGCATCATGTGGGTGAGCGGAGCAAAGATTATGCGCGAGTCTATACATTATATATTTAATAAATAAAGGAAGGGATGAAGCAGCGTAACAATGCCTTTGATTTGCTTTGCGGACTGTGCATCCTCAGGATGGTGACACTTCATGCCATCTGCCAGACGCAGCTTCGCGGGACACCCTGGTGGAAGGAAACGATGGCTTGGACATTCTTCTTCATGAGTTTCTTCTTCTTTAAGGCAGGCTACTTCAACAAGGGCATTACCGGCGCGACACTTCCTTACCTGCGAGATCGCATTCGTCGCCTCTTCGTGCCCTATCTTTCGTGGGGCATCATCGGCTTCGTCTTGGCATTCTTCTGGCTGAGTCTTTTCCCGGAACACCTCGATAAAGCAATAGGAAAGGTACAGACTTACACTTGGCTCGAAAGCGGTCTCACCTTCGGAAACGGCCCGCTTTGGTTCCTCTTGTCATTCTTCGCGACCTATGTCCTGATGCATTTCATCGAGAGGATACCTTACCTTCATTGGATTGTGCTGCTCTTTCCCGCAATAGGATATTGGCTCTTCAAGCAAGGGAACCCGCTTTGGTTCTTCCTCGACAATATCTTCTGCGGCACTTTCTTCTTCTATATAGGGAAGGTGTGGCATCATGTCCTCGACAGGTTGACAAGGCATTCCGCCCTCTTTATCAGCATCCTGCTCTTCATAGGCTTCGTTCTTGCCAACATCTATCTTCATGGCGAATACGAGATGAAATCGAATCTTTGGGTGGGACCCTTCTGGAAAGTCTTGCTCATCATGCCCCTCTCTTTGATGGGAATCTCAGGAATCTTTCTCACGTTGCCAACGCCGAGAGTGCCTCTCATTAATTATATCGGCGAACACAGCATGGTCTATTTCGTGATGCACTATCCCATAGTCCTCAGTTATGCTTACGCCAGCATACTGCTCGGGCATCCTTTCCGCAAAAGCATCCCTGACCTTATCATCATTTTGATACTTACCTTCACCCTTTGCACCTTGGCAGTCCCCTTTGTGGAACGTGTTCCTTGGCTAAGCGGAAGATGGAAAAGATGAGAACGCGACAAATGTCGATATACTTCTACCATACCCAAGATACCGAACGAATCGTTCGAGAATGGAAGGAAGGGGCATTCCCTTCGCACTTCCTCTATGGCGCTTTACAGTTGAAGGACTATGGTATTGAAGTGGTTTGGCATCATCAGAAGCACACATACAAACGTCTTAGAGACATGATAGTTGCGACATGGAAGGTGCTGACCTGTAGTAAACATCATGATGTCCTTTATGCCACACACACTTTAGGCATCGAGCCCATCATCCTGCTTCGTGCTTTGGGACTCTACAGACGACCCATAGTTGTGTGGCATCACCAGCCAATCGTCAAGGCGAAGAATCCCTTGCGAGAGGCTTTGGCACGCCTCTTCTATCACGGAATTGACCATATGATCTTCTTTTCCGAGAAGTTGATGCAGGATAGCCTGCTCTCAAAGAAAGCCGACCCGAGTCGAATGAGCATGGTACATTGGGGAGCCGACCTCGACTACTATGATAACTTGCAGACCGACGGACTCCACCCTAGTCAATTCATCTCGACAGGAAAGGAACTTCGGGATTTCGAGACGCTCCTCGAAGCATTCCAGGAGACAGGACTCCCCCTGACGCTTTATGCCGAGAAGAAGCGGAAGGCATACTTTGAAGCACTTCATCCTGGCGAAAACATCGAGTTGCATTATGGCGACCGACCTATTCCTCATGAAATCGCACAGAAGGTCGCACAAAGTCGTTGCGTTTGCATTTGTTGCCAGAAGAGTAATTATACGGTCGGCTTGACAACTGTCGTCGAAGCTCTTGCCTTAGGTCTTCCCATTCTTTGTACACGCAACCCGCAAATGCCGATTGACATAGAAGCAGATGGTTGCGGCTTTTGGCTGGAGCCCAAGGATATCGAAGGATGGAAGGAGAAGTTGCTTTACATTGCCAATCACAAGGAAGAAGCCCAGTCGATGGGTAAGCGAGGACGGGCTTTGGCTGAGCGGCTATATAATGTCAAGCAGTGTGGTAAAGAAGTAGCGAATATAATAATGAGGTATCAGACATAAATGAAGGCCATGAAATATAAGTTATTATTAGTCGTTCTTGCTTCCTTTTGTATCGGAATACTGGCTGCCACTGCCAAGAAGAAAGAGAAGCGTCATGTTGTCCGCATTGAGACAAGTGTGGGAAACATACGTGTCGCCCTCTCGGAAGACACGCCTCTGCACACCGGGAACTTCCTTAGACTTGCCCGCGAAGGCTTCTACGACGGCACACTCTTCCATAGATGTATCAAAGATTTCATGATACAAGGAGGCGACCCTGACAGTCGAAATGCAGAACCTGGTCAGTTGCTTGGCAACGGCGGGCCGGGCTATACCATTCCGGCAGAGTTCGATCTGCCATACCTTTACCATTGGCGAGGAGCTTTGGCGGCAGCGAGAGAGCCCGATGAAGTTAACCCGGAAATGGAAAGCAGCGGCAGCCAATTCTACATTGTCTACGGCAAGAAACAGACCGAATACGACCTCGACAAGGTCTGCTCCATGTTGGCAGAGAAGGGCATCGGGCTGTCGTCGCAGATGTACAATGACTACATCATTCGTGGAGGCACTCCTCATCTCGATGGACAATATACCGTCTTTGGCGAAGTCATTGAGGGAATGGAAGTGGTCAAGACCATTCAGGCAGTGGCAACGGACGAGAACAATAGGCCTTTGGAAGATGTCGTCATAAAGCGAATGGTGGTGGAACAATAGGTCAAAAAAGTGGTAAGAATGCACATTTATACCGTAAACTAATATTCTCTTTGCTAAAAAAGTTGTACCTTTGCGTCCGAATTTTATCAAACAGCAGTTACAAGAACGAACAAAACATCCATTGTGGCACTCGTTGCCGTTCCTCTTTTAATGTTATCTTGCATTAAGGCAGAGCAGGCAAACACTGAGTGCGACATAGAGGCTGTGTCGCTTCATCTGGAGACTCCTACCGACATTTTCTATCACGAGTATGATACATTGCAGACAGTCATATCGACAGTGAATGACATCGTGTTCGTGATTCGCAGTTACGCTCATGTCCAGAGTGTGCCGGTCACATTCCGGGTGACGAGCGGCGCTTCGATATACATGAAGAATGATGATGGCGGAGAGGTTCCTTTCCGGAATGGTTCGTCCATCGACCTGTCGGACGAGCGAGTCCTTCACTTTCGCATAGTTTCTCAAGACAAGGCCTGGAGTCGTGACTACAGCCTTTCCGTGGTGCATGATGCTCCCGGCGAGGGTGACTTGTCCTTTGGCTTCGAGGATTATCATCTTGATGCGTCGGGCAAGTACTATATCTGGGATGCTCCGAGCATCTTCCCGGATGGGGAGTGGAAGAATGGTAATCCGGGCTTCAAGATAAGCAGGTCTTCGGCGAAACCACTGGAATATCCTTCAACGCCGGTCAGCGGCGGTGGCCCTGACGGCAGTGACTGCGTTAAGCTTGAGACATGTGATACGGGTCCTTTCGGCAGGATGGTTAAGATGCGAATTGCCTCCGGCTCAATGTTCAACGGCGTATTCGACGTGAGCAATGCTATCACGGATGCTCTCAAGGCCACGCAGTTCGGCTCGCCCTTTACGCACAAGCCTGTTCAGATGACTGTGTGGTTGCGCTACGAGCGTGGCGACGATTACTGGAATAAGGAAGGTCAGTCGTTGACGGGCGTCTGGGATGAGCCCGATGCCTATGTGGTGCTTTACCGCAACGAGGATGCTGATGGAGGCAGAATCCAGCTTGATGGCAATGACGTATTGTCCAGCCCCAACATTGTTGCCTTGGGACGTTTGCCTCATCACTATAATGAAGACGGTACGGACAAATTGTCGGATGCTCCCATCCATGGCGTTACAAACGAATGGCAGGAGTTCACGATTCCCGTCGAGTATCGCGCCGAGATAGATGCCGAAGTGCTCGCAAACAACGGCTACAACCTTATCATAGGCTTTGCAAGCAGTTGGCAGGGAGCCTATTTCATGGGGGCCATCGGCAGCAAGCTATATATTGATAACATCCAGCTCATATGCGAATAAAGAAGATGTACAATTTAGCAATTTCTTTGATACTTTAGTACAAAGTCGCGCTGTTAAGCGCGGACTCCAATTTACAATTTATTTACGATTTAACTATTTAGCGATTTACAGGGCGGCAG
Organism: uncultured Bacteroidaceae bacterium; assembly: GCA_905235305.1. Lineage (GTDB taxonomy): Bacteria > Bacteroidota > Bacteroidia > Bacteroidales > Bacteroidaceae > Physcousia. The sequence continues at coordinate 1,397 of CAJOLC010000066.1, read as the reverse complement.
CAAATTTTTCATTTTTCCATTTCTACATTTCTTCAAGATATGAAACACATCGCATTTACTATAGTAGCACTCTTCTTCCTCTCCATTTCGGCTAATGCCCAAGAGGACAGATGGGAAAAGTGGGGGCCTACTACAGGCCTGAAGGGAGGCGGCTTCATTGCCCGAATAGGTTATGTCCTGGGAGGAACCACGCCGATTCCCTTGCCTGCCGAGGTGAGAAAGGTGAACGGCTTCAGTCCGAGGGGTGGCATCAGCCTGGGTATCGATGGCTACAAGATGTTCTCGAAGCGTTGGGGCATCAGCTCCGGAGCGCATTTCTTCTGGGAGGGCTTCCATACGAATGCCGATGTGAAGAACTACTACGTTTGGCTCGAGCAGGAAGGCGAAGTGACGAAAGGCTACTTCACTGGCACGAACGTCACCAATACCGAAATGTGGGGCGTGACGCTTCCCCTGCTTGCCACCTTCAGAATGAGTCCGAAGTGGAATGTTTCGGTAGGCCCCTACCTGAGCATCTACTTCCATCAGACGTTCTCGGGCGAGGTCTACGACAACGACCAAGGCATCGGCTATCTGCGGGAAGACACGCCGGTAGGTGCCAAGATACTGATGACGCGCGAGAACCCGACACCCTATCCCGACGACTTCCCCGACAGGATGCAGCCCGTTGCCCTCGGCATAGAATTTGCATTCGACTGGAAGGCCATGAAGCACATGAATGTCTTCGGACTGCTCGACTGGGGTATGACGGATATCTGGGACCGCAACTTCGAGGCTATCACCTTCAAGATGTACCCGATTTACGCCACTATGGGTGTCGCTTACAGGTACTGAACTGGTCCAATCAACAACGCTTTGTCGTGAGCCCCGAAACAGGGGGCATAAAAATCGGCTCAGTAGATTTTTCATAGGGGAAGGCTTTTATTTGAATTAAAATCATTACCTTTGTAGCATGGAAGACAAAGGACTACTGATGCTGGCCCGTATGGTGCTGCCTAAGGATGTGCTTGAGCACTTCATCATAACGGACATTGAGTATGTTGAGACAAAGGCTTACGATGAGCCTGAAATGCACATCCATCTTGACGAGAAGATGGTGAATGAGTTACAGAATGACAGCCATTTCGAGTCCAAAGGTTTCATTGCTCCTGTGGAGGTGACTGACTTCCCCATCCGTGACCACAAGGTGGTGCTGGTCCTGCGCCGTCGCCGATGGGTTGATACCCGTACGGGAAAGAGTTTCATTCTGCCTCTGAAAGTGACAGCCGACGGTACCCGCTACTCGAAGGAGTTTGCGGCTTTTTTAAAAGTACATGACCCACGATGCGGGAATGAAAATCAAAGAACCGATGCGTTTGCGGCATAAGCCGCAAACGCAGGATTACCATGTTGGCGGG
>CAJOLC010000065.1 GCA_905235305.1 uncultured Bacteroidaceae bacterium | reverse complement strand
TGGATGGTCAAGCTTCTTGACGCTGTTGCCCATCTTGTGGGCGACTCGGTCCACGGCATCTTCCGGTCCGACCACAACGATGCGGTCGCCCACCTGCATCCTCAGGTTGCGTTCGGCAAAGAGGTTCATGTCGCCGCGGCGGATACGCGTGACGTTGACGCCATAGACCGAGCTGAAGTGCATCTGCCCGAAGGTCTTGCCGTTCATGGAAGGCTGTGTGATGAGGATGTTCTTGCTGACCATCGGCACGTCCTGCTCTTCCCACTCCACCTTCTCCTCCGGCCCGATGAAGACACGGATGGCTTCTGCATCGTCCTGGGCACAAGTGATGTACATCTTGTCACCCTCGCCGATGACGGTGTCGCGGTTGGGTATGCTGACGTGTCCCTCGTGGAGGATACGGCTGCAGACGAAGTCGCGTCCCAGGAACTGGCGCACTTGCAGGATGCTTCGCCCTGCAAGGTACTTGTTCTGCACCGCGAGGGTCATGCGATGGGGGGTGGCATGAGGATTGGCAGCTTGCTCCTCCTCAATCTTCCGCTGCTCGTCAGCCATGCTGATGCGGCATATGAAGCGTATGGAGATGATGGCAAGGATGATGCCGACGACGCCAAGGGGATAGGCGCAGGCATAGCCGTTGGCAATGGCAGGAGCATCGGACCCGAAGATCTGATTGCAGGCTTCCGTGGCAGCACCCAAGCCTGGCGTGTTCGTCACAGCGCCGCAGAGCACGCCCACCATCATGGCAAGGTCGCGAGAATTGGCTGCGGCAGAGGCTCCTCCATCATAGAAGACAATGTAATAAAGCGCGATGCAGCAGATGATGTTGAGCAGGACAATGCTCATCGCCATCAGGTTCAGCTGCACCCCACCCTTCCTGAAGCTCTCGAAGAAGCCCGGACCTACCTGCAGGCCTATGCAATAGACGAACAGAATCAGGCCGAAGTCTTGCACGAAGGACAGGACATCGTATGTCCCCGTAAAACCGAAATGTCCGGCCACAATGCCAGCGAAAAGCACGAAGGTGACACCCAGCGAGATGCCTCCCACCTTAATGCGACCCAAGCCAATACCCACGGAGATGACCAACGCATAGAGCAATATGATGTGTGCAACGCTGTCGGTCGAAAAGAATAAAGATTGCAGCCAAGACATCTCTTTATTACCGATTTGATGATTTACAATTTACAATTTATCTCTCTATTCAGGCTGCAAAGGTACGAAATAATGCCGAAGGTTGCAACGCATAGAGAGCAATTCTTGCTTCTAAGCAAAAGATTTTGTCGTTTTAGGTAGAAAAGTTTTGTCGTTTGCATAATAATGCGTAACTTTGTGCGCTTTTAATTTTGGTCGTAACCAACAAACAACACATTTATATTTTATTTAGTAACTTATGGCAGATAGTAAAGAAAAACTTTTCTCTGACTTTACCGCCCCGAGCCGCCAGGAATGGCGCGACAAGATAGAGGCTGACCTCAAGGGCGCGGACTATCAGAAGAAAATGGTGTGGAGAACCAACGAAGGCTTCAGCATGGAGCCTTTCTATCGCAAGGAAGACGTGGACAAGCTTCCCCTCGTCAACGCCCTGCCCGGCGAGTTCCCCTATGTGCGCGGTAACAAGGCCGCCGACAACGAATGGTATGTCCGCCAGGACATCAAGTGTGAATGCCCCAAGGAAGCCAACGCCAAGGCTCTCGACATCCTGGACAAGGGCGTGACAAGCCTCGGCTTCTGCATCTCCCCCGACCTCGTCAGCGCAGAGTACATAGACAAGCTGCTCGAAGGCATCTATGTGGACTGCGTAGAGCTGAACTTCGTCACCTGCCCGACCAAGGCTCTCGAGCTTGCACAAATCCTCGTTGCCTACTTCCAAAAGAAGGGCGCAGACGCACAGAAAGTGGAGGGCAGCATCGGATTCGACCCCTTAGAGGCAATACTCACCAGAGGCAAGGACACGACCGAACTGCTGAAGAACGCCAAGGCCCTCGTCGAGACCTTCGCCGCCTATCCCAAGTTCCGCCCCATCGCCGTGAATGCCTTCAAGCTCACCAATGCCGGCGCCTACAGCTATCAAGACCTCGGCTATGCCCTCGCTTGGGGTAATGAATACCTGAGCCAGCTGACAGAAGCTGGTGTGGCACCCGAACTGGCCGCGCAAAGCATTAAGTTCAACCTCGGCATCAACGGCGTTTACTTCATGGAGATAGCCAAGGTGCGCGCAGCCCGTATGCTTTGGGCACAGATAGTCAGTCAATATACGCCCTGCAAGGAAAGTGCGAAGATGCACGTTTGTGCCTTCACCACGACCTACAACCAGACGCTCTTCGATAGCTATGTCAACATGCTCCGCTCGCAGACCGAAACCATGTCTGCCGCACTGGGAGGCGTTGACAGCATCGTCGTAACGCCTTTCGACGCTCCATACGAAGTGCCGACAGAGTTCGCGGAACGCATCGCCCGCAACCAACAACTGCTCCTTAAGGACGAGTGCCACTTCGACCGCATGGTCGATGTCGCAGGCGGTTCCTACTTCATTGAGGAGCTGACTTCTGCTCTGGCAGGTCAGGCTTGGAAGCTTTTCCTCGCTGTTGAGGAAGAAGGTGGCTTCCTGGCTGCTGCAAAGGCAGGCTCTGTTCAGAACACCATCAACGAGACGAACGCCACACGCCATGCCAATGCCGGCAAGCGAAAAGAGTTCCTGCTCGGCACGAACCAGTTCCCCAACTTCACCGAGAAGAGTGAGGACAAGCAGCCCCTCAGCCCTTGCTGCAAGAGCAGCTGCGGCAGCGAAGGCGACATCCCTGCCATCAAGACGTCCAGGCTGGCAAGCGACTTCGAAGCTCTCCGCTTGACCACAGAGAAGGCAGCAAAGGTGCCCGTCGCCTTCATGCTGACGATTGGCAACCTCGCCATGCGTCAGGCCCGTGCACAATTCAGTTGCAACTTCCTCGCCGCTGCTGGCTATCAGGTCATCGACAACCTTGGCTTCAAGACAGTAGAGGAAGGTGTGGACGCCGCCCTTGCTGCCGGTGCCGACATCGTGGTCATCTGCTCGAGCGACGACGAGTATGCGGAGTACGCCATCCCTGCCTTCAAGTATCTTGACGGACGCGCCCTCTACGTCGTAGCAGGTGCTCCGGCTTGCACGGAAGAACTCAAGGCAGCTGGCATCGAGAACTTTATTCACGTTAGGTCTAACCAGCTTGAGACTCTCAAGGAGTACAACGCTAAACTCGGAATCTGATATTATGGCACGCAAATCCTTTAACAACATAGACATCTTTGCCGGCATTGAAGCCAAGAACGGCCATGCCTGGCAGAAAGAAAACGGTATCTCTGCCAACTGGAAAACAGCCGAGCAGATTGACATCCAACCCGTATATACTAAGGAAGACCTTGAAGGCATGGAGCATCTCGACTTTGCTGCCGGCATCCCTCCCTTCCTTCGTGGCCCGTACAGCATGATGTATCCCTTCCGTCCCTGGACTATCCGCCAGTACGCTGGCTTCTCCACGGCTGAAGAGAGTAACGCCTTCTATCGCCGCAACCTTGCTTCCGGTCAGAAGGGTCTGTCTGTTGCCTTCGACCTTCCCACGCACCGTGGTTACGACCCGGACAACCAGCGTGTGGTAGGCGACGTCGGCAAGGCAGGCGTGAGCATCTGCTCGCTGGAGAACATGAAGGTGCTCTTCGACGGTATTCCCCTGAACAAGATGTCCGTCTCCATGACGATGAACGGTGCCGTGCTGCCCGTGCTGGCTTTCTACATCAACGCCGGCGCACAGCTGGAGGAGATGGCAGGCACCATCCAGAACGACATCCTGAAGGAGTTCATGGTGCGCAACACCTACATCTATCCGCCTTCGTTCTCCATGAAGATCATCGCCGACATCTTCGAGTACACCTCACAGAAGATGCCGAAGTTCAACAGCATCTCTATCTCTGGCTACCACATGCAAGAGGCCGGTGCAACAGCCGACATTGAGTTGGCATACACGCTGGCAGACGGTATGGACTACCTGCGAGCAGGTATCAATGCAGGCATCGACGTGGATGCCTTCGCTCCTCGCCTCAGCTTCTTCTGGGCTATCGGTGTGAACCACTTCATGGAGATTGCCAAGATGCGTGCAGGTCGCCTGTTGTGGGCGAAGATCGTGAAGAGCTTCGGCGCGAAGAACCCGAAGTCGATGGCTTTGCGTACACACTCGCAGACATCTGGCTGGTCTCTGACGGAGCAAGACCCCTTCAACAATGTGGGCCGTACCTGCATCGAGGCTATGGCTGCCGTACTGGGTCACACTCAGAGCCTCCACACGAATGCCTTGGACGAGGCCATCGCTCTGCCCACAGACTTCAGTGCCCGCATCGCTCGCAACACGCAGATCTACATCCAGAACGAGACACAAGTCTGCAAGCACATCGACCCCTGGGCTGGTTCTTACTATGTGGAGAAGCTCACCTACGAACTGTACCACAAGGCTTGGGAGCACATCCAGGAGATCGAGAAGCTGGGCGGCATGGCGAAGGCCATCGAGACCGGCCTGCCGAAGATGCGCATCGAGGAGGCTTCCGCCCGCACTCAGGCCCGCATCGACAGTGGCGTGCAGACCATCGTCGGCGTGAACAAGTACCGCCTCGACCATGAGGATCCCATCGACATCCTCGAGATTGACAACACAGCCGTGCGCCTGCAGCAGGAGGCATCGCTGAAGGAGCTGAAGGCAAAGCGCGACGAGGCTCAGGTAAAGAAAGACCTGGAGGCCATCACCGAATGCGTGCGCGAGTTCAACGAGGGCAAGAAGAGCGAGCACAACCTGCTCGACCTGGCCGTCATCGCCGCAGGCCACCGTGCCACTCTGGGTGAGATAAGCGACGCCTGCGAAGCCATCGTAGGCCGATACAAAGCAGTAATCAGAACTATTTCAGGCGTGTATAGAAGTGAAAGCAAGAACGACAAGCTCTTTGATAAGGCTTGCGAAATGACCGATGCCTTCGCCAAGAAGGAAGGTCGCCGCCCCCGCATCATGGTTGCCAAGATGGGTCAGGACGGTCACGACCGTGGCGCTAAGGTTGTTGCTACGGGTTACGCCGACTGTGGTTTCGACGTGGACATGGGACCCCTCTTCCAGACGCCCGCCGAAGCAGCACGTCAGGCAGTAGAGAACGACGTGGACATCGTGGGCGCAAGCTCACTGGCTGCCGGTCACAAGACGCTCATCCCGCAGCTCATCGAAGAGCTGAAGAAGCTGGGACGCGAGGACATCATGGTGACTGCCGGCGGTGTCATCCCCGCACAGGACTACGACTTCCTCTATGAGGCTGGCGTGGCCTGCATCTTCGGCCCTGGCACTCCGGTTCCCTACTCTGCCATCGAGATGATGAAGATCCTCTTGGGTGAAGACTGAATGAATACTGAATGAAGACTGAGGGTTAGTCCCTTAAGCATCATTCATTACAGTCAAAACCCATTGCACATTAAGTCCCTCTGCTGATAGCAATATCGGCAGAGGGACTTTTCGTTTCCAAACACCCTATAGGGGAATAGACAACACCTTATTGCGGAGAATCATTCCATTTAATGATAAATTTTCTCCTTTGGTTTGGTTAATTGAGCAATAAGTACTATCTTTGCGCCCGATTGTATATAAACGACACTAATTATCACTCTAAAGCATAACTATCAATCAATGAAAAAGCTACTAACACTGCTCCTCGCCTTGTTCACCATTGGCGGAGCAATGGCAGAAGACGTGACGGAAGATCAGGCTCTTGAGCTTGCGCAGAACTTCCTGAACAACCAACAGACTGCCGCCGGAAGGCCCCGCAAGGCTCAAGGGATGCAGAAACAGCTCGCTCTGCAAGGCAAGGTGAGCGGACTCTATGTGTTCAGTGTCAAGAACGACAAGGGCTTCGTCATCGTCTCCAACGACGACCGCACCTATCCCATCCTGGGCTTCAGCGAGACGGACGACATCGACATCAACAACATCCCCGACAACATGAAGGCCTGGCTGCAAGGCTATGCCGACGAAATCGCATGGGCACAGCAGCACAACGGCACCGTGACGCCTCCCAAGACAGAGAAGGTGGGCACTCACAGCACCATCCCTGTCGCTCCTCTCTGCAAATCCACCTGGGACCAGGACGCTCCCTACTACAACCTATGCCCCACCTACAACCACGGTTTGACCAGTGGGCGATGCGCCACGGGCTGTGTGGCAACTGCCATGGCACAGGTGATGTACTACCACAAGTGGCCGCAGGCCGCCACGAAACCCGTTCCGGGCTATATAACTTACACTCTTGGGCTTAACCTCGATGCACTGCCTTCTGTCGTCTTCGACTGGAACAACATGAAGGACAGCTACTCGGGCAACTACACCGCAGCACAGGGCAACGCCGTCGCCACACTGATGAAGTATTGCGGCTGGGGCGTGAAGATGGACTACGACAACTCGTCGGGTGCCTACACGGAGGACGTCGCCACGGCTCTCGTTAACTACTTCGACTACAATCCCTATACCACACGCTTCGTCGCTCGCAGTTCCTATTCCTACGCCAACTGGACGGACCTCATCTACCACGAAGTGGCGAACAAACGTCCTGTCTGCTACGGCGGCATGTCCAACGGTGGCGGTCATGAGTTCGTATGCGACGGATATAAGTTCGAAAGCAACACCGACTTCTTCCATATCAACTGGGGATGGAGCGGCCTGAGCGACAACTACTTCGTCCTCTCTGCACTCGACCCAGACCAGCAAGGCATCGGCGGCAGCACATCCACCGACGGCTTCTGGTACGGACAAGATGCCGTCATCGGTATTCAGAAGTCGACTTCCTCGGACGCTATTGCTGATATAGACCCCAACGACAACAACCTTGTCTTGAACAGCATCACGCTGAGCGAGACGGCAGTAGAGCCTTACACATCGGTAACCATTACCTTCAACGTCACCAACGCCGGCAATGACCCCTACGACGGCGACATCTGGCTCAGCCTGAGGGAAGAGGGCACCGACTACCTCCTCGATGCCGAGTTGGTCAACATCCCTGCCGGAGCCACACAGAACGTTGTCATTTCCTATTTGCCAATCTTTACCGGCAGCTTCGAATTCTCTTGCTCCTTCGTCAATTCCAATGGTGAGTACATCACCTTCGACACGCCGACTGCCACCCTGGTATGCGCCCAGAACCTGACCAACGACGTGGTGCCCATCGATGGCATCTGGACGGACAACTTTAGCCGCAGCCAGTTCATCATCGCAGAAGCTAACCTCGAGGACTACGTCAACACCACCCTCACGGGCGTGACCTTCTATGCCACGCAGGACTACGTCAGCTGGGGCAGGGCCGAGTTCAATGTATATCTGAGCGAGACAAGCGACAAGACCATCAACGCCCTCAAGGACTGGGACACACTGGAGAAGGTTTACTCCGGCAGCCTCTCTGTCTCGGACGGCAAGATGACCATCAACTTCGACGACCGCTTCTACTATCAGGGCGGCAACCTCCTGGTGGGTGTCAACCAGACCGAAATGGGCACCTACGCAGATGTGAGCTGGAAGGGCGAGAACGTCACAGGTGCTTCCGTCGGAGGCCATAACACAACCATCAGCCAGCAGAACTTCCGTCCCAATACCGTCTTCACTTATGTCCCGGGCAACGTAACGCCGCTGAAGGCTCCCCTTGACCTTGCCGTCAGCTACACCGGCGGCACCTATGCCACAGTCAGCTGGACAAGCTATGCTCCGTCCTTCGACATCGAAGTGAACGGCACAGTCTACGAGGACGTCAGCAACCCCTTCACGCTCGAAGGCCTCGAACTTGCCACTATATATATAATAAAGGTACGCGCGAGGGACGGTGAGGATGTCAGCGACTGGACAGAACCCGTCAGCTTCACCACCAGCCTCTCCGAGGAGACCTGCCAAGTACGCCTCGAGCTCTCCGACATGTTCGGCGACGGATGGAGCGGTGCTGCCATCAAGATAGTTGATGTCCTGACCGGCACCGAGCTTGGCACCTTCACCAATACCGACGAGGCTGGCAAGAACGAAGCACAAATCTACTACGCCGAAGTGCCCGACGACCGCGACATCGAATTCCAGTGGGTCAAGGGCTCCTACGACGGCGAGTGCTCCTACGCAGTCTATGACGTGAGAGACAACCTCATCTTCTCCGGCAGCAGACGCCTCACGGAGAACGTCGCCTACCACGTCCAGTGCACCGAGCCCGTCGTCACCGGACTCGTTCTGGCCAACAACAGCGACAACACGGCAGCGGTCGAGGACCTGGACGGCACTGCAAACTGCAAGGTCACCCTCGCAGGCCGCACCTTCTTCAGGGACAACACATGGAACACCATCTGCCTGCCCTTCGACGTCACGATTGCCGACAGCCCATTGGCAGGCGCCGATGTGCGTACGCTGAGCAGCATAACCCGCGCAGGCGAGACCGTGATACTGAACTTCACCAACGAGGGCAGCGTCACGAGCCTCACAGCCGGCACGCCCTACATCATCAAGTGGGCTAATGCCGACAACCTCTTTGAGCCCGTCTTCAACGGCGTAACCATCGACAAGACTCTCCGCGACGCCACCTTCACACTCGACGAGGGACTGTCCATCACCTTCCGGGGCACGTATGGATACACCGCCTTCACCGAGGCAGACAGGAGCATCCTCTTCGTCGGAGCAGGCAACAAGCTCAACTATCCCCTGGCCGGCGCCACCATCGGTGCACAGAGGGCATACTTCAAGCTCACAGGCATCAGCGCAAGCGACAAGAGCGCCATCAAGCAGTTCGTCCTCAACTTCGACGACGACCCCACAGGGCTGCAAATAGTAAATAGCGAATCGTCAAATAGTAAATGGTATGACCTCAACGGCCGCAAGCTCGCAGGCAAGCCCATCCAGAAGGGTGTCTACATCCGAGACGGAGAGAAGGTCACCATCAAGTAACACGTCACCAGACCAAAGCAAGCGCTGCCCGACCACCCGTCGGCAGCGCTTTTTTATTTGTCTCCGAACAAATGGAGAAACGAAGGGAGAGAAGACATCCCGAAAAGCCTCACGACACATAGAGTACTACCCCCCTGGACAAATAAGTATACCTCGCGGGATAAATAAGTATACCTCGAGGGATAAATAAGCATACCTCGCGGGGTAAATAAGTATACCTCGAGGGGTAAAGAGATATATCGAGTTCCATCCCTTCGTGCACCATTCAACCCAAATCGGTCATTGGAATTTTAGTCAGCGGGCATTTCTTTTTAGTGCAGGTTTTCGTTTTCAATGCGGGCATTGTGACCGCACATAAGGCGGAAAGATGCCAAAAAGAAATGTGCGAGGACTAAAATAGTTCCGCCTGCGCCTGAGCGAAGCGAAGAAGTTTCATAGGTCAATATCTTTGAGTTCTTCGTTCTAATGACCGATTTGGGTTCAAACATTCCTCCCTTTTTCATGGTATTTCGTGCCTAAATAACGCAACAATCATGCCATAAAACTGCATATATCATGCCTTTAGACAAGAAATTATGTTAAAACATTGTGAGCTTTTAAAAAAAGTTGTAATTTTGCGGCGTATTACGTGAATAAAAATGAATCGTTTATTCGTATTAACTAACATAATGTTTAACTTAATTACCAACAGCATGAAAGGAAAAACTACTTTCCTGGCGAAAGCGTTATTAACGCTTACCGTCGTGCTCTTCTCCATTTCAGGAGCAAGAGCACAGCAAGCCCTACCGTATGAGTACGGCTTTGAAAACAACGACCTGACCGAAGATGGTTGGGTGCTTCAGGGAGCTACCAGTAACGATACTGGTATTAATACGAACGCTGCCCAGAACGGCTCGTATGGCTTTGCGTTCTATTACTCTGAGCAGAACGCCTACCTTATTTCTCCTGTTCTCGCAGGTGGCGAAGATGAAGTTAAGGTGTCATTCTCTTACAAAGAGTACACGGCCGCCTATGGCGACGAACAGTTCCAGGTGGGCTACTCTACTGACGAAACTGGCGATGCCAGTGCTTTCACCTACGGAGACATCATAGATGTTTCTACAGTTTGGGCTGTGTATGAGGAGATATTCCCCGCAGGCACAAAGCGCATTGCCATCAAGTACATCTACAATGATGCGTTTTATCTTTTCCTGGATGACTTCAAATTCACCGCATTCAATGGAATTTACGAGCCTACCGGCCTCAAGGTCAGCTACGAAGGTGGCACAGAGGCTATCGTAAGCTGGTCGAGCGAAGAGGAACTCTTCGACATCGACGTGAACGGCACAGTGACCGAGGATGTGGAGAGTCCCTACACTCTGACTGGCCTTGCATACGAAACAGAATATACTGTTAAGGTACGCGCGAAGAAGGATGGAAAAGTCAGCGAATGGTCTGCCCCTGTCTCCTTCACAACCGAAGCGCAGTTCGTTGCTCCCACAGAAGTTGCTGCCAGCAATGTCACTTTCACATCTGCCACCATCAGCTGGACCGGCAATGACGAAGCTACAAGCTACAACCTCCGCTACAGAACGGTACCATCTGCAACCATTATCCTGAAGGCCGATGATGTCTGGGGCGATGGCTCTGGCTATCAGTTGCTGCTCGATGCAGATGCCAACACTTTCGGTTCCATCATTCCCGAAAACGGTGCCCTGACTTCAAGCGGCGACGCACCCGCATCTGTCTATGCAGAATTTGAGTACAAGGTCCCCGAGAACGCAGATGGTTCGCTTTCGACCAGCAACATCATCGTAAACTCCAGCGCAACCATCGAGATTCCTGCCGGCACATACGACTGGGTTATCACCAACCCCACTCCTGACGATAGAATATGGATTGCCTCTGACGGACGTTGGGATGATTATGTCTTCGAAGCAGGCAAGACTTACGAATTCCATGTTTACCTCGATGGCCTAAACGACGCTGTCAATGTGACCATCACAGGTGAAGCATCAACAACTGAAATTGGCGAATGGGTTGCTGTCAATGGTGTCACCAGCCCCTACACCATCGAAGACCTCACTTCTGCGACCTTATATCAGGTTGAGGTACAGGCTGTCTATGCCGATGGCGAAAGCGCATGGACAAGCTCAAGCTTCACGACTCTGGATGATAATCCTGCTCCCTACAACATTGCAGCTGACCTTGCAGCCGATGGCGCTACCCTCACTTGGGAAGGTAAAGGCGACAGCTACTACGTTCGCTACAGAACCATCTTTGAGGCTAACTTAACAGCAGGTATCCCTGCCGGCTGGACAACTATCGACGCTGACGGCGACGGCTTCAATTGGGAATCTGCACAGATAGGTGATGATATTATTATAGTTTCTTCTGCAAGCTATGACAATCCCACCTATACTCCTTTAACTCCCGACAACTGGCTGATTACTCCTCAGATTGACCTGGGCGGCACATTGAGCGCATGGCTCTATGGACAGGATGCTAACTATGCTGCCGAGCACTTTGCTATCTATCTCTCCACGACAGGTACAGAAACCACAGACTTCACTACCCTATTGGTTCCTGAAACCGTAGCAACCGGCACATCTACAGAATACACAGCCGACCTCAGTGCTTATGAAGGACAGAAGGGCTACATCGCCATCCGCCACTTCAATGTCACGGATATGTTCAGACTCAATCTGGATAAATTCGGCATCTTCTACGATTGGCAGACGATTGCTACAACCGACCCAACCGCTACCATCAGTGGCCTTGCTACGAACAACCTCTACGAGTATGAGATTCAGAGCGTGAAGGGCGACAGCGAAAGCAAATGGAGCGAGACAGGCGACTTCGCACTGCTCACTATCGACAGCTATGCCGACAACACCGACCTGATTAATCAGTTTGATGGCAAGTTTGCCCACGTCACCGTGAACCGCACGTTCTATAAGGACAACACTTGGAACACCATCTACCTGCCCTTCGACCTCGACGAGGAACAGTACAACGCATCCGTACTGGCTGATGGCGAAGTGCGCACGCTGTCCAATGTGCTTGATATCGATGGTGACGTTGTCACTCTGAACTTCTATACGCAAGAAGAGACACTTGGCGGCTTTGAAGGATACCCATACTTCGTCGGCGGTCTTCCCTACATCGTTAAGTGGAATAGCGGCAGCGACATCGAGAACCCCGCATTTGCCAATGTGACTATCACTTCCTATCAGGACTATCTCCCCGCCACATCCAGCGACGAATCCGCATCTGTTTACTTCGCAGGTACATACGATGGTTACACATTCGATGCAGACAACACCAGCATCCTCTTCATCGGTGCCGACAACAAGCTGAACTACCCGCTGGCAGGCGCCAAGATCGGTGCCACACGTGGCTATTTCGTACTTGATGGCATCAGCGCTGGCGAAGCAAGCGGCGTGAAGATCCTGACGAACCTCGACGACATCGACGACGCTACCGGCATCGCAGGCATCGAGACCACGAAGGAGACTGGCGACTGGTACGACCTGAGCGGCCGCAAGCTCGCAGGCAAGCCCGCACAGAAGGGTATCTACGTAACCAACGGACGCAAAGTCACAGTGAAGTAAAAGAAACTATGTTTAACAGGAAGTAAGGCGGGACGCAACAGCCCGTCTTACCTCCACAACAGCAAAAACATATCACTATGAAAAAGACATATATGATACCCACCCTGAAAGTGGAAAGCGCTGTACTTACCAGCATGATTGCCGTCAGCATCAAAGGCGACAGCAGCACAGGTCTAACCGACGGCGGCGGCAGCAATGGCAATGCCCATGCTCCCCAATCCGCCTGGGACATCTGGGACGAAGAATAAATAAGCCTAAGCAAGCAAGTAAGCGTGGATAGTCGGTCGACTATCCACGCTTACTTTATAAACTCGACGTGTTAAGTTGCGCAACTTGACACGTCGAAACGAAAAAGATGGCACGTCGGATTGGACAACCCGGCGTGCCATCTTTTATCCTTTCCCTGCAGTCCCCTACAAACGGTTGTCCCTGGGGAAGACGACTTTGGGCTTGAAGGTCTTTGCCTCCTCGAAATCCATGAGGGCGTAGGACATGATGATGACAACATCGCCCACAAGCACCTTGCGAGCCGCAGCACCATTCAGGCAAATGCATCCCGAGCCACGTTCGCCGCAGATGACGTACGTCTCGAAACGCTCGCCGTTGTTGTTGTCCACCACCTGCACCTTCTCGCCGGCAATCAGTCCGGCAGCATCCATCAAGTCCTCGTCGATGGTGATACTGCCCATGTAGTTAATGTTCGCCTCGGTCACCGTGACCATGTGAAGCTTCGACTTCAATACCTCTATTAACATCTTATGTATTTACGATTTGACGATTTACTATTTACGATTTATTTACTATTTGACTATTTACTATTTATTTACTATTTGTCGATTTACTATTTAATATTTATTTACTATTTGATGATTTACGATTTACTATTTATTTGATTTAACCATTTCATTGGCATTCATCCTTGTCTTAGTCGTCACTATAGACTTCGCTATGATGTTTAGCAATTCACAACATTCTTGATGTAAAGGCCTCAGCCGTGATTCTTTCACCATCTGGCTGCGCATGATGATGTCAAGCCAATGGCAAGTCTCGTCGAGTTCTTCCTCCACCATCTTCAGCTTATTTATGAAATCCTTGTCAGACTTCGCGAGGCAGGCTGCACGGTAGTTGGCAGAGGGTGACGTGCCCGAACGGATAATCTGACGTGCTACTGCGTTGCCCGAAATGCTGGATGGTAAGGTATCCACCATTTTGATGATTCGAACTGCAAAGTCAGTCATTCGCTCGCGAAGCTCGTCTTTATTCATAAATGACTAAATGGCGAAATCGTAAATAAATCGTAAATAGTAAATAGTGAAATCGTAAATTCCTTATTTATATCTAATATGGTCAATAAGCCTTATCGGTTTCTGGCCGCAGAAGACGGTGATGCAGCCTACCACGGAAGGTGCATCGTCCCATGAGGCAACATCTGCAAGGGTGTCGCCGTCGACGATGCTGAAGTACTGCACTTCCAGGCCGGGGATGGCATTGATTTGCTCTACGACATAGTCGTGCGTCTGCTGCACCGTGAGGCCCAGCGTACAGCTCTCCTTCATGATGCGATAGATGTTGGCAGCCGTGGCGCGTTCCTCGTCCGTAAGGAGAGTGTTGCGGCTGCTCATAGCGAGTCCGTCGCTCTGCCTGACTACAGGACAGGGCACAATCTCTACCTTGAAGCCGAGGTCTGCCACCATGCGGCGGATGACGGCTATCTGCTGGTAGTCCTTCTCTCCGAGATAGACGCGGTCGGGTTCGACGTAGGTGAAGAGCTTGCTTACGATCTGGCACACACCGTTGAAGTGGCCTGGCCGCATGGCTCCCTCCATGACGCTGTCGGTGGGAGGATAGCTGAACTGACGTGTATCTGGCTCGGGATAGACCTCCTTAACCGTTGGTGCGAAGGCAATGTCTGCCCTGCACTCCTCGAGCAATCGGCAGTCTGCCTCAAGCGTACGGGGGTAACGTTCCAAGTCTTTCGGGTCGTTGAACTGCGTGGGATTAAGAAAGATGCTCACCACGGTAACATCATTCTCCTCCAAACTTCTGCGCACGAGCGAGGCGTGCCCTTCATGCAAGGCGCCCATCGTCGGCACAAAGCCAATGGTGCGTCCTTCCTTACGATGCTCCGCCAAACATTCGCGGAGCTGGTCGATACTGTTTATTACCTTCATGGTATGGTCATAAAATCGCACAAAGGTACTAATAAATTAAGAATGAGGAATGAAGAATGAAGAATTATTTGTCTTTTTTTGCAAGTATCGCAAGAAAAGGAGCACTTGCCCATTGTTATTTGCGAAAATAATCGTATCTTTGCGTAGATATTATAGTCTGCGGAAAGATGACTAAAGCCAAGAAAATACTCTTCGTCACGCAAGAGATGATGCCCTTTGTGCCTGATACTGAGATGGCACAGATGGGCAGATACCTGCCTCAGGCAGTTCAGGAAAAGAGTGTCGTGAGATACGCTCCTTCATGCCCAAATGGGGCACAATCAACGAGCGTCGGAACCAACTGCACGAAGTCATCAGGCTGAGCGGCATCAATATCGTCGTGGATGATACCGACCATCCACTTGTCATCAAGGTGGCAAGCATCCCCGCTGCCAGAATGCAGATCTACTTCATCGACAATGATGACTTCTTCATGCGTCGCAGCATGGCCCTCGATGCAGAAGGCAAGGAGTATGAAGACAACGCCGAACGCGCCGCCTTCTATGCCCGTGGTGTACTGGAGACAATCAAGAAGCTCAAGTGGTCGCCCAACATCATTCACTGCCAAGGTTGGATGGGCAGCTTCCTTCCCCTCTACGTCAAGACAGCCTATGCCGAAGAGCCCTCTTTCCGCGAGTGCAAGGTCATCTTCACTCCAGAGACACAAACCTTCACCTCTCATGTTCCGGCAAACATGGACGGCATTATCGCTTTCCGCAACGCCACCATCTCTGCCACAAGAGGATTGGGCGAGAAGAAGCTCGTGCCTATGCTCAACAAGCTGGGCATCAAGTATGCCGACGGCATCGGGTTCCTTGCAGAGAACGAAGCCCTGACGAAGTATGCCGAAGGTCTTGGCAAGCCCTGCCTGCAGCCAATCAGTGCAGAAGACTACGGCGTCTACTACCCCACCTTCTACGACACCATCTGGAACATCGGCAGAGAGGAAGAGGAAGAGAATTGATTATTGACAATTAAAGAACACACATTGACTACTAAACATACATATCGGGCATGGTTTGCCTTTGCGCTGGCCATCGCCATCAGCTTCATGAGTTGCAGCGAAGAGACAGGCACGCTTGGCATCTATCCGCAAGAAGACGCCATCAGCACCTCGACAGCATCCTTCGACATCTTCTCCAACGACATCCTCAACGAAGTAGTGCCGGCAGGCAGCACCACCTGCTATCTGGGCAAAGTCATCGACCCTGAGACCGACCAAGCCATCAGTGCCACCTTCGTCGCACAGTTCCATACATTCGAGAACTATACCTTCCCCGACAGGGCAAACATCATTCCCGACGAGGATGGTCATCTCTGTGAATCTATGGAGCTGCGCCTCTTCATCCGGAACACATTCGGCGACAAGAACAACCCCATGAAGCTTGAGGTCTGGCCACTTAGCAGAGATGAGGACAAACTGCTCAAAGAGTCCGCAAGCCTCTATACCAACACCGACCTCTGGCAGTATGTCGATGACAGCCAAGGCCCCATCGCAACGAAAGTCTTTACCGCTACAGACTACATCATGAGCGATGACGAGAGAGCAGCGAAAAACTATTCGAACAATGTACGCATCGTGCTGCCTCAAGAGATGGGCGACAATATCATGGAGACATCCTACAACGACCCCAGTGCTTTCCGCGACTCCTATTCCTTCATCCGCAAGGTCTGCTCGGGCTTCCTGTTCCGCATCGTCAGCGGTACAGGCACTATGCTCAACCTCGATGTTAGCACCATGAACCTCAACTTCAACTATAAAGAGAACAGCGAATCGGAGGATACCATCGAGGCTGTTTGCCGCTTCTCTGCCACGCCCGAAGTTATACAAAGCACACAGTTCGAGAGCAGCAACCTCGCAGGACTTATCGGCCACGACGATTACACGATGCTCAAGACGCCGGCCGGCATCTGCACGGAACTTGTGCTCCCTGTCGACGAAGTCTTTAAAGGGCATGAGAACGACAGCATCACCAGCGCATCTTTCACCCTCACACGCATCAACAACCAGGACGAGGATGCACAAGACGACGACTATGCCCTGGGCATTCCACAGAACCTATTGCTCGTCCGGAAGCAGAACTTCAGCAGTTTCTTCGAGAAGCATCAAGTGAGCGACTCCCAACAATCCTTTACCACATCCTTCCTCAGCATATACAATTGCTATACCTTCGACAACATCAGCCGCCTCCTCACTTATTGCCACAATGAGAAGAAAGATGGCATGAAGGCTTCTGGCATGTCCGAGGAAGAATGGGACGCCGCTCATCCCGACTGGAACCATGTAGTGCTTGTTCCCGTCACGATTGCTACGACTATAGATACTTATGGCTATGTCTCGCAGGTATCTGTCAATCAAGACCTCAGCCTGTGCAGCACGAAACTCACACGCGGCACAGAAGCCAATCCCATCAAGATGCAGGTCATCTACAGCAGTTTCGCCGGTAAATAACATCTTTATAATATATAATCACTAATGCTATGAAACATCTCATGATCCTTGCGGCCATGTTCCTCGGCATGACCCTTGCCATGCCCTCCAATGCACTTGCCGGTGCAAAGAGAGATGCACGTGTGGCCTATGTCTTGAAGAACCTCAGGCTCAAAAGCGACGTTGAGGCAAAGTTCAAACCACTGCTCGAAGCTTTCCTGAAGGAACTCTCCGACGTGAAAGACCCCTACGAGGACCTGAAGGACGAGCTGCGGGATGCCATCGACGGAGGCAAGCTTACGGCTGCACAATGCGACAAGCTCTTCGAGCTGAAGCAGCAGCAGGAGGAAAAGGAACCTGCCGTCCTGCGCAAGTGGTACGCAAAGTTCAAGACTGTCATCACCACGCAACAGGCTTACAAGGCCATGAAACTCAGCGACGATAAACTGAAGTAACTCTATGGCAACGATAGACGACAAGAAGATCATCTTCTCGATGGTCGGCGTAAGCAAGGTCATCCAGCAAAACCAGAAGCAAGTTCTCAAGAACATCTACCTCTCCTTCTTCTACGGAGCCAAGATAGGCATCGTCGGCATGAACGGTGCGGGCAAATCGACGCTCATGAAGATTATTGCCGGCATCGAACAGCAATATCAGGGCAACGTCGTGTGGAGTCCGGGCTACACCGTAGGCTATCTGGAGCAGGAACCCAAGCTCGACGACAGCAAGACCGTCATCGAGGTGGTGAAGGAAGGCGTGAAGCCCATCGTGGATGCCTTGCAGGAATACGAGGAAATCAATCAGAAGTTCGGTCTTCCGGAATACTACGAGGACGAAGACAAGATGAACCAGCTCTTTGCCAGACAAGGCGAATTGCAGGACATCATAGACAGCACCGACGCCTGGAACCTGGACAGCAAGCTGGAGCGAGCAATGGATGCGCTCCGATGCCCGCCTGCCGACCAGCCGATAGGCGAACTGAGCGGCGGCGAAAGGCGTAGGGTGGCACTCTGCCGCCTGCTCTTGCAGAAGCCCGACGTACTGTTGCTCGACGAGCCGACCAACCATCTGGATGCCGAAAGCATTGACTGGCTGGAGCAACACCTCACGCAATACGAAGGCACGGTCATCGCCGTGACGCACGACCGCTACTTCCTCGACGACGTGGCAGGCTGGATTCTCGAGCTCGACAGGGGCGAAGGCATTCCCTGGGAAGGCAACTACTCCTCCTGGCTTGAACAGAAGACGAAGCGCATGGAGCAGGAGGAGAAGGTGGCAAGCAAGCGCCGCAAGACGCTGCAACGCGAGCTGGAATGGGTTCGCATGTCGCCCAAGGCACGTCAGGCAAAAGGCAAGGCGCGCCTCAACAGCTACGACAAGCTGCTCAACGAAGAGCAGAAGGAGCGCGAAGAGAAGCTGGAAATCTTCATTCCCAACGGGCCTCGCCTGGGCAACAAGGTCATCGAAGCACACGGCGTATGCAAGGCTTTCGGCGAGAAGACACTGATAAAGGACCTCGACTTCATGCTTCCGCCGGGCGGCATCGTGGGCGTCATCGGTCCGAACGGCGCAGGCAAGACGACGCTCTTCCGCATGATTATGGGACTGGAGACACCCGACGCCGGTACGTTCGAAGTGGGCGAGACGGTCAAGATCTCTTATGTTGACCAGAGCCACAAGGATATCAAGCCCGACCAAAGCGTATACCAAGTCATCAGCCAGGGCAACGAGCTGATGCGCATGGGCGGTCGCGACATCAACTGCCGTGCGTACCTGAGCCGCTTCAATTTCAGCGGAGCAGACCAGGAGAAGAAGTGCGGCGTGCTCTCCGGTGGTGAGCGTAACCGCCTGCACCTCGCCATGGCACTCAAGCAGGAAGGCAATGTGCTGCTGCTCGACGAGCCGACCAACGACATCGACGTCAATACCTTGCGTGCCCTCGAAGAAGGCTTGGAGAACTTCGCCGGCTGTGCCGTGGTCATCAGCCACGACCGTTGGTTCCTGGACCGCATATGCACGCACATCCTGGCCTACGAGGGAGACGGCAACGTCTTCTACTTCGAAGGCAGCTACACCGACTATGAGGCCAACAAGCTCAAGCGACTTGGACTGGAAGAGCCTAAGCGCATACGCTATCGCAAACTGATGGAAGACTGATACATGAAAGATATTAAAGATAAAGAATATGGGGGCGAACGCCCTTTGTACAAGCTGCATGATGCCCGACTGGAGCGTGTCGTCATCCATCTGGGCGAGTCGAGTATCAAGGAGAGCGGCAACATAGAGGCTTACGACTGCACCTTCCAGGGCAAGTACGTCTTCTGGGAGTGCCGTAAGTTCCTTGCTCAGAACTGCCGCTTCGAGGCGTCGGCACGCTCGTCTCTCTGGTACAGTGAGAACGGGAAGCTCGTGGATTGCCTGGTGGATGCGCCGAAGATGTTCCGACGGATGCAGGGCATTGAGCTGCAGAACTGCCAGTTCACCGATGCGATGGAGACGCTGTGGGACTGTGATCGCGTGAGTATCCGCGACTGCAAGATGCAGAATGGCGACTACTTCGGCATGCACACCGACAACGTACGCATGGAGAACTTCCACCTCGATGGCAACTATTCTTTCCAGTACAGCAAGAATGTCGACATCCGCAACTCTGTCCTGAACAGCAAGGATGCGTTTTGGGAGACCGAGGACGTCACGATTGTGGACAGCGAAATCAACGGCGAGTACCTCGGTTGGTACAGCAAGAGGCTGACGCTCATCCGTTGCCACATCACGGGCGAACAGCCTTTGTGCTACTGCGAAGACCTGACCCTGGAGGACTGCACCTTTGGGGAAGACGCCAACCTCATGCTCGAGTACAGCACCGTCAAGGCAAGCATCAAGGGAGACGTCCATAGCATCAAGAACCCGACAAGCGGCAGCATCACCGTGGCAGGCCATATCGGGGAGCTTATCATCAACGGTGATCAGAAGGCTCCGGCAGATTGCATCATAGAAGAATTAGGGAATAAGAATTTTAGAGAATAATAAGGAATGGAGGGGAGACCTCTTCTACATTTCTACATCTCTAATTATCCGGAGATGAACTACACTCAGAACAAAGACAAACTCCTATCGTTCATACGAGAAGGCGGCAAGCTTGACTGGATAGCACAGGTTAAGCTTACCGCCTTGCTTAGTTTCCCGAGCATGATGGCGCAGTTGGTGCACATCATGATGCAGTATATCGATGCCAGCATGGTAGGGAGCCTGGGTGCGCATGCCAGTGCGAGCATCGGCTTGGTCAGTACTAGCATCTGGCTCTTTGGCAGCCTCTGCCATGCGGTCAGCGTGGGTTTCTATGTTCAGGTGGCGCATAAGATTGGTGCCAACGACTTCTCGGGAGCGCGTCAAGTCCTGAGGCAGAGCTTCATGGCCTGTATTCTCTTTGCCCTGATGCTCAGCTGTATCGGCGTGAGCATCAGCCATTATCTGCCGCATTGGCTGGGTGGAGAGCCCGACATCTGCCGCGATTCGAGCCTCTACTTCATGTTCTTCTCGATGTGCCTGCCTTTCTCGATGCTGAACTCACTCTGTTCCGGCATGCTCCGATGCAGCGGCAACATGCACATCCCGAGTATTCTGAACATCTGTCTTTGCCTGCTCGATGTCCTGTTCAACTGGTTGCTCATCTTCCCTTCACGCACATTCCACGGCATCACAATACCCGGAGCGGGGCTTGGCGTAACGGGGGCTGTGCTTGGCACTGCCTTTGCCTTCGTCATTTGTTCCGCGTTGATGTGCTACTTCACGGTAGTGCGGAGCAAGGAGCTCTCGCTTCGTCTGGACAGCGGAACGTTCATCCCTCAGAGGAGCACGCTGCGCGAGAGTTTCCGCATCAGTGCGCCGATAGCCGTGGAACACGTGATTCTCTGCGGTGCCCAGATTATGAGCACCATCATCGTAGCGCCTTTGGGTACGGTGGCAATTGCCGCCAACAGCTTCGGCATCACGGTGGAGGCGCTCTGCTACATGCCTGGCTACGGCATCTCGGACGCTGCCACGACGCTCGTAGGCCAGAGCCTCGGGGCAGGCCGCCGCTTCCTGGCGCGCAGCTTCGGGCGTATCACGCTGGCTATGGGCATGATGCTCATGACGCTCATGGCGGTGGTGATGTATACGGCTTCGCCTGCCTTGATGACCATCATGACGCCGAATGTGGATGTCCAAAGGCTGACCGTCGAGATTCTCCGCATTGAGGCGTTTGCCGAACCGATGTTTGCCGCCAGCATTGTCTGCTATGGTATCTTCGTCGGGGCGCGTGACACGCTGATTCCATGCACGATGAACCTGTCGAGCATCTGGCTGGTGCGCATCGTCCTGGCCTTCTTCCTGTCCTCCACAATGGGTTTGCGCGGCGTCTGGATTGCCATGGCAACGGAGCTTTGCTTCCGTGGCATCATCTTCCTCATAAGGTTCAGAGGCGACGGCTGGCTGAAGAAATTCTCGGTCAGCAAATAAGCATCACCCCACCCTTTCCGAGGGAGCGCTCCATGCAATAGCATTCTTCGGCCAACGCATACTATTACATAGGTCAACGAATACTATTACATAGGACGACACATACTAATGCATAGAACAACGCCCTATAGAGGAATGATTCTTCCTTTATAGGGCGTTGTGAAAGGCTATCCTTAACCCCAAATCGGTCATTAGAATTTTAGTCAGCGTGCATTTCTTTTTAGTGCAGGTTTTCGTTTTATGTAAGGGAGCAATGCGGGCATTGTGACCGCACATAAGGCGGAAAGATGCCA
>CAJOLC010000064.1 GCA_905235305.1 uncultured Bacteroidaceae bacterium | reverse complement strand
TTGAAGCATACCAGGAACTGTCTAAAGACAAACGCACTTTGCACCTTGTCATGGTAACGACGAATGGTGTTGCCCACAACAACTACTTCAACATGATTCAGAATGAAGTAACCATGGATGATCTGTTTTCCATATAAAAACATAATGCAAGAAGGACTGGTGATGCAACAATGTTCTCGTCCTTGATGCGCATAAAAGCTCGCATACGCCCCTCCTCATCCTTAGCAAAAGCAGGTCTTTCGGCAGAAGGTTTCTACGGGGTTCAATATAAAAAAGAATCCCCACCCTATTGCCTGAGGACTCTTATGAGATGTTGTGATCCGGATGGGACTCGAACCCATGACCCACAGCTTAGAAGGCTGTTGCTCTAATCCGACTGAGCTACCAGACCAACCTTAAATGCGGGTGCAAAGTTACGACTTTATTCCTTTCCGTGCAAGTTTTGCGCCACTTTTGTTGCGTTTATCGTAAGAATACGGCGTCAGGGACGGCTTACCTTCAGGTTCTGCTTGTCCACGGAGGATGCGCCGGACGAGACGACGACGAGGGTTTCGGTCTCGCCTGCGAGGGTGATGCTCGATGCGCCGGGTGCGGAGAGCTTGGTCTTCTGGGTGTGGATGTCGAGCGATGCCGTTGCGGCTCCGGCCAGTTTCACTTCGAGTCTGGGGCACGCTATCTTGCCGTCTATGTCGCCTGCACCGCTGATTTCCATCTCCACTTCTTCCGCACATCGGATGTCGCCCAGGCTGACTTCTCCTGCACCGGCGATGTTCAGGTCGAGACTCTTAGCATCGAGACTGGGGATGCTCACTTGGGCGAGACCGCTGAAGCTGAGTTCCATCTCATCGTCCGTACGGACGTCGCCCTGGAAGTCCACCTCGCTGGCTCCCGTACCCTTTATCTTCGAGAGGTTCGGAGCCGTGATGCGGAGGGTGATGGCCGGTGTGTCGGCATCCACATGGCCGCTGTTGTCTTTCCACGACGCTTCGATTTCTTCGTCATCGACGCTGACGGCATAGGCTTCGATGGCCTTCTCGTTGCCATAGACTTGCACGCTGTAGATGCTGTCCTGCCGGTATTCGACACGCACGGCTCCACTGATTTCCACCTCGTGGAAAGGCAGTGCGGGCATGTCGAGGCTGACCACTTTGCCCCACTTCTCGGAGTCCTGATAGTCGTGGCTGATGCTTTCCATTGCCACACGCATGGCTTTGTCCAGGAATTTGCCACAGGATGTGGTGAGAGCCGTCGCTGCCAGGAGCGTCACGGCCAAGAGGATTTGCTTTCTTTTCATACTTCTTGTTTTATTGGGTTTAACAGGTTTATTTATTTACAATCAGGCTGTTTCTGGAGAAGCTGCGCCCGCGTTTCGCAACGCAGGGGCAGCGAGGTGCACCAATATATTAACTTCTAAAAGTGTCTTACCTTTCAGGTGTGCTGGCGTTCTGACTCCTTTCGATGGCCTGTTCCACTTCTCCGACGGTGATGCCGAGCCTCTTCATCTGCATGATGAGCTCCGGCAAGGTCTCCTGGAAGAAGGTTTCCCGCAGGCTCTGGCGGATGTTTTCCACAGCACCCAGGCTGACGTAGTAGCCCATGCCACGCTTGCTCTCGATGATGTTCCGCTGGCTGAGCCAGTCGTAGGAACGGTTGACGGTGTTGACGTTGACTTCCACCTCGCTGGCATATTCGCGCACACTTGGCAGACGTCCTCCTTCGGAGTACTTCCCCGAGAGTATTTCCTTGCAGATATGTTCCGCTATCTGCACGAAGATAGGTTTATTGTCCTTGAATTGCATAGTCCTTTACTTGTTAGTTGTGGTGGAGAGATTCTCTTTAATCTTCTCGAACTGAACTGCGAAATTGTCGTAGCCATGCAGCCGAAGGTCGTCGCGGATGCGGCGGCAGTCGGGCGTGATGACTTCGTAGTGAGGGATTCCATTGAAGCCGAACAGCTCTTGCAGGCGGCTGAAGTCGGCCTTGTTGACGCAGACGGCTTCTTCGCCAGCCAGCCACTTCGCCACATAGTCCTTGTAGTCGTCGCTGCCTTCGGGAGTGCTTTCTTCTGCAATGAAGATGAGCTTCACGTCGTTACGCTTGGCTATCTCGGCACGCATTTCCTTGCTCTGCTGAATGGCAGCACGGCAAGGGCCGCAGCTCGTGCCCCAGAATTCAATGAAGAGGTACTTGCCCGGGTACTTGCTGGCGAGCGTCCTTATCATTTCAGCAGCAGAGGTATTGGGCAGAGGCGTAGCAAGGTCTTTCGGCGAAAGCTTGCGTTCGCGGTACTGCTCTGCCTGCAGGCGGATGTAAGGATGCTTGAAGGCATCGAGATAAAGCGGGAAGACCTTGTCGAGCGTAGGCCAGTCGTTGACGAATCTCTGCTTCTGTTCGTCGGTCATATTGTCGTTGACCAACTTGCTTGCATCCTCACAGAATGCGTGAAAGTGTAAAGCGAAGTCCTTATATGCACAAAGCTGCACCATCAGATTATCGTGGTCGTCGCCCATAAACCCGCGCAGGTCGGCAAGGCGGTCGGCAAGCTCCTTGGGGAAACTGTCAAAGGAGAGAACCAGGTTGTATGCGTTGACAGGACGGGCGAACGCGATGCGATTCTGCAGGAAAAAGAAGTGTTGGCTGGCGAAGAGCAACGGATTGTCGAAGTCAATGTGCCGTAGGGGTGCGTAGTTACTTGCGTCCTTATACTTCTTCCATTCCGTGCTGTCCAGAATCTCGGCATAACCCATGCTGTCACGCTTCTCGTAATTTACCAAGGCACTGGCTTGTTTATCGATGCAACCCAAGTAGTCTGTCCCGAAGCGTGCCTGAGCGTAGGCCAGTGCCAACTGCACCTCCATCGGCGTATAGCCCTTGTCGCTGATTAACTCCTGCAGTCTTGCCATGACCATCTTCCACACCGTTTCGGCCACTTCATTCGCCCCTTCGAGCGTGCCTTCGTAGTACCAGAGCGGACTGAACTGCTGGACAAGCTTGTCCGATGTACGGAGCCATCGCTCTGCATCCTTGCTGCTGCCGTTGTTATAGACGCATTCGTATTGCCCAAACGAGCCTTTGCGAACGGTGACGTCTATGGTTTCGCCCGGACGGGCAAAGAAGGGAATCGAGTGGAAGGACACTTTAGAGTCGGTGGTATAGAACACCTGCTGCACAGGATATCTTGCAAGGAACTTCTTGCAGAACGTGCCGTCTTCGTTGATGTTGAACACCAGGACAGTGTTTTCTTCGTCCGCAAAGACATCCTCATAAGAGCATTCCATCGAGGTGAATCCGAACTTTTCCGCATCATAACCCTCGATGCGGCCCTTAAGAGTAATGGTGTCTGTCTTGAACCAATCGTTGGGAACCGTCCACGGATGCGCTTCCGCAATCTCCTGCATTGTTGGGGCATTCGCTATCTTGACTTTATAGTAGATGGCAAACACACTGGCTATAACGGCGACTATCGCTATGATGGCAATCAGAACGACTGTGATTTTCTTAATCATATCCTTTATTATTACTTTTAAACTTTTTAACTTTTCACCTTTACTCAAGGGTTTCGTTTCGTAGTCAGTTGTGCATGTGCATAGAGGCGATAGGTCAGGAGCCAGATGCCTACAAGGATCAGGATGCCAATGATGTCTGCATAGACTAAGTAGGCGTGCCAGTCTCCGTCTGCAAGCCAGGCCATGAATGCGGAGAGCTGCTCTTCGGATATAAAGATGGTGACAAAGAAGAGCAGAACCAAAGGCAGGATTGTCCAGAGGACGAAGTAGAAGAGGAGCGTAAGGGGAATATTGTACCTGTACTTCCATGCATTGAAGAGGCTGAAGCTTCCTAAGTAGCATCCCATCCCAATGTATACGGCCAGACTAATCTCATAGCCATAGTTATTCCATAGGCTCATAATTCTGGCATCATAGCCAAATTCTTCCATATCGGCCCAATAGTACATTGCCGTAAGGGACTGTATGTCGGCATTTGCTATCGTCAGTCGGAAAAGGAAGTGCAAGAAGTCTGCCACCACTACACCACAGAAGAAAACGAGAGGCACACCGATCAAGATGACAGCGACATGCCAGAGGAAACGCTCGAGATTTGTGGCAGGCAAGGTCAGCTCGCTTATTCTTCCTTGCCGTGTGAGCAGGTTGTGGAACATATAGCCAGAGGAGATAATGGCGTAGGCTGAGCCTATACACATGATAATCCCGGCAAAGTCCTCCACATTGTCCGATGTGTTGCCGTCGAGCAACATGCCTTTGAAGAGCATATTATAAAGGTAGAAGAGCACGATGGGAGTGCTGATGAACACCATCATGAGGATGGCCGAACGTGTATAGAACTTGCTGTTGACGCTGAGGTCCCAGCGGGCTACGGCTGCAAAGCGACGGAATTTGAACTGTTTCATACTATTTAATTCTATCTTTTATGATTCGTGATTCACTAAATTCTCCTGCCATCCACGGTCTGTATGAACAGCTCTTCGAGGTCGATGGCCTTTTCTTCCTCCACGAGAGGCTCGTTGAGAAGCACCTTGTTTCGCTCGATGATGCATATGTGGTCGAGCAGTCTTTCCACGTCATGCACTTGATGTGTGGAGACGACGACCGTCCTTTCGTCCGTCATGCCGTCGATGACAGCCTTTCGGAACTGGCTCTTCGAGAGTATGTCGAGTCCGTTGGTGGGTTCGTCCATGAAGAGATAACGCGTGTTCGAGGCAAGTGCGATGCTCATATAGACTTTCTTCTTCTGTCCCATGGAGAGTTCTCCAAGGTTGAGGTCCGTAGGCATCTCGAAGTTATCGAGGCACTTGCATAGTATTTCCTCACTGAACCTGGGATAGAAAGGCTTGACGGCACGGACGTATTTCGACAGCGAGATGTGCGGAAGGTCGTACTCTTCAGGCACGAGGAACATTTCCTGCATGAGTTCGGGCTGGCGGTTCTGAGGCGAAAGTCCGTCCACCTCAATGCTGCCCTTCTGCGGTCGGAGCAGTCCCATTAATAAATATAATAATGTACTCTTGCCCGTTCCATTCTTGCCGAGCAAGCCATAGATGCCGCTCTGAGCGAACTCGAGCGAGAATTCGTCCAGTAAAGCCTGATGCTTGTCGTAGCCGAACCTAATGTCTTGAATGCTGATCATTTTTAGAGGAGTTTTATTTATTTAATTATGTGTTTTCTTGACCTTAATATTGCCTTATTTAGGTGTCATAGTTAAATAGTACACTGCAAAGGTATGGCATTTATCATGTAACCACCAAAAGTTTACCTCGATTTAACATAAATTTAACATTTCTGAGAGATGCAATCCACGGTCAATACTATTTATCGCATTTATGAACTACCATCTTTGACCTTTTTTCTTGCTATTTCTTGCACCTTTTAATACTATTTTGTAATTTTGCAACGACAATATGCTGAACAGGTACGCCATGGTCCCATCATCGAGTAAGGGGCCTTTCCTGTAACATTGTAACATTGAGATAGAATAAGACATATAGAAAATAAGAAGGATATGAACAACAAAGCTTTGAGATGGCTATATGCCAACTGGATGAAGGCAACGCCTTTCCTTGCCGTTTATACATTTGTGCTTGTCTGGCTCTACGTGAAAGACCAGAACTACGCCCTGTTCCTCATCTGGGTGCAAGGCATCATCTATTGGGTGCACGAATTTGAGGAATATGTGTGTCCCGGTGGATTCCTGAAGTTCTTCAACAACAACACGATGCGTTGCATACGCGACGACTACCCCATGACCGATGTCGGTTCCTTCTGGATAAACATCCCGCTGGTGTACATCGCGATGCCCTTCTCGGCAGTGCTGGCACACTTTTTCGGACTGGAATGGGGCATATGGACGGCGTTATTCTCAGTACTTAACGGCCTCGGGCACGTAGGCTTCTGGGCCATCTTCGGACGGAAGTATAATCCCGGACTGTGCGCAAGCCTGTTGCTCAACATACCGTTCGGCATTTACGCCATACACTATTTCGTGACAAATCTCCACTTCTCTGCCACGGTCTACATCGCAAGTGCCGTGGTCGGGATTCTGGCACAGGCTTCCATGATGATATACGCTTTCGGCGTCTTGCTGCCAAGGGTTAAGAGAGAAGGATTAGTGAGAGAAAAAGCGTGAATCATGGCAGGCACACCATCCCATGCGGCGGTGATTGTCGGAGCCACATGCCGATGAGCGTGCTGAAACAGACATGGATTAGGCAGACACCGATGATTATCTCGGGAAGAACACCAATGCCTTGAGCCAGACGTATTATTGAAGAGACACAATCCGCGTGCCACGACACCCGTCGAAGCACGCGGATTTTCTGTCTCCGGCCTACTGCCTCGCTCGGCATAGTGGGTTGTTTGAACATACATGTATGTGCAATTGAATATTCATGAACCTGCAATTGAATATACATGTATGTTCAAGCAACCCATAGTGAAGGGTGCAAGGAGCAAGGTGCATGGAGCGAGTGATGAAGGGTGATGAATGGGGCAACGGAGAAGTGGAGACAAAGAAAAGAGGGCACATCGGATTGATGTGCCCTCCCTTGAATAGTCATTATATTTCCTTAGTCCTTCATCTTTCTCAACACGCATGCCGTGCGTGTGGGAAGGTAGAGCTTGAGCCAGCCCTTATTGTCGCGGGCAAGGTCGCGGTCATATACGGTGTAGTGGATAAGCTTGTCATCGTTGAAACCATTGCCGCCGAAAGCCGGATCGTCGGTATTGAGGAGGTACTCGTAAGCGCCAGTCTCTACCATGAAACCATAGTCGCAATAACTGCTGAAGGGGTTGAAGTTGAAGAAGAACAGCAGGTCGCCGCGACGGAAAGCAAAGACCTGGTCCCCATCATTATGCCATATCTCTACCACAGCTTGCTTTTCGAAGCTGCGATGCTTCTTAAGTATCTTGACCATGGCCTGGTCGAAGTCGCCGAGGTAATGGTAGCAAAGTTCTTTATTGTCCACGAGGTTCCATTGGCGACGAGCATACTTGTAGCTCCAACCATTGCCTTCGCGGGGGAAGTCCACCCACTCCGGATGGCCGAACTCATTACCCATGAAGTTGAGGTATCCGCCATTGATGGTGCCAAGCGTTGCCAGGCGTATCATCTTGTGAAGGGCTATGCCACGGTTCACATTGCTGTTCTCGTCGCCCTTCTTAAAGTGCCAGTACATGTCGCTGTCAATGAGTCGGAAGATTATTGTCTTGTCTCCCACAAGTGCCTGATCGTGGCTCTCGCAATAGGAGATGGTTTTCTCATCGCGACGGCGGTTGGTAAGTTCCCACAGGATAGAGCTTGGCTTCCAGTCTTCATCGCGCTGTTCCTTAATAATCTTAATCCAGTAGTCGGGGATATTCATTGCCAGGCGGTAGTTGAAGCCATAGCCTCCGTCCTTCATCGGAAGAGCCAGTCCCGGCATACCGCTCACCTCCTCGGCAATGGTAATGGCATACTTGTTGACGCTATGTATCAGCTCGTTGGCAAGGGTCAGATATGTGATTGCATCTCCGTCCTGATGTCCGTTGTAGTAGTCTCCGTAGTTCATGAAGCTCTCCCCCAGCCCATGACTGTAGTAGAGCATTGACGTGACGCCATCAAAACGGAAGCCATCGAAGCGGAACTCCTCAAGCCAATACTTGCAGTTACTTAGCAAGAAATGCAGGACCTCGTTCTTTCCATAGTCAAAACACAGGCTGTCCCAAGCCGGATGCTCGCGTCTGTCTCCCTTGTTGAAGTACTGGCAAGGGTCGCCCGCAAAGTTGGCCAGGCCCTCCACCTCGTTCTTCACAGCATGACTGTGCACGATATCCATCACGACAGCAATGCCCATGCTATGTGCCTTATCCACCAGCGATTTCAGATCATCAGGTGTGCCAAAGCGGCTGCTTGGAGCGAAGAAGCTGCTCACATGGTAGCCGAAGCTCCCATAGTAAGGATGCTCCTGTATGGCCATAATCTGTATGCAGTTGTAGCCATCTGCAGCAATACGAGGTAAGACATTGTCGCGGAACTCCGCATAAGTGCCGACACCCTCATTGTCCTGTGCCATACCAATGTGGCATTCATAGATGAGCAAGGGGTTCGTAGTGGGGCGGAACTTCTCTACCTTCCACTCGTAGGCCTCCTCAGGACTCCATACTTGTGCAGAAAAGATATGTGTCTCGTCGTCCTGCACAACACGGTTTGCCCAAGCAGGGATACGTTCTCCCTGACCACCTTCCCAATGAACGATGAGCTTGTAAAGGGAGCCATGCTTGAACGATTTGTTCTTGATCTTAATTTCCCAGTTGCCATTGCCGCCCTTGACACGCTTCATGGCATAGCGGGGACTCTCCGTCCATTTGTTGAAGTCGCCTACGACATAGATCTCCGTAGCATTCGGAGCCCATTCGCGCAGTACATATCCATTCTCCGTCTTGTGTAAGCCAAAGTAAAGATAGCCTGAGGCAAACTCACTGAGATTATTAGTGCCGGAAGTGATTTCAGCCATCTTGCGGACAGCCTGGTCATAGCGTCCGTTGATGGCATCAGCAAAGTCCTGCAAGCCACTATCGTTCCTGATAAGACGCAACACGGCTGGTTCCTGAACATTCTTTTCACCTTTTCCTTTGGTTGAGATTCTCTTTTTTGTGCTTTTCTGTGTTTCCTTCGTGGAAACTTTTGCTTTTGTACGAACCATTAGGATATATCTATTTATTCATTTATCATTTGATGTCCTCTTCACTTCAGTAAGGAGTCCTACCATGTTCCTATGGCAATTCCGTCCTGGTAGACAACCTTGCGCAAGACCTGCCCATTCTTGTCTTTCTCCAGGAACTCACCATCTTTCTTGTCTCTGCTGAAGTTGCCTTCGTAACGTATGCCGTCAACATCTACAAGGATGCCTTTGCCTTCTTTCAGTCCTTTGTGGAATGACCCTTTGAAGCGGACGCCATCTGCCTGACGCAAGATGCCTTCGCCGTCAAGTACGCCATCTGCCCAATGGCCATCATATTCATCGCCATTTGCCCAATGATACCCCTGTCCGTGTTGCTTATTATGTCGCCACTGGCCTATATAGGACGCTCCTGTGTGCCATATGAATGTGCCCATGCCATCTTGTTCGCCAGCACTGAAGTGCCCCACGTACTTGTCTCCATTGGCAAAGGTATAGATGCCTTCGCCAGTACGTTGTCCGTGCACATACTGACCTTCATAACGATTGCCGTCGGCAAAAGAGAAGACACCCTTGCCATGCTGCTGGTCGTCTGCCCAGTCACCGACATATGAGTCTCCGGTTGAATATGTAAATGTACCTTTGCCGTGCTTCTGATTTTCATGCCAAGAGCCTTCGTAGCGGTTGCCGTCTTTCCAGTCAAACACGCCCTGCCCTTCTTTCATATCGTTTTTCCATTGCCCTTCGTAGTATGCACCACCCTGAGCATAGGTATATTTGCCGGTACCTTCACGCTTGTCCTGCATCCAACTGCCTACATATGTGTCGCCGTTGTAGTAGTACATCGTGCCCTGTCCTTGTTGGAAGTCACGGAACCAAAACCCTTCATAGCGATTATTGTTGGCAAAGTAATAAGTGCCCCTGCCATGTTGCTGGTCTTGGTACCACTCGCCTTCATACTTCTCGCCATCAGCAAATTGGTAGATACCCGTGCCTTGACGTTTTCCCTTGACATATTCACCTTCGTGCCAATCGCCATTAGGATAGATGGTCTTGCCTTTTCCATATGGCTTTCCTTTAAATATATCTCCCTGGTATTCGCCACCACCCGAGAATGTATAGTTGCCTATCCTTATTTGTTGGGCCTGGAGGCTTAAGGAAGACATGAAAAGAATGATATATAGCAAGAAAGCAGAATGCTTCATTCGTCGTATTTATTTGCGCGGCAAAGATACGACAATTATTTCAATCCTGCAAATAAAACATGTCGAAAAGCACTTAACATGGCACTTCTGACACACTAAGAGGAGCGTAGCGAGACTTTGAATCACTCAAAAGTGAGCTGTAGTTTGCTCACTAATTCACCTATATCAGGGTTCTGTTTCTCCAAGACCTTCAGCATCTCCTGCGGACTGTAGGACATGATAATCTCTTGCATCTCCTCAAGTTGAGTCTGCAAGAGGAAGCCATCGTTCTTGAGTTCCCTGCGCATAATGGCCAGAATCTGCGGCATCTGGCTCTCGACCGTCTGCTGAACCTGAGGATTGCTTACAGTTAGCAGGGCATTGTTGTCGTCCTTGACTGTCGGTTGAAGGCTTTTCAATCGTTTGGCAAGTGCGACACTCTCGTGCGGCAAAGAGTCGATAAAGGCATACCACGCAGCAGTCAGTTTCTCGGCATTGATGGGTTCCTCGGCACCTGTTTCCTCTATGCTTGGACTATCTTGTGCTGTCTCTTCCTCCTTCTTGCCTGCACCAAAGTGCTTGAAACTGACTTTGGTGAGTTTCTTTGGTGTTGCTGAACCAGGAGCCGACTGTGGCTTATTCTCCGGGACAGGAGGATTACTCTCTGCTTTGTTTACATTAATCTGAGTAACTTGGGCAGGCTTTTCTGCCGTCTTAGCTGCCTCTTTTGGGGGAGCTGAAACTATTTGGGGAGCAGATTGTGTCTGTGCTTCTTTCTTGATAGGCTTAATTGTCTGGACAGGGCTGTGCCCGGAAGCATCCACATTAGCTGGTTCTGACGCTTGAGCACTCTGGATGAGGCATATTTCAACCTGCAGACGTTTGTTTCGACTAACCCGATAAGCTTGGTCACAATCGTTACTGAGTTTCAGAACCTTATAAACGAAGTGAATAGGGCATCGCTGTGCCTGTTCCTGATAACGCGAACGCATCTTCTCGCTCATCTCAAGCAAGGGCAGCGTTACGGCATCTCGGCTCACAAGCAGATTGCGCATGTGGGTGGCAAGTCCTGCTATGAAGTTACCTCCGTCGAAGCCTTTCTGCAGCACCTCATTCAGGAGGAGCAAGCACTCGGACACTTTTGATTCGAGGAAGAAATCAACCAGCTTGAAATAATATTCCTGATTCAGGACATTCAGATTCTGGCAGACGTTCTCGTACGTCAGGTTTCCGCCCGAGAAGCTCACCATTTGGTCGAAGATGGAGAGGGCATCTCTCATGCCGCCGTCTGCCTTCTCTGCTATGAGCGAGAGTGCTTCTGGTTCTGCCTGATAGCCTTCTTTCTCGGCCACATACATCAGGTGGTCGATGGTGTTCTTCGTAGTCATCCTCTGGAAGTCATAGACTTGGCAGCGGCTCAGGATAGTGGGAAGAATCTTATGTTTCTCCGTGGTACAGAGGATGAAGATGACATAGGATGGTGGTTCTTCCAAGGTCTTGAGGAAGGCATTGAAGGCTGATGGGGAAAGCATGTGTACCTCGTCGATGATGAACACCTTGTACTTGCCCGTCTGTGGCGGGATGAGGACCTGCTTACACAGTTCACGGATATCATCCACGGTGTTGTTGCTGGCAGCATCCAGCTCGTGAATGTTCATGCTTCGCTGCTGGTCGAAGGCCTGACAGCTCTCGCACTTGCCACAAGGCTCCCCACCCTCTTGAGGGTCAAAACAGTTGATGGCTTTCGCAAAGATACGTGCACAAGTGGTCTTG
This sequence comes from uncultured Bacteroidaceae bacterium, assembly GCA_905235305.1. Lineage (GTDB taxonomy): Bacteria > Bacteroidota > Bacteroidia > Bacteroidales > Bacteroidaceae > Physcousia. The sequence goes on along the minus strand of CAJOLC010000064.1, from coordinate 2,318 downwards.
CCCACGCCACGAGGCCCACAGAAAAGATAGGCATGAGCCAGCTTTCCGCTGCTGATGGCATTCTTCAACGTGGTTGTCAACGAGCGCTGACCTACGACGGAATCGAAATTAAGCGGACGATATTTAAGCGCCGAAACGATGTATTCTCCCATATGACATATATACTTCTGCAAATATAAGAAAAAAAAATGAACCAGGGACTACATTCTAAGAACTTTTTTTCGTAACTTTGCAGAAAATTTAGCAACAGACTTCTTATGAGCAAAATACATTCTGTCTGGTTATTTATGTGCAGGCATAAATACCTCATCACGATAATACTCATTGCCCTGATTGTGGGAGTAGTGGACGAAGACAGCTTCCTGAACCGCCATCCGCGCCGCGTCCGCATCGACAACCTCAAGAAAGAGATTGCCAACTACAAGCAGCAATTCAGCGAGGCTGACAGTAAGATTCGCGAGCTGGAGAGCAATCCGAAGGCCGTTGAAAAGATAGCACGCGAGCGCTACCACATGAAACGTGACGGCGAGGACGTCTTTGTCTTTGTCGGCGAGGAAGTGATGGACAACGAACCTGCTGAAACCGACGAGGAATGAAAGAGCTTAGTCCGCTTCAGAACTGGTGCTTCATCGTTGGAGCAGTGCTGATGATCATCGGCCTCGTCATGTTTATGATGTATCCCGTATTGGGGATGTGTGCCTTCGGCATAGGGACATTGATGTTTACCCTAATGCAGGTTCAGGCGGAATACTTGGGAAGGAGCCTGACGCTCATACGTCTTCGCCGCCAACAGCTGCTGGCTTGCTGCTGTTTTGTATTTTCCTTAGTGATGATGAGCATGCAGGTGCATGGATGGGGGCCTTTCCGCAGACAGGAATGGCTGGTTGCCTTAGCCATCGGCTGCGTGCTGGAACTCTACACAAGCTTCAGGATTCCTCAGGAGCTGAAGAAGGAGTAAAGTGCCTCGCCCGCCTAAGGCAACATATTCTTGAACCTTAAGAACAGCTCGCTTTCGGTTTCTCCGAGAGCCAGAAGAATGTTGTAGATAGCCTGGGCATGCATAAGGCGAAGCTTGCCGCCAGGCTTCAGCTGCGAGAACCTCGTCAGCAGGCGACGGGCATTTGCCCGAGATGCTTCGCTCAAGCTGCCATCCCGCTCCTTCTCTTCAAGCAGCTTCTCACTGTCACTGATTAAGACACGGACCTTCTTGTACGCTCTCGAAGTGTACGAACCAGCCCCGTAATCAGACACCTTTGCAAGGAAAAGAAGCTGAATGTCGTCGGCCGGAATCCTGGGAGTACTTGTGGCCAATACATTGCCAAGGGAGACAATGACACTGCCGCCCTCGTGACCCTTCACACTCTCCAGGTACCCTTCCACACCGGCAAACCTGCCCCCAAGGATGCGGACAACGTCGCTTATCATCAGCTCCTTGCTGCTCGGAGCGAAGTATTCCACCTCTCCGCCCATGATGCCCACAACCTTACGCATCATCTGCACCTCCTCGTCCGAGATGTAGATGCAGCCTGTGGGAGACGTGTCAGGGTGCAGGAAGCGCAAAGTAGCATCGAAGGGAGGCTCCTGCCGCAGTCGCAGGATGTCCTCTCTGGTTGCCCTGATGAAGATATAATTGCCGGCGATAAGTCGCTTTCTCTCAATTAGTCTGCCATCATGAGTGAGCCGTGTCACATCGAGAGGCACAAAGAAATCCAGGATTCCTGTCAGCTCTTTCCCAGCCTTCTTCTGTTCCAAATTGTCGAGGATGCCGATGTCGCCGTTATTGCTGTACATCACAAGCCACGGCATAGGCTTGTTGTTGGTTGAATTGCAGTCGGTATTAGGTCTCATAACTATCTTCCTGAATGCAAAGATAGCAAAAAGAATCGAGACACGCAAACAAAACCCCAACAAAGTGCACGACTATTCCCATATTCCGAAAGGGCAAAGCCTAAAATGCAATGACTGCCAGCCTCGGATAACGCCAGCCGACGCGTCTTTCATTTCTTCATTCTTTCCTTCCTTCTATCCCTCACTCCTTCATTTTTTCATTTCTTCATTCTTTCATTCCTTCTATCCCCTCCTTCTTTCATTTCTTCATTATTTCATTCCTTCTATCCCTCACTCCTTCATTTTTTCATTATTTCATTCTTTCATTCCTTCTATCCCCTCCTTCTTTCATTATTTCATTCTTTCATTTCTTCATTCCTTCCAGGATGGAGTGGTTGCAGGTTCATGAATATTCAATTGCAGGTTCATGATGCTGCAATTGCATCATCATGAACCTGCAAAGAACCCATTATGCTACGTCGGCTGACGCG
>CAJOLC010000063.1 GCA_905235305.1 uncultured Bacteroidaceae bacterium | reverse complement strand
AATCCTGAGTCACCCAAGTCACCAAGCGAAATTCCCTATTTATCGGGGTTTCAAGCGGGTCAATCCCTCGGAAATGTTAAAACCGCCGAAGTCAGGAAAGAAGGAGATGTGCCGATTACTCGCTCTTTGCCACGAGAGGAATATCCGATGAAAGCACATTATATCAGTAACAGAAAAGCCATCCTTGTGGGATGGCTTTTACCGTTAACTGTAGAGGAATCGTTTTATGCTCTTCTTGGGAGTCTTCTCGAACTCTTGATCCATGACTTGAATGCTGAAAAGCTGGGCGTAAGAAGGCAGGTTCGGATTGATTTCCTTACGGTTCTGCTCCATGATATTCTCGACGTCTTCTTGACTCAGCTGGAGCTTCTTGACTTGTTCCTGGTCGGGATACACAAGTCCAATGAGTTTGTCGCTTCGCTGCACAACGAGGCACTCGTTTACCAACGTCATGTTCGAGAGCTTGTTTTCTATCTCTTCGGGATAGACATTCTGTCCGTTGGCCCCGAGCAACATGGTCTTGGATCGACCCTTAATATAGACATTACCCTGAGTGTCTATCACGCCGAGGTCGCCCGTATGGTACCATCCGTCAGCTTCGAGAGAAGCCTTTGTTGCCTCCTCGTTCTTGAAGTAGCCAAGCATGACGTTCAGTCCACGAGTCAGAATCTCGCCAGGGATATTGATGGGATCTGGGCTGTTGATGGTCAGTTCCTGGTGGATGACACTACGTCCGCAACTGCCCACTACCTGGTCTTTCCAGTCGTTGTAGGTGATGATCGGTGCACACTCTGTGGCCCCGTAGCCCACTGTATAGTGGAATCCTATGTCGTGGAGCAGCTGTTCTATCTCCTGGTTGAGGGCCGCACCGCCGATGATAAGCTCGTAGAAGTTGCCCCCAAGTGCCTCGGTCAGTCCGTCGCAGATACGTTTCTTTATACGGTCTCCAATGACAGGAATCGTCATAAGCATCCTGACCTTTGGGTCTTGTATGCGCGGCAATACAGCCTTGCGCACAATCTTCTCGATGATGAGCGGTACGACAATGAGGATGATGGGCTTCACGTCGGCCAAGGCACGCATCAGGATAGTGGGCGATGCAACCTTTGTAAGGAAGTTGATGTGTAATCCTTGAATAAACTCGAAAGTGAACTCAAATGCCATGCCGTACATGTGAGCCATTGGAAGCATGGAGAGCACCTTGTCGCCCGGTTTGATTTCCTTGCCCAGTACGTGAGCGGCAAAGTCACAGTTCGACCACAGAGCGCGATAAGGAATCATCACGCCCTTGGAGTTGCTCGTTGTTCCGCTGGTATAGTTCAACACAGCCATCTCATCGGGCTGGTCCTTGTGATACGCGAGAAGTTCGGGAAGGAAGCGACTCGGGAACTTCTCACCGAAAAGACGGTTCAGGTTCTCACGGGCATAGCCAAGTTTCTCGTTACGGCATACCAGCAGTCCATAGTCAGCAAGCGATATGATACCCTCAAGGCCAGGCATTTCTTCAGCATTGAGCGTAGGCCATACCTTATCGCCCACGAAGAGAATCTTCGACTCCGAATGATTTACGATGTCATGAATCTGGCTCGGATGAAATTCGTGAAGGATTGGCACAGCTACAGCTCCATATGTCAGGATGCTAAAGAAGGCAGCGCCCCAACGGCTAAGGTTCCTGCCGCACAAGGCAATCTTGTCGCCCTTCTGAATCCCCGCTTCCTCAAAGAGAATATGCATCTTCTCAATGATACGCGCCACATCTTTATATTGTAAGGTATAAACTCCATAATCCGTCATAGAATCCATAAACCAATGGTCCTGAATACTCTGGCGAACCATCTCGTTGTACGAAGGTACTTTTGTTACTTCCATTTTGCACATTTTATTAATTTTTGTGCAAAGATATAGTAAATATTGGTACGCTGCAAATATTTCGGTAACTAATTTTGCACAAAAGAACAAAAATCGTGCAAAAGTAATCTGTTTTGCTAACTTACAAAGAAATAAAAAATGTAAATGCAGCCTTGTTGTAGGATTTTTTTCGTAACTTTGCGCCCGCTATTCATGTATATATAATATATAATGTATAAGAAAATATGGACGCAAAGAAAAGCGTAAGACAATACAAGCCGACCAGCAAAACATCCGTTCGCAAAAAGAAGAAACAGTCTGGATGGATAAGCTGGTTTCGTTCGAACATCAAGAACGATGAAGAAGTCGACCCGAAGAAACGTGAGGAATACGGCGACAACATGCGCTTCGTCTGGGGCGCAGTCCTTGCCATCCTCTCGCTGGCTATTCTCATTGCACTTATCTCTCACATCTTCACAGGTGCAGAGGATCAGAAGTACGTCACAAGTGAATCCTACACGGCAGCAAACTGGCTGGGCAAATGGGGCTATGAAGTGGCACATTGGATGATGGACAATACTTTCGGAGTGTCGAGTGTCCTCATCCCAGTCCTCATGCTTGCCACAAGCATCCGCATCATGGGACTGGCTAAAGTGCGACTTCATATCTGGTTCCTCAACTGCATGATTATCATGGCATGGGCTTCTGCCTTTGCCGCGTATGTTGTGCGCTATTTCCCTGGAGCACAGGATACATACATCATCTGGGGCGGTATGATAGGGCAAAACGAACTGAACTTACTTCAGAACAAAGTGGGTGCTCTTGGCACAATGGGCTGTTTCATCGTCTCTGCCCTACTCTATGTTTTCTACCTTAGTGATGAAACCATTACTTGGATACGTCATAAAGTCATTCGCGAACGTTCCGAAGAGGCAAAAGAAAACATTGAAGAACAGGAGGAAGATACCGAAGCATTTACAGCCTTGATGCCCGACAGCGAGGACGAAGGTCCGAAAGAAGTGAAGCAAGAAGAGGAAGAAAGTCGCATTCCATTTAGCGACGAAGCCTCACAAACCGCTACTACCATTGACTTTACCGACGATCCTTTGGCATCTTTGAGAAGTATCGAAGAACAAGAAGACACAGACGACATCACCGTTGTCGTGGGTCGTGACCCTGAGAAAGCAGACCTCTCCGATGACAGGACACTGGAGCCATATGATCCAAAGCTTGACCTCGAGAACTACAAATACCCGAGCATCGACCTGCTCACCCACTACGACTCCACATCGAGTGCCATCGATATGGAAGAGCAACGCAACAACAAGAACCGCATCAAGCAGGTGCTACGCAACTTCCGTGTGGAGATTCTCGACAACACGAAAGCCACCATTGGCCCCACCATTACGCTCTACGAAATCACGCCTGCACCGGGCATCCGCATCAGCACAATCCGAAACCTCGAAGACGACATTGCCCTCAGCCTCAGTGCCCTCGGCATCCGTATCATAGCCCCCATCCCTGGCAAGGGAACCATCGGCATAGAAGTGCCAAATGCCAAGCCTCAGATGGTCTCAATGGAAAGCATCGTGAACAGTCGCAAGTTCCAAGAAACGGACTATGAACTGCCCATTGCACTCGGAAAGACTATCACAAACGAAGTCTATATCGCAGACCTTGCCAAGATGCCCCACTTGCTTGTGGCCGGCGCAACGGGTCAAGGTAAGTCCGTCGGCTTGAATGTCATCCTCACATCCCTGCTCTACAAGAAGCATCCTGCTGAGCTTAAGTTAGTGATGGTTGACCCAAAGAAAGTGGAGTTCAGTCTGTATGCACCCATCGTCAATCACTTCTTGGCACAAGTAGAAGGCAATGAGAATGTGGAAGAACCCATCATCACCGACGTCAACAAAGTCATCCAGACGCTCAAGAGCCTTTGTATTGAGATGGACAACCGCTACGACCTCCTGAAGAAGGCCCATGCGAGAAACGTCAAAGAATATAATCAAAAATTCCGCGAACGCCAGCTCAACCCGAACAACGGGCATCGCTTCATGCCCTACATCGTAGTGGTCATCGACGAATACGGCGACCTCATCATGACGGCAGGCAAGGAGATAGAGCTTCCCATCGCACGCATTGCACAGCTTGCACGCGCTGTCGGCATACACATGATTATCGCCACTCAGCGTCCCACAGCCAATATCATCACCGGCACCATCAAGGCAAACTTCCCCGCACGCATGGCCTTTAAGGTCTCATCGGGTGTAGATAGCAAGACCATCCTCGACCGTACAGGGGCAAACCAACTCGTCGGTAAAGGCGACATGCTGTTGATGACAGGCTCCGAACCTATACGTATCCAATGCGCATTCATCGACACGAACGAGTTGGAGGATATCGTACATCACATTGCCAAACAGCAGAGTTACACCTCACCATACTTGCTTCCGGAAGTTCCCCTTGACGGCGAAGACGAAGGAGGCGTGGCTGACGTAGACATGACGCACCTCGATCCGATGTTCGAGGATGCAGCCAGACTAATAGTAAGCGAGCAGAATGGCAGCACGAGCATGATACAACGAAAGTTCTCGATTGGCTATAACCGTGCCGGAAGGCTGATGGACCAACTGGAGAAGGCAGGCATCGTTGGTCCCGCAAAAGGCAGCAAACCTCGCGAAGTGCTTTGCGTCAGCGAAGAACAACTCATGATGATAATTGACAACCTACGTTAAATCCTCAAACTACACGTGCCAACTTCTCAAACTTAACGTGCTTAATTGACAAACTTAACGTGCTTAATTAGCAAACCATCCTAGTGTAATATGAAAAGACTCCTCATCCTTCTGCTCTTCATTGAATGTTCAATGTTCAATATTCAATGGTCAATGGCTTTCGCTCAGGACGCCATGAAGGTGCTCGACATTACTGCCGACCACATCCGAAAAGCAGGTAACGTCAAGATAGAATACAAAGCCAGCATCTTTGCAGGAGCAACAGAGAAGGCTTCCTCCACAGGTACCATGTGGCTGCAAGAAAGCAAAATGAAACTCGAGACTGGCGAAATCAACACTTGGTACAACGGAAAAACACGCTGGTGCTACGTTCCCAGTGCCAACGAAGTGAGCATCGACGAGCCCTCCAAAAAGGAAATGGCTGCCATGAACCCCTACACCTTCATGAACATCTACAAGAAAGGCTTCAAGATGACTGTGAAGGAAACTGTCCTTCGAGGTGAAGCCGTCTATGAAGTCTATCTCCGTGCACGCTATGCCAAGATGGAAGTCAAAGAGGTTTACGTCGATATCCGCAAGAGCGACTACCAGCCCCTCTGCATCCGTGTCCGCGAAGACAACGACTGGCAACGTGTCAGCATCCTCAGCTTCAAAGGCAACCTGCAACTGAGCGACACATTCTTCGAATTCCCGGAGAAAGACTATCCAAAAGTACTTATTAACGACATGAGATAAATATGAACCACACAAAACTTCTTATCATAGGCAGTGGCCCAGCAGGCTACACAGCCGCAATCTACGCTGGACGCGCTAACCTCAATCCCGTTCTGCTCGAAGGACTTCAACCGGGCGGACAACTCACCATCACTACCGAAGTCGAGAACTTCCCCGGATGGCCCGATGGCGTGGATGCCAACGAGCTGATGGACAACATTCGCAAGCAAGCAGAGCGCTTCGGCACACAAATGCTGCCCAATGCCTGCACGAAAGTCAACCTCGATGTGCGTCCTTTCGGAGTCACCCTCGACGATGGAAACGAATGGACAGCCGACTCCATCATCATCGCCACAGGTGCCAGCGCAAAGTACTTGGGCTTGAGCGACGAACAGAAGTACATGGGACAAGGCGTCAGTGCCTGTGCCACGTGCGACGGATTCTTCTATCGCAAGAAAGTGGTAGCCGTCGTTGGTGGTGGAGATACCGCTTGCGAAGAGGCTTCCTATCTGGCTGGACTTGCTTCGAAAGTCTATCTCATCGTCCGCAAACCCTTCCTTCGTGCCTCAAAGATAATGCAGGAACGTGTCTTCAACAACGAGAAGATTGAAGTCCTCTTCGAGACTAACACCCTCGGGCTGTATGGCGAGAACGGCGTAGAAGGAGCACATCTCGTCTTCCGCAAAGGTGAGAGCGACGAGAGACGTTACGACCTACCCATCGACGGCTTCTTCCTCGCCATCGGTCATCACCCCAACAGTGAACTCTTCACACCTTGGCTTAAGACAGACGAGAACGGTTACATCCTGACCGACGGAGATACGCCTTGCACGAAAGTCGCCGGAGTCTTTGCAGCCGGGGATGTTGCAGACCCGAAGTACAGACAGGCTGTCATCGCCGCTGCAAGCGGTGCCAAGGCAGCCATGGAGGCTGAGAAATATCTGGCAGTATGAACAAGTTCCAACTATACCGCCTGATAGCGAAGAATGCCAGCCTGAAGGCTGAACGTCACCCGATGCTCGACAAGAATCGCTTCATGAAGTTCCTCTTGGTCTTCATGTGGTTGTACTATGCAGCCATCCTTGTCTTCATGGGAGTCGTGATGGCAATGGGCATGAAGAACAGCTACAACGGCGTGGCTGCCTTTCATGTCTTCGACGGCGGCGTGCTCTATCTGCTGATTGTTGACTTCTGGATGCGCTTCGGCCTGCAGGAGACTCCGGCACAGAACGTGCAGCCATACGCCTTGCTGCCCATCCGACGTTCCTTCCTGATGCACACCTACCTCACGCGCTCCGGCTTTGCATGGGGCAACCTCTACTGGTGGTTCCT
>CAJOLC010000062.1 GCA_905235305.1 uncultured Bacteroidaceae bacterium | reverse complement strand
GTCTGCCTCGTCCATCACGTAGATGCCGTAGTAATCATACAGGGCGTACATGCGCGGGTCGTTGGGGTAGTGGCTCGTGCGGACGGTGTTCAGGTTGTGACGCTTCATCAGGAGTATGTCCTCAATCATGCTTTCTACGGGCACTGCTTTACCATACACGGGGTGAGTGTCATGGCGGTCTGCGCCCTTGAACATCACCCTTTTGCCGTTAATGAACACCTGTCCGTCGCGATTCTCTATCTTGCGGAAGCCGTACTTCTGTGTATATACGTCGCCGCCGACGCTGATGTTGACGGTGTAGAGGTTGGGCTTCTCGGCACTCCAAAGCTCGGGGTTCTGCACTTCAAGTGTAAATTGTCCGTGCCTGATGCCTTTCTCTATGTCGCTGACCTGCAGGATGGCAGTCTGGACCGTCTTGCCTTTGGGGTCTACGAGCTCTACGTCAACGCGGGCATCGGCCTTCTTGCCGAGGTTCTGCAACGCAATGTCGATGCTGAGGAAGGCACGACTGAAGTTGTCGCCACCACCTCTGCGCCCGCGTCCGCCCATCATCGAGGTGAGCTTCACGTCCTGCACATGGAGCTTCTGACGCGCTTCGAGATAGACATCGCGATGTATGCCGCTCATGCGGAACATATCCTGGTCCTCGAGATAAGAGCCGTCGCTCCAGCGATAGACCTCAACGCAGACGAGGTTCTCCACACCTGGCTTGATGTACTTCGTCACGTCGAACTCGCTGTCGTTGTTCGGGCCTTGCGTGTATCCCACCTTCTGTCCGTTCACCCAAACATAGGCGGCACTGTAGATGCCGTTGAAGTGGAGATAGATTTCCCTGCCGTTCCAGGAGGCGGGCACCTGAATGGTGCGGCGATAGCTGCCTACGGCGTTAGGCTCGTCCACTACGGTGTAGCCCTCCTGCGGACGGATGAGTGGCGGCTGGTTCTTGAAGGGATAGGTGATGTTCGTGTAGATGGGCGTGCCGTAGCCTTGCATCTCCCAGCACGAAGGCACGGGGATGGTCTTCCACGCGGAAGCATCGAAGCTCGGCTTAAAGAAGTCGATGGGACGGTCTTCGGGCTTCGGAACCCAGTTGAACTGCCACTGCCCGTTGAGCATCAGCCTGAGGGAAGAGTTCGGATGGAGCCAAGGCTGGGCGTATGCAGCGTCGTTCTTCATCTCCTTCTCACCGGCATAGAGCAGCATGGTGGCGCGTCCGGGCTCCTTGTTGATGCCGAAGACGGCCTCGTTCTCCCAGTCGTTCTTCGACGTGCGGAGTGCGCTCTGAGCCTCCACCTTGAGGTTCGTCTTGACGAGCCTCCACTGCAGGAAGTTGCTTTGGTTGGTTCCTCTGAGCTGCCAGGGACGGCCTCCGGGCTGACACGTATCGTTGTAGCCGAGCTTCAGACCGCCTGCGGCGCACGTCAGGACGTAGGTCTCGGCACCGCCATTCTCGACGCGCCAATGCTGGTTGGCGTTTCCGAGGTCGAGTTGCCAAGTGAGCACCTCGCCTTCCGTCGAGCCGTGGTTGCCGTTGTCGAGTGCCACCTCGGAGCTCGGACTGTAGAGGCACACATATCCCTCGCGGTTGGACTTCACGAAGTTCCACACCTGTGTGGGTGACTTCTTGTTAAGTGGCGAGAAGGTGACAGTGCCGCCCTGACAGTCGAGGGCAAGGCCGTCGCCAATCTCAAGCCTATAACCTTGTTTAGGATCAAAGTCTTGTGCCATGAGGCAAAGTGTGCCGGCCATAAACGCGGCAAACAGCGCGGAGAAGAATCTTCCAGACATAATGGTATAATTATAGTTATTTGCGTGCAAAGTTACGACATTTTCTGCATAACTTCAAACTTTTCTCGGCAAGATGCCATTTGTTTCCAGAAAATAGTCGTATCTGTGTGGCGTGTTCTACGGAACACACCATTTTATATGCTCATTTGCACCTCGAACTGCGACCTCGAACGTAAACGGGCATAATCAATCACCAAGAAGCTTGCGCTCCAAGCGTGGGCTTTCCATAGATGATTGAGGGTTGTCGCAGACCTGAGGTGCATATGGCGAGGCTTACGCTTTTCTTGTACCTTAGAAGATTAGCTGTGGACTTTGACAGGAAACATTATTTACTATTAAAATAAAATATGATTATGAAGAGAAGAAATTTCCTGCGTATGATGACCATTATGCTGGTCTCTACATTGAGTTTGGGCTTTGCCTCGTGTGGTAATGACGATGAGAAGGTCGAGCCGTTGAACATTCCAGATGCCGTTGGTACTTGGATATGCGTCGAAAGTCAAGATACATCGTATGGGATGACCTACAGTGGCCTGCTTGTCGGTGCTCTGATAACAATCAAGGATGATGGCACATACACCTCTACGGCACCAAGCTTTGGCGAGAGCGGCACCTATGTCTTGAAGGAGAACACCATTACGGCGAGGAACAAGGAAGGCGACACATTCGTTGTCACCGTTACCGTTAAGGACAACCGCATGACGTGGAACGGAACGGCAAGTACTGGCGTGAACTTCCGATACATCTTTAAGAGAGTATAAAGAAAAAGGCAGTGGGGCGGGACATGAAACAGTGTTCCGTCCCACCATCTACGTCAAGATGCCAGTACTACCGTGGGAAAACTGCAGTACCACCGTGGGAAAACTCCAGTTTTCCCACGGTGGTACTGGCTTAGTCACAGTAGTTGATTTGTTCTTCGTAACGGTCAAAGGGAATGTCCTCCGTGATGCCTGCTTCGTGGAGGGCAGCCAGAATGACTTCCTGCACCTTTGGCGCGAGGGACAGACTGCCGCGGCGGTAGGCGAAATACTCGTTTCGGCCAAACTCCTTGATGAGTCTGCCCATGAAAGTCTTATATTGGCTTGGGAACATTCGCTTCTGGAAGCCGGTGAATCCGTAGGCGTACTTCACCGGTTTCGAATCGCGGTAGAACTTGCAGCTGCTGTCTTTCGCGCACTTCTTCGGGTTGATGAGGCTCAGGACCGCCTCGCTCTTCTGCAGGGCGGTAAAGGCGATCTGATGCAGGCAGGTGGCTGCCATGGGGCAGTCCTCATGGAGGCAGACGGTGTAGTCCGCAGGCATGGTTGTAAAATTCCTTCTTGGCATGGTGTTGAAAATATAGTTTGTTTAAGCACTCTATGACAGCCTGAAAGTGCTGTCAGGCAGTCAGCCCAGGGCGACGCCCTGGGTATATGTGTGGGGTGGAGATAATCGCCCAGTATGGGCAAAAGCTTTGCAAGAGTTAATCCGACAATACATACCGTTCGTCATATTTTGCCCCTTCGGGGCGTTTGTCGTTTGGATGCTGTTTCCCCAGAGCGTTGCCCTGGGCTGACCGTTTGATGCCCCTTCGGGGCGTTGTCGGATGTCCTTTGGGACATCGTCAGAACATCTGTAGGGCTTTGGGCTTACATCTGTAGGTTTTTTGGCTTACATCTGTGGGTCTTCGGGCGAGGCCTCTGGGGTCCATTCCTCAGCAGGCTTGACGACGCTCTTGTACTCGCCGTCCTGCAGGCTCCTCTTGGCTGGGGCAGATGTGCTGCCACTGCTGAAAGAACGGGCGCTGCCACGATACTGGTTCCAGCGTTCCATGATGAGCCTGACATAAGCTTCCGTCTCGCTGCCACGCATGTAACCGTGTTTGACGTCGGGGTCTCTGTAGTATCGTGGCTCGGCGAGACGCAGGATGTAGGGCGCTACCTCGTGCCACGTCTGGTGGTTCCTGCCGGCTTTCCGTGCCAGTGCCTGTGCGTCCTGGACGTGACCGACGCCGCCGTTGTAGGCTGCCAACGTGAAGCGGATGCGCTCTTCGCTGTCATTGATGTCGGAGAACGACTGGCCGACTTCCCTGATGTAACGTGCTGCGGCTGCGATGTTATGCTCTGGATCGAAGCGTTTGTCTGCGGGAACTCCCATGGCATCGGCAGTGAAGGGCATCAGCTGCATGAGTCCCATCGCTCCCATCGACGAGACGGCTTGGGGGTCGAAGCCCGACTCCTGATAAGACATGGCTGCAAGCAGGCGCCAGTCCCAGCCGGCAGACGAGCTGTGGCGACGGAAGATGTCGTCGTAGGCGGAGATAATGCCGTGGGCAGCATCCTGCATGACCGGACGCATGTGACGTCGGACGGTGACCGTCGTGTTGCTTGCCGTGCTCTGGATTCTCTTGACGCGTTCGGGCTGCCACCACTGTGCGATGGCTTCCCTGAGCAGGGATTCGTCCTCGCGCGTCTGCCAGGTCGGCATCTCCAGGGCAATGAAGTCTATCTCGCCCTGCTCCAACTTCTTCAACAATGTCGTGCTGTCTGGGGCGATTTCCATTTGAAGCACGACGCCGATGCTCTGTGCAAAGGCCTCGGCAAGGCAGAACTGTGGGCCCATGCCTTTGCCGTGGTACTCGTAGTAGGTGTCCGGCCCGCTCAGGGTTCCTGCGATGATCGTGCCGCTGGCCTGTATCTCGTGCAGGTCGTAGAGCTGCAAAGTGTCCGTCTCCTCCGCGTCGGTTGCGAAGAGTACAGACGTGTCTTTCTCCTGCTTGGCCGTACAAGCAACAAGAAGAAAAAGGAATAAAAGGTGGGTTTTCAAGGTTTAATCCTATGAATAATGTAGGTGCGCATGATTTCGATGGCCTGCTTGTTGTTGCCTCCCTGCGGGATAATGAGGTCGGCATACCGCTTGGTCGGCTCGATGAACTCTTCGTGCATGGGCTTCAGCACGTCGCGGTAACGGTCGATGACCATCTGTGTAGTCCTGCCGCGTTCCACGATGTCGCGTTGGATGACACGTATGAGGCGCTCGTCTGGGTCGGCATCCACGTATATCTTCAAGTCCATGAGGTCGCGCAACTGCTTCTTCCAGAGTGCCATGATGCCTTCGATGATGATGACCTCGCACGGCTCTACGTGTATCGTCTCAGCCAGCCGGTTGCTGATAAGGTAGCTGTATGTGGGCTGCTCGATGCTCTTTCCGGAACGAAGTGCCTGTACCTGCTCGGTCAGGAGCTTCCAGTCGAAGGCGTCGGGGTGGTCGAAGTTGATGCGCTGCCGCTCCTCTGCCGTCAGGTGCGTCGTGTCGTTGTAGTAGGAATCCTGTGGTATGAGAGCCACCCGGTCCATGGGAATCGTCTCGAGAATCTTCTTGACGACGGTCGTCTTGCCAGAGCCTGTGCCGCCTGCTATGCCGATAATGTACATCTTCGTTATTTACGATTTGACGATTTACTATTTACTATTTACTAATTCATTCTCCCTAAAGGGAGTTAGAGGGTCACTTCATGGTTGCCGTGAGGACGAAGTCAACGGTTTCGGGCTGAGAGGGCAGGAAGATGCGGACACCGTCCTTCTCTTGTCTGAACTCCAGGCGTGTCCCTTCGGCAAACGTTGAGACTTTCTTCAGCTTCTTCCCCGTGAGTGGCAGGAAGATTTGTCCGTCCTCCACCTTATTTAATATATGTATATAGAGCGTCTTTCCCTTTTGTGTCGTCACGCCCCATGCTTGCGGCGGGACGCATCCGCCACGGGTTCCGTAGATGCTTTCGCCGTTGGCTTTCAGGAAACGACCAATGTGCAGGAGCCTCTCGACAGCTTCTTCGGGCAGCTTTCCGTCGGGACGGGGACCGACATTCAGCAGGAAGTTGGCGTTAAGTCCGGCAGCCGTGACCAGCCGCCTGATGAGTTCGTCGCCGCTCTTGTAGGCCTTGTCCGTGATGTCGTAACCCCATGTGTTGTTCATCGTCATGCAGGTCTCGAGGGGAATCTGTGCCACCTTCTGCTCTCCAGAGAAGCCCGCTGTGTTCTGCCCTGGCAGGTCTTGCTCGAAAAGCTGGAAGTCTTCGACCCCGATAGGCGAGCCGTGATGGTTGTTGCCTATCAGACAATCGGGCTGCAGACGCTTGATGAGGGCGTACTGCTCCTCGAGTCGCCAGTCGAATTCCTTCTCCTTGTGGTCCCACATGCCGTCGAACCAGATGGCTCCAATCGGGCCGTAGGAGGTCAGGAGCTCAGTGAGCTGGTTGTTCATGAAACGATAATAGCTGTCCCAATCCGTGGTAGCAGGGTCGTGGGGGCAGTTCTTGCACCATCCCGTTGGGTAGTCCGTGCGCTGCCAATCCATGTGGCTGTAGTAGAAATGGAGTTTCAGGCTTTGCTCCTGGCAGGCTTGCGCAAGCTCGCCCACAATGTCGCGCTTGAACGGAGTCGCTTCCATGATGTTGTACGGGCTAGCTTTAGTCGCCCACATCGAGAAGCCGTCATGGTGGCGGCTGGTAAAGGTGACGTACTGGGCCCCTGCCTCCTTGAACAGCTTTGTCCACTCCCGCGCATCGAATCGTGACGGGAAGAAACCTCCCGCAAGCTTGGCATACTCGTCGCGGCCAAGGCTGCGGTTGTGCATCACCCACTCGCCGTTGGCCAGCATGGAGTAGATGCCCCAGTGGATGAATATGCCGAACTTGCGGTCTTGGAACTCCTCGCGGATGCGAGTCGTGTTGTCTGGAATGCCCTGAGCTATGCTCATCATGACCGACAAGAGCAGAGAAAAGAATAAGATAAAGCGTTTCATGGTTATAAGTAAATAGCCCCACCCTCCAAAGAAGAGAGTGGGGCAGAGTTGATGTCAGAACATTTGTGCTGGATATTGACCTGTCTCGTGGAGCGCGGCGAGCTTAGCAACGACCTCAGGTCTATCCTCAGGATAGGTCACGCCAAACCATTTGCTGGTCGTGTCAAGCACTTCGCAAGTGGCCTTGCCTGCCTTGATGAGGTGATCCACCATGAGGGGGATGAAGAACTCGCTCTTGAGGTTGGCCTGATTCTTCGGGTCGGAGAGGAATTGCTTGAAGTAT
>CAJOLC010000061.1 GCA_905235305.1 uncultured Bacteroidaceae bacterium | reverse complement strand
TCGTCGTCCATCTCTGCTCCAGGCAACTTCTTTACGAGTTCCTTGACGTCCGCCGCTTCGCTTTGCTTTCCGCTGCGTGTATTGATGACGATTACGCCGTTGGCACCTTTGTCGCCCCATACTTTGGTGGCGGCATCCTTCTGTAGCACGGTAATGCTTTCGATGTCCTCCTTGTTGATATTCAGCAGTGATGAGAATTGCCCCTCACTGTCCATTGTTTCAAAGTTGACATCTTTGGGAACTTCGATGACTTTGCCGTTGAGGACAATCAGGGGCTGTGCGTCGGCATCCAGCTTCTTCACCTCCTCCGAATTCTCCACAGGGCTCTGTGCCTCTTCTTTTTGAACGACAGGGTTCTTTTTCTCCTCAGGAACTTGCAAATTCACGGAATTCTCCGTACCTTTGCCCTCAAGATTAGTGACTGCCTCCTCGATGGGAGCGACAATTTTAGGCGTGGCGAAGGCCGAGAGTGCCAACGCAGCCACCGGGATGACATAGAGCGCCTTGCTCTTCATCCAGGGATTTGACTTGATTTTTTTCATCATAGTGATACGTTTTTTAGTTAAACTATGGTTAAAGCTGTTGGCGAAAGCGTAGGAACCGGAGCCAACGGCTTTTCTTATGAGCAATAACTGATAGCCTTGTGCCGAGACGCCCTGCCGGAGGACGAAGGCATCGGCTTCGTATTCGTGGACATCCCGCAGGCTGATGCCCAGCATGTAGCACATCGGATTCCACCACTGCACCATCTGTACGAGGGTGAGCAGCACAACGTCCCACGAGTGGCCGCTCTGTATGTGACCCATCTCGTGCAAGACTATCTCACGGCCTGCTTCGTCGTAATCCTTCTCATTAATCACGATGTTCCGCATCCAGCTGAATGGTGCCACGTCGCCCGAATGGCAATAGATGCGAACGCCCTGCTCGTCGTTGTGCCACAGCACGCCCTTCTTCAGCCCGAGCTGCAGGCGACCCACCTGCCAGATCCTCAGCACAAGCAACCCTGCCATACCTATTATATATATAAAGGTGAAGAGGTGAAAGAGGGAAAAAGGCCCCTCCAAACCTCCCCTTAAAGGGGAGGCGGTGACTTGCACCTCAGGCAGGACGTGGACAGGGATGCCCATCTCGAGCATCTGCAGCTGTGCTGCCTGCACGACGGGCTGGTGGTCGAGCGACAGAGCGGAGATGTTGCAGAGCGGCAGCAGCAGCGAGAGCAGCAGGATGCCCAGCAGTACGAGGCGGTTGAAACGGAAGAAGCTCTCGCGCCTGAGCATGAGGACGTAGGGCACATAGAGCATCGTCAGCACCACTGCGGACTTGATGGAATACAAAAGCATAGTCATTTACAATTTGACAATGTACAATGTACAATTGATTTACAATTTAGTAATTTAGCTATTTACTCCCCCATCCTCGGAGAGGGGTCGGAGGTGAGGCACAGTTCCAGCAGTTCTTTCACTTCGTCGGGCGAGAGGTTTTCTTCCTGGACGAAGAAGCTGAGCATGGACTTCACGCTGCCTCCGAAGAGGTTCTTCTTCACCTCCTGCATCGTGCTGCGCGTGTATTCGGCACGCGTCACGAGAGGCATGTAGCGGTGCGTCTTGCCCTGTCCCTCTACTTTGTGGAAGTCGAGGAAGCCCTTCTCGTAGAGCACTTTGAGGTAGGTGGCAATGGTTGTATAGGCAGGTTTCGGCTCGTCATAGCGTTCGATGATGTCCCATGCACAAGCCGCTCCGTCGATGTCCCACAGGATGTTCATCACTTCGAACTCCACCTTCGTAAGCGTTTTTTCGTTGCGTTTCATATCGTTCTATCTGTTTGTTTCCGAAAGCAAAGTAAGGGAGTTTTCCGCTATCTCGCAATGTTTAGATATTGGAAAGTTACGATATTGCCGGCATTTTAACGTTTATTCATAGTTATTGAACACTTATTCGTAGTAATTGGTTCTGAGGAATAACGAATGTGGCACATGGCACAAAAACGCCTCGTGCCGCATCGGCATTTCCCATGTGGGGAAAGGGCTACGCGGCACGGGGCGTTACATCATCCGCTTGAGGGACGGGACGTCCGTAATACGCTGCTGAAGTAATACAGCCTTACTTACGATGAAACGCCCCTGTGGGACAGGACTGAAGCGACAGCTCCTATTTAAGTTTTGTAGTGATGATGTTGACGCTATAAGGTGCAACATCGAAGGTAAGGCGGTTGCCTGCGTCGGAGGTCACTACCTTTGCCGGACGCGGCACGATATTGTTGGGATACTGCATGGTGTTCTCGTCCTCGCCCGTCATGCCTGCCAGGCGCACCATTTCCGCCTTCTCGGCAGTGCCACCAGAGAGTTCGAGGGTGCCGGAGGTGCCAGTGCCGCATAGGTTCACTATCTTAGTGTAGAGGATGTTTCCCTTTTCGTCGAGGGTGCTGTTGGCATAGACGCCATGCATGACGGATGGCTTCTTCTTGCCTTTATACACGGTTTTGCCGTCGACCATCGCTGTCATGTCATCTCCGTCGACATCGAGCTGGATGTCATACCACTTATTGGCATCGTAATGGTCGTCGTGTATGCCGTCGAGTGTATTACGGTTTCCGCCTAAGGTTGTCTCGACGGAAGTCCTCGTGTTGCCCCATCCGCCGAGGTTAAGCCAGTCGAAGTTCTGCTCGTCCACATAGTTAAAGACGAGCATGAAGGCCTCTGCTCCGCCATCCTTACGCGCCTGCACCTTATAAGTATAATGCGTTGGGGTGAAGGTTTCGGGCGATATCCGCATCGTCTCCTCGGCATTGCTCGTCTGCCGCAGGCTGCCGTTTGATGCCTCCCATGCGCCTTGATGCTCACGCCTTGAGTTGCCGCTCCGCCATTCCTTCACATTCGACAGGGGCACCTCCTTGCCATCGACGATGAGTTGAGGGTTCCGATACGTCGCCTGCGTCCGCCAGGTTGCCACGCCGACACTGACTGGCTTCGGCTTCGCAACCTGGTTTTGTGGGATGTTCCACTGCAAGTCGCACTTCACGAGCCTGTTTCCGATGTGAGTCGGAAAGAGCTGCTGCACCCAATAGCTTGGCGTGCCGAACGACTTGCTGCTGTTGAAGCGGATCATGTCAGGCCGCCACTGGATGCCGTTCTCGTTAACGAAGAGAGGAGCGTAGCTGCTCATGCGGACGATGTCGGCATTGTTCTCCATGCCAAGCATAAAGACGGCCTCACCCATGGCGGCATTCATGTTGCCCGTCGAACCAAAGCCTTGTGTGACGGCATACTCGCCGGGATAGATGACCGGACCGCGTCGGTCGTAGTCGTCGAAGCGGTGGTATTGGTTGACGAACCAGCCTGGGTTGCGGTAGTAATGCTCGTCGAGGATGTCGACGGGGTGTTCGTTTCGCCAGCGGGGATAGTCTGTGCCCCACGACTCCACATTGCCGATGCACTGCACCTCGGGGAATCGTGCCTTGATGGCATCGTAGAACATGCGGTAACGCTCCGGGTAATGGTCGCTCTGGTCGCTGTTGTCAGCGATGTTCCAGTTGTAGTTCTCGTTGCCTATCTCTATGTAGGCGATGCCGAAGGGCTCGGGGTGTCCGTTCTCGGCACGCATCTTGCCGTAGTGGCTCGTGACGGGTCCGTTGGCGTATTCCAAGGCTCCGAGGCACTCGTCAATCCACGGCTGCAGTTCATTGAGCGGTGTGCATCCGCCGTGCCAGATGCCTATGTTGACAACGAAAAGCGGCTTCGCGTTCAGGTCCTCGCAGAGCTGCAGGAACTCGTGGAAGCCCAGGCCGTCGGTCGTAGGATAGCCCCAGTTGGCATTCATATGCCCTGGCCTGCGTTCTATAGGCCCCACCGTGCGCTCCCAATGGTAGGCGTTTTCGGGCTTGAAGTTGCCTTCGACGTAGCATCCGCCGGGGAAGCGCATGAAGGCCGGATGCAAGGCCTGGAGCTTCTCGGCAAGGTCGATGCGGCAGCCATTAGGCCTGCCCTTGAAGGTTGGCGGGAAGAGGCTCACGACGTCGAGCAGTATTTCGCACGGCTTTTCCATCTGCATGCGGAAGGTTGCCTGCGTGTCCGAGGCCTCGGGCACTATGACGGACTCCACCTTTTGCCACCCTTTCTTCAGACTTGTGCTGACGACCGTCTCTCCCAACACGCCTGCCTTGCCCACGAGGGATGCCTTGATGGCCCCGGGACTGCCTTTCAGCGGCTTGATCCAGAACGATAGCCTGTACTGTGTACCACTGACGGCATTGATTCCCCAGAAGCCTTCGTTGCTCACGCCGCCGCCTTTCTCGGTCGTGGCAAGCCTTAGGGCGTGGCCCTGCTTCTCGTTCAGGAGGCCCTCCGTGGTCAGGTTGATATTGCTGCCCTCTGCTTTCCAATGCACCGGCCTGTCAGCATCGAACTCGAAGGAACGGTTCCTTATCAGCTCGGCATACAGGCCGCCATCGGAGGCGTAGTTGATGTCCTCGTAGAAGATGCCATAGAGCGTCGGACTGATTTCTATGCCACGACTTGCCACATCGACTTTCACATTGACCTGTGCCTTCATGCTCGCGAAGGCTAAAACCAGCATGCAGAGAATAACATTCTTTTTCATAACAAAGCATTTTTTACCCTGCAAAGTTAGCATTTTTAGCCTATCCTTCCAAACATTCTGCCCTACATTTTGCCTTGCGGCATATAAAAGAGGTGAAAAACTCAGCCTGCGCGAGGCGACATGGCATAGTGCCTTGTTTGAACATACATGTACATTCAATTGCACATACATGTATATTCAATTGCACATACATGTATGTTCAAACAACCCATAGTAGTGGGGAGCAAGGGGCAAGGTGCAAGGGGCAGGGAGCAAGGTGCATGGAGCGGGTGGAGAAAAGGCTTATGACGACCGACTCGGGGCAATTGCCATGGCCGTCCTACGAATAGCCTGATGCTCTGCAGGGTGATGGTTCTATCGCTTCACTGCGTGACCGAAGCGGCTGTGCAACCATTGGAAGGGCATGTAGAGCACGGGCACGACGAAGAGCAATGCGATGGTGCCGACCAACATACCGCCTGCACAGCCCACTCCCAAAGAGATGTTGCCGTTGGCTCCTACGCCGTGGGCGAAGACGAGGGGCAGCATGCCGAATATCATGGTGAGCGACGTCATCAGGATGGGACGCAGGCGCACCCTGGCGGCACTCATGGCGGCCATCGTGATGCTCATGCCTTGGCGGTGACGCTCCGTGGCGTACTCGGTCAGGAGGATGGCTGTCTTTGCCAGCAAGCCGATGAGCATGATGAGTCCCGTCTGCATGTAGATGTTGTTGTCCAAGCCCCACATCCACGAGAAGATAAAGCTTCCGAGCAGGCCGAACGGCACGCTCAGGATGACGGCCAACGGTATGAAGAGGCTTTCATAGAGTGCACAGAGGATGAGATAAATGAAGAGGACACAGATGACGAATATGATGGCGGTGGTGTTGCCAAGCGAGGCCTCCTCCCTCGACATGCCACCGAACTCGTAGCCATAGCCTTCGGGCAGCACTCTGGCAGCCGTGCGGCGGATGGCCTCCAGTGTCTGTCCGCTGCTGTAGCCGTCGGCAGTCTGTCCCATGACAGCGATGCTGCTGAAGAGATTAAAGCGGTTCAGGCCCTCGCTGCCATAGACTCGCTCCATCGAGATATACTGCGTGATGGGAATCATCTGCCCGCTCTCGCTCCTGACACGCATGTTTGAAAGGGCAGCCTCATCGAGGCGGAACTCGGGAGACGCCTGTACGATGACGCGATAAAGCTTCGTGAAGCGCGTCAGGTTGCTGCTGTAGGTGCCGCCGACATAGCCTGAGAGGACCTTCAGAACAGCGTTTGGCGTCACGCCGTCGCGCTTGCATCGGGCTGCATCTACTTCTACGCGATACTGCGGATACTTCGTGTCGAAGGTGGTAAAGGCGCGGGAGATGGCAGGCTCCTGATTGAGGGAGTCGATGAGAACACGGGTGATGCGCATCAGATCCTCTATCTTGCCGCCCCTCCTGTCTTGTACATGAAGCTCGAAACCACTGGTTGCGCCGTAACCCGAAATCATGGGACGGGTGCTTACCCTGACCTGCGCCTGCGTAATATCAGCCGTGCGTCGGTAGATCTCATTGATTACAGAGTTGATATCATCACCCTTCCCCTTGCGTTCATCCCAGTTCTTCAGGCGGATATTGAACGAGCCGGCGGACGACGACTGGTCGAACGTGGAGCCACGGCCTATGGTCATGTTGTAGAGACGGAACTGTGGAATGTCCTTTATGCGACGCTCCACCTCACGGGTTATCTCGCCGGTCACGGCCAGGCTCGTGCCGGGAGCGCACTGGACATTGACGTTGATGGAGCCCATATCCTCGTTGGGGACGAAGCCGGTCTTGGTTGTCTTGAGCATATAGCCCAGCAGGATGCTCACGAGCACTACAGAGACCCAGGGCAACCAGCGGTGGTGGAAGATGCGAAGGACGCCGTTCTGGTACTTGACAACTACGCGGCGGAAGCTGACATTGAAGGCCTCGTGGAAGCGAGCCGAGAAGCTCGTGTCGCCTTCCCTTCTTGGTCTGAGCAACAAGGCACACAGGGCTGGCGACAGAGTCATGGCATTGACAGTGGAGATAACTACGGCGATGGCCATCGTGATGCCGAATTGTGTGTAGAACACACCTGTGGTGCCGCTCACGAAACATACGGGGATGAAGACGCTCATAAACACGATGGTGGTCGTAACAAGTGCCGACGTCAGCCCTTTCATTGCGTCGACGGAGGCCAGATAGGGTGACTCGTAGCCTTCATCGAACTTGGCCTGGACGGCTTCCACCACGACGATGGCATCGTCGACCACTGTTCCGATTACCAACACCAAAGCAAAGAGCGTCAGCAGGTTCAGGCTGAAACCGATGAAGTAGAGCACTGCAAAGGTGCCTATCAAACTGACCACGATGGCAAGCGACGGGATGAACGTGCTCCTGAGGTCTTGCAAAAAGATGTAAACCACGAGGACCACGAGCACAATAGCCTCGAGGAGCGTGCGGACAACATTGCTGATGCTGGCGTCGAGGAAGTCTTTCGTACTCATCACATCCACGAGTTCCATGCCAGGCGGCAGCTCTTTCTGTATCTCGAGGGCCGTCTCGTCGATGCGTTCTATAATTTCGTTCGCGTTGGACCCTGGCGTCATCATACAGTTAGCCCCCGGATGCCCATTGGTACTGTTCCGGATGGTATAGTCCTGTATGCCAAGCTCCACGCGGGCAACGTCTCCGAGCCGAAGCACACTGCCGTCGGGCAAAGACTTCACGACCATTTGCTCGTAGTCGCGTTCCTCTTCGTACCGCCCTCTGTACTTCAGGACGTACTGGAACGTATTTTCCGAGTCCGCGCCCAACGTGCCTGTCGGTGCTTCGATGTTCTGCTCCGCCAGCACATTCTCTATATCTGAGGGCATGAGGCCGTATGATGCCATCTTCAGAGGGTCGAGCCAGACGCGCATACTATAGCTGGCTCCCCAGACATTGACCTCTCCCACGCCGGGCACACGCGAGAGGCGCGGCTCGATGTTTATCTTCATGTAGTTCGTGAGAAAGTCGGTGTCGTACGCATCCGACGGGCTGTAGAGGGAAAGGCTCTTGATGTTGCTGGTCTGTCGCTTACGGACTGTGACGCCACTCCTCGTGACGTCTGCAGGCAACTGGCCTTGTGTGGATGCCACGCGGTTCTGCACGTTGACCATCGCCATATCAGCGTTTGTGCCTTGCTTGAAGTAGATGCTGATGTTGCCCGAGCCTGTGTTGGAGGCCGAGGAAGTCATGTACATCATGTTCTCCACACCGTTCAGGCTCTCTTCCAGCGGTATGATGACGCTCTTCTGCACGGTTTCGGCGTTGGCACCGGTGTAGCTGGCGCGCACGCTCACCGTAGGGGGAGCTATCTCGGGGAACTGTTCGATGGGCAGATTCACCAGCCCTATCAGTCCGAGGACTACGATGAAGACAGATATGACGCCCGAGAGGATGGGTCTGTCTATGAAGAACTTCGGTGACATCTCTTTAGTAATGAAGAACGAAGAATGAAGAATGAAGCATTTGCTACCGCACTGCTCTCGTTCATCACGTCTTGTTCTCTTCTCTTAATTATTATTCTTTTTAACTGTTTTGATTGACGATATTAACAGAGCTATAAGGTCGTTGCAATCTGAGGCCATGCTCTCGAACTCTCTTTCCGACAGGATGTCCGTGTCGTGCAAAAGGTTCAACCAGTTCATTGTCTCGTTGGCTTCCTTCAGGGCGACATGCAGTTTGGAGGCGAAATCCGAAGGGCTTTGTGCAAACTCCGACTCGTGGACATTGGCAGATATAGACGTCCCCGACCGCAAGACTTGCTTGTAGATGGTCGTCAGCTTCCAGTCATTTTCCGTAAAATGCAGGAACATCTTTGTTATCCTCACGGCAAAAGCGTAGCTCTTAATGTGTAGGATGGAACCTTCTCTGCGATAGTTTTTCATTCGGTCAAAGCAGATTCTTCATTCTCCATTTACCTCCACAGGGCGACATGCAGATTCATGGATGCTCCAGCACCATGGCGCGATTGTAGTCGCGGAACTTAATTCTTCATTCTTCATTCTTCACTCTTCATTTACTGCCGTTCCTTCCCGCAGGAGGCCGGCACCTTCGGCGATGATGATGTCGCCCTGCTGAAGGCCGTCCTCCACGATGTAGTGCTTGCCGTCGTCGAGAGGGGCGATGGAGATTTCCGTCTGTTTCGTCTTGCCTTCCACGACACGATAGACGAACACTTTGTTCTGCAATTCGAAGGTCGCGGTCTGTGGTATGACGATGACTCCTTCGCGGAGCGTGGAGAGGACCACCGTGCCGGTTCCGCCGTTGCGAAGCAAGTGTTTGCTGTTGGGGAAGACGGCCCTCAGCGTCACGGCACCGGTCTTGGCATCGACGATGCCGCTGACTGCATCCACGCGTCCTTTCTCGCCGTACTCCTTACCGTTGCTGAGGAGCAGGGAGACATCGGGCATTTCGTTCATGAAGGCTTCCAGGCTGCCGTATTGCATAGTGAGGTTGGTCACTTCCCGCTCGCTGAGACTGAAATAGACCCACATCTCGCTGTCGTCGCTGACTGCAATGAGAGGCTCGCTGATGCTGGGGCTGACGAGGGCGCCGACGTGGTAAGGTATCATGCCTGCCACGCCGCTCAGGGGGCTCTTCACTACCGTATAGCTCAGGCTGTTACGGGCATTGACCACCTGCGCCTGTGCTTGTGCCACCTGAGCCTGTGCCGAGAGCAGCGCCTGATGCGCCGTCTGGAGTTCGTAGTCGCTGATGACCTGCTGGTCGCACAACGTCTTCTTGCTGTCGTAGGTGAGCTGAGCCGTTGCCTCCGACGCCTTGGCCGACTTAAGGGCCGCCTCTGCTGTGTTCAGGGCTGCCTGGAAGGGCACCTGGTCGATGATGAAGAGCGTCTGCCCGCGGCTGACTTTCTGACCTTCCGAAGTCAGTATCTTCGTGATGAGCCCGCTGACTTGCGGACGCACCTCCACTGTCTCCTTGCCCTTCATCGTTGCACTGTAGCGGGCACTGACTGCCTGGCTGGAGCTCGCCACCTGCATGGTCTTGTACTCCGGAACTGTCTTATCCTGCTTCTTCTCGCTGCATGAGGCCGTCAAGAGGCCCAGCAGGAGAAGCGAAACTACCTTCCTAAACATAGCAGTCCTTTTGGTAACTTTTCGAATCATTATCTATTATAAAATGTGTGGCTCTGTCGTTTCCGACGACGGATTACAGCCTCGAACACCCCGCGGATGCTACTTTACGACCTGATAGCGTACGGTGGAGCCTTTGCCCTCGCGTACGAGTCGGCCCTGGCGCACCAGCCTGTTCAGCAGCGACATCACGCGGCTGCGGGTGAAGGTCTGCCCTAAGGCCACCGACACATCCTTGTGCGTGACCACATCCTTCTGGGCGAAGAGCTCCGAGAGACGTGCATCTACATCCTGTTCCTCTGCCTGGAACTCCCATCCGAACGGCACTTGGTCCACCTCGAACCCACGCGCCTCGGACAGCAGTTCGCGGTCGGGACGGAACACGATGCCGTCCACGCGGACATCCTTCCCGTGGAAGTTGCCGCCCTGCTCCTCGATGCTTCCCTTCAGGGTCAGGCGGAATGTGCCGATGCCGGGCAGGGTGACGGCATTGCCCTTCTGCATCTCATGCACCATGACGCGCCTGAATGTGTTCAGGGCAGACAGCAGCTCGCCCTTCGGCAGCACAGTCGGCAGACGCGAGCTGCCGCTCTGGAACTCCACGGCATCCACCGTCTGCGGGCTCTCCAACAGCAGTCGGAGGCTCCCGGATTCAACCTTTCCTGCGGCACCACCCTGCTGTCCCTCAGTGGGAAGAACGCCGCGTCTTGCAATAGAAAACCTTATAGCCATAATCGTATACTTTTATTTGACCTCGCAAAGGTAGCTATTTTCCCCCACTCCGCCAAACATTTCGCCCGAAAAATGCAGATGGGTTGTTTGAACATACATGTACATTCAATTGCACATACATGTATATTCAATTGCACATACATGTATGTTCAAGCAAGGACCTATAGGTCCGGAACTGAGAAAGCACTTTGGACGGCCTCGCCGACCTGCCTGATTCGACTTCTTCATGCAAAAGATGTGGCAAGGTTGGCAAGTTCTCGGATATATTTCGTAACTTTGTGGTCGAAAAACAAAGACCAATCAAATCCCGACGCAATATGTGGATGCTTATTTTTCTCCTGCTGCCGCTGCTGGCAGTAGGCTATATCGGATGGCACGTCTGGTGCCTGCTGCCGCTGGCGTGGTGCTGGAGGGCAGTCATCGTCCTGCTGATAGTGGGTGCGTTCATGCTGATGTTTGCCAGCATCTTCCGCATCACGGACCGCCTGCCAATGCCCTTCGCAAGGGCAGTCTATGAGGTGGGGACGTCGAGCCTCATCGTTTTGCTCTACCTCTTCATGACCTTCTTCGTGTTCGACATCCTGCGCCTCGTCAGGCTGCTGCCTGCCGCGTGGATGCACGACTGCTGGCAGACGCTCGGCGCCATCGTGCTGCTGCTCTCCTGCCTCCTTGTCTATGGCAACCGGCACTACCGTCACAAGTATCGGCAGGTAATGTCCGTCCGCTCGGAAAAGGTGACGAAGCCGGTCAAGCTGGTATTGATGAGCGACTTGCACATCGGCTATCACAACCGCAGGAAGGAGCTTGCGCGGTGGGTCGACCTGATCAATGCCGAGCATCCCGACGCAGTCCTGATAGCCGGAGACATCATCGACGGCAGCATCCGACCGCTCCTCGCAGAGCAGATGCACGAGGAGTTCCGGCGGCTCAAGGCGCCTGCCTTTGCCTGTCTGGGCAACCACGAATACTACAGCAGCGAGCCTCTGGCACGTCAGTTCTACAGCGACGCAGGCATCCGTTTGCTGCAGGATTCGCTGACAACGCTGGGCGAACTCTGCATCATAGGGCGCGACGACCGCACCAACCGCCGCCGGCATCCACTGTCGGACCTCGTTGCGTCGGCCGACAAGGGCAAGTATCTCATCCTGCTCGACCATCAGCCCCACCATTTGGAACAGGCCGAAGAACTGCACATCGACTTCCAGTTCAGCGGACACACCCATCATGGACAGGTCTGGCCCATCTCCTTGCTCACCGACAGAATGTATGAATGTGCCTTCGGCAGGTACCAGCGCGGCGCGACAAACTACTACGTCAGCAGCGGCCTCGGCATCTGGGGCGGCAAATTCCGCATAGGCACCCGCTCGGAATACCTCGTCCTGACCGTCGAGCCCCTGTAGCTCGCCACACAATCAACACGGGCAAGACCCCTCTTAAAGAGGTGTGTCATAAATTATCATTGCTCCGCGCATTAAATGTGTTAAAGCATCATTTAACACGAACAGGCCGAACACTCTGCCCGTAGCAGCGGTAGTAGTAGCTGCTCGTGCTGATGTATCTCGAACTGAAGTCGAGGAAGTACCCGCAGAGGGAATTGCTCGAACGGAGCGAACGCGACCAATAGAAGCCGTACGAGCCCGCATCGTAGAGCGAGGCATCGAGGCGGATGCCAGCGGCGGGCAGGAACACCCTGTTGCCATTGCTCTTGCTCACTATCATCCTGCCGTACACACCGTTCAGCGTCGTCCATGTCGTCGTCGTGTAGCTGCTGTTTATAAGTTCGTCAAACTGAAGCAAGCTCGGCATCTGCCAGGCGGTTCCCCAGTTTACCGTGGCGGCATCGTCTTTTGCCTCCAGCTCGCTCTTGTTGTCTATCGTGCCGCTGGAGCTGTCCGTGCAGTACTTCGTCACGACGCTGTAGGTAGCATCCCAGTACTTGTACGTGTCCAAATCGAAAGTCGTCTTGCCGCTGTTGTAGCCTGATGTCTCGCCCCAGGCGAAGTAGTCGCCGTAGTCCCATGGATACTTTGCGCCGATGTTACAAGTTGCCCAAAGCGTGCCCGACGGCAAGCCAAGGTCAACATACTCGTGGTTGTCAACGTCAGTTCCATCTGCTTCCTCGAATGTGATGTCCTGCAACTCCGAGACAGGCACCTTCTGCGTTGTGCCGTCTGTGTAGTTGAGCACGACCTTCTGCGCCCAGGCCGTCTGAATGCCTGCCATAAGCAGCAGGGCTGCCAAAATGTTTCTTGTTCTCATCTTGCTATTTGTTTTTGATTGGGTTAGTTATGATGTTCTCTCGTTATGTCCCTATGGCGACGCTTTCCTGTATAAAGCAACGTGCCCACGCACGAGGAGCCTTGCTTCCTCGCACGCGGGCACGCGCACATTATATTAATAATGTATTACTCTCTGTGTGTAAACTTTCCCCTGACTCGTGCAAGTCTCTTCCCAAGTCTTAGGTTTATTTAACACAGTCCGTTTCATCAGTAACTATTCAGCGATTAATTTATCCTGCCCATAAATATCATTCCTCACCTCGCTAACAGATTATAATCTCGTATAGAGGTACGAGCATTCTCATTCG
>CAJOLC010000060.1 GCA_905235305.1 uncultured Bacteroidaceae bacterium | reverse complement strand
CATTTATAGAATCGCTGCTTAAGAATGTGCTATTACAATGGAAGAGGATGTGTTAAGACAAAAGAGAGGTCGTGTCTGGTACTTTTGACACGACCTCTTCCTTTATTTATGCATTATTGTCTTATTCTGCATTTGGCTCTTCGCCGTGCTCATGACGGGGGCGATGCTCGCCGCGCTCACCACGTTCCGGACGAGGACGACGTTCGCCACGGTCGGGACGGGGACGGCGCTCGCGCTCACGTTCTACATAGCCCTCGGGCTTCTCAATCAGGGCGCGACGGCTCAGCTTGAACTTGCCGGTCTTCGGGTCGATCTCGAGCAGCTTCACCTGCATCTTGTCGCCTTCCTTGATGCCAGCCTCTTCGACGGTCTCCAGACGCTTCCAGTCAATCTCGCTGATGTGCAGGAGTCCGTCCTTGCCGGGCATGAACTCTACGAAGCAACCGTAGGGCATGATGCTGCGGACAGTGCCTTCGTACACTTCGCCTATCTCGGGGACAGCCACTATAGCCTTGATCTTGGCCAAAGCGGCGTCGATGCTTTCCTTATTGGGGCCGCTCACCTGAACCTTGCCGACACCGTCTTCCTCGTCGATAGTAATGGTGGCACCGGTATCTTCCTGCATTCCCTGGATAATCTTTCCACCCGGGCCAATGACGGCACCTATGAATTCCTTCGGGATGACTATCTGTTCGATGCGCGGAACATGCGGCTTCAGGTCTGGACGCGGTGCGTCGAGCGTCTTCATCATCTCGCCCAGAATGTGCTCACGACCAGCCTTTGCCTGCATGAGCGCCTTTTCGAGAATGTCGTAGGACAGGCCGTCGCACTTGATATCCATCTGCGTTGCGGTCAGACCATTCGGTGTGCCTGTGGTCTTAAAGTCCATGTCGCCGAGGTGATCCTCGTCGCCCAGGATGTCGGAAAGTACAGCGTATTTGTCCTCGCCGGGATTCTTGATGAGTCCCATGGCGATGCCGCTGACGGGAGACTTAATGGGGACGCCGGCATCCATCAGTGCCAGACAGCCTGCACAGGTGCTTGCCATCGAGCTGGAACCATTGCTCTCCAGGATATCGCTCACTACGCGGATGGTGTAGGGGAAGTCCTTCGGGAGCTGACCCTTCAGTCCGCGCCATGCCAGATGGCCGTGACCGATCTCTCTTCTGCCTACACCCCTCTGTGCTTTCGCCTCGCCGGTTGAGAAGGGAGGGAAGTTATAGTGAAGCAGGAAACGCTGATACTCGCGCACGAGCACATCGTCGATGAGCTTCTCGTCGAGCTTTGTGCCGAGCGTACAGGTAGCGAGCGACTGCGTCTCACCACGGGTGAAGATGGCGCTTCCGTGTGGGCCAGGCAGCGGACTAACCTCGCACCAGATGGGACGGATATCTGTTGTCTTACGACCGTCGAGGCGGATGCCCTCGTCGAGAATGCAGCGGCGCATGGCGTCGCGCTCTACGTCGTGGTAGTATCGGTCTATGAGCGTGTTCTTCTCCTCCAGTTCTTCCGGAGTCATGTCTGCATGGGCTTCGGCATATGCTGCCTTGAATTCCTCGCGGATAGCCTCGAAGGCTTCGGCCCTGGCGTGCTTTTCGAGACCTTGTTTGGTTACATCGTAGGCCTTCTGATAGCAGGCATCCTTGACGGCGCCGCGCAGTTCCTCGTCGTTCACCTCGTGGCAATACTCGCGCTTCACGTCCTTGCCCAGCTCCTTGGAGAGTTCCTTCTGGAGTCGACACATAGGCTTGATGGCTGCATGGGCTGCCTTGAGAGCTGCCAGGAGGTCAGCCTCCTGCACTTCTTTCATCTCGCCCTCTACCATCATGATATTCTCTTCTGTGGCGCCGACCATGAGATCCATGTCGGCTTCCTCAAGCTGCTGGAAGGTGGGATTGATGACGAACTGGCCGTTGATGCGTGCCACGCGGACCTCAGAAATAGGCCCTTCGAATGGAATATCGCTGCAGGCGAGGGCTGCGGAGGCTGCAAAGCCAGCCAGAGCATCGGGCATGTCCACGCCATCGGCTGAGAAGAGGATTACGTTGACATACACTTCTGCATGATAATTGCTTGGGAAGAGTGGCCGCAGAGCGCGGTCTACGAGACGACAGGTCAGTATCTCGTCGTCGTTTGCCTTACCTTCGCGTTTTGTGAAACCGCCGGGGAATCGGCCGGCTGCGAAATACTTCTCTCTGTACTCTACCTGCAAGGGCATGAAATCTGTGCCTGGTACGGCATCCTTTGCGGCACAAACAGTGGCCAGGAGCATAGTGTTGTTCATGCGGAGCATCACTGAACCATCGGCTTGTTTGGCAAGTTTCCCGGTCTCGATGCTGATGGTTCTTCCATCAGGCAACTCGACTGTCTTTGTAATTACGTTCATCTTGATTTGTTTAGCTTATTGTTTTCTTAACGTCACATATATAACATAAAAAGTCGTGCAAAGGTACAAAAAAATGAAGAATAAAGAACTAAGAATGAGGATTTATTTGCCTTAAACGCAAAAGTTCGTACCTTTGCACACATTATTATATATATTAAGATGACGAAAAAGACATTATGCATAGTTTTTGCAGCCATGATGCTGCTGGGATGCCGGCACGGGAAGACGTTCCGCATAGAGGGTAACATCGCTGGATGTACCGACACAATGCTCTACCTGGAGCACCTCTCGCTGGCCGAGGGTGCAGTCCGCATCGACAGCATCCGGCTGAAGGGCGACGGCGCCTTCCGTTTCGAGAAGCCTGCCGCAGACTGCCCCGAGTTCTACCGCCTCCGCATTGGCGGGCAGGCCATCAACCTTGCGATAGACAGCACAGAGACGGTCAGCGTCAAGGCCGACATGAAGGACATGTCGTTCGGCTATACCGTGGAGGGCAGCCCAACGTGCGACACCATCCGCCTGCTCTGCCTGAAGCTGGCCGACATGGAGCGTGAGGCTCGCCGGATTTCCACAGACCGTGGCTTCACGTTCAAGGAGAGAGACAGCCTGATTCAGGGCCTTGTGGACAGGTACAAGGCAGAGGTGAAGACGGAGTTCCTGCATGGCAACTACGGCACTGCCTACAGCTACTACGCGTGCTTCCAGACGCTTGGCACGAACCTTATCTTCGACCCGGTGAACGACAAGAGCGACCTGGCATGGATGCAAGCAGTGGCTAATGCCTGGAAGGAGAAGTATCCGACAAGCCCACGCGCCGAGAACCTCTGCAACATCGTGCTGGAGTGCCGCAAGAAGAACGCCAAGCCGCATCAGATTGTGCTCGACATCGACGGCGAGAAAGTGCGGGAACTGGGCATCATCGACATGACCTTGCCCGACATCAACGGCCGCGAACGGTCGCTCAGCAGCCTCCGAGGCAACGTCGTCATGCTTGACTTCACCGCTTTCTCACTGGACGGAAGCACGGAAAGGACACTGCTCCTGCGCGAGATCTACGACAAGTATCACGACCGAGGCTTCGAGATCTACCAGGTCAGCCTCGACCCCAGCCAACATCTATGGAAGCAACGGAGCGAAGCACTGCCCTGGGTCAGCGTCTACATGGAGGAGGGCCTGGAGAGCGACATGCTCACCCTCTACGACGTACAGGGCCTGCCCTGCTACTTCCTCATAGACCGCAACTGCGACCTGCAGGCTCGCCAGGAAGACATACCCGACCTGGAAAGCGCAATCGA
Organism: uncultured Bacteroidaceae bacterium; assembly: GCA_905235305.1. Lineage (GTDB taxonomy): Bacteria > Bacteroidota > Bacteroidia > Bacteroidales > Bacteroidaceae > Physcousia. The sequence goes on along the minus strand of CAJOLC010000060.1, from coordinate 14,468 downwards.
AGCATTGCTCTGACCCACGAAGCACACTATATCGCCCAACGCTCCCTATTGGGTTCATTGCAGCATCATGAACCTGCAATTGAATATTCATGAACCTGCAATATTCATGATGCTGCAACGAACCCATTACGATGGACAGGATAAGGAAAAGGCAGGAATGCGATGTGCATCCCTGCCTTTTCTTGTAAGTCAGCGTAGTAAAACAGGCGGCGAATCAGTTCATGATACGTTCGCGACGCTCCTCCCCCGTTTTGATGTCCGTGCCGTAGATGTCGACGTACTCGCATCTGGGGTAGACCGACTGCTTCATTTGGGCAAACATCTTCTGCAAGATCATCTCGTGGCCGTTCAGTTTGACGATTCCCACCCACTTGCCTTTGTGCTTGCAGATGCGGATGATGAGGTCCTTGTAGGCGGTCATGTAGACACTGGCCTCCTCTTCGTCCGAGCTGATCACCTTGATGCCAAATGCCACCTTGCGCTCCACGAGGGTCAGCTCAGAAATCCTCGTTCCCCCGCCAGTCACCCAATAGGACTTGAGGGGAGCCTTCTGATTGAGCTTGCCATCCTGCAGGTTGATGTCGTAGCATATGTAGTTGGCGTTCGTGCTGCGCTCGAACCTGTAGATATGCTCCTGTGGAATCACGACGGCCCCGAGGGTAAGGCAGGAAAAGAAACTCAGCAGCAAACTGATGATAGTGTGCTTCATCTTGTCTTACTATAATTAGAATGATAATGTCAGATTGAACCTGATGCCATTCGCCTTCGTGTCGGGATGGTCCAGGTAGTTGAGTCGGCGCACATAGTCGACGCCGAAGATCTTGAAGATGTTGCGTATGCCGACGGCCACCTCCATGTACGGCTTGCTGCTGTCCATGACGTAGGAGCCTTCGGGGAACCTGAAGAGCATCTCGTCATTAGTGTTCTTGAAGGGGTCGTTCCTGCTCGTGAGGTGTCCCCAGACGCCGCGGAAGGCAACATACTCACGGAGCTTGAGCTTCTTGAAGAGAGGTATGCGGTTGAAGATCTTACCGTTCATGTACCACGACACACTCCAGAAGACTCTCCTGTCCATGAAGAACTCCATGTTGTGCATCATGTTGAGCGTACCGTCCTGTTCGATGTAGGAGATGCAGGTGGGGGGAGTGATGAGCAACGGGAAAGGCACCTTGTTCCACTGCGCGGATGCCGATGCATGGAAGTCCATACGACCCCACGTGCCCAGCCACTGCCGCTTGTAGATACCCACCTCGGACTGGTTGGAAGCATAGTCACCGCCGAGCAGTCCCTTGAAAGCTATGGCGTGACGGATGGTGAACTCCGGCCGGTCCTTGCTCACAGGCCAGCGGTCCTGCTTCGTATTGATGTATGTCTGCCCCGGGCTAAAGACGACGGAGGCATTCCACTCCGTAGTGCGGAACCCGAACTCCTCGGGAGCATCATTCACATGAAGGAAGCGCAAGTCGCCACGCACCTTGTTGCTTTCCGTCTGGAAGTTAGTGCTGAAGTTCAGCCCATAGTCGGTCTCCCACACAAAGCCAAGCCTCTGCTTGTTGTTGAGGTAGAGCATCTTCACCGTCTCCGTCTTGAGCCCGACGAAGAGGTTATCGTGGCTGTTCTTGAGGAACCTGTCTGAGACAGACATGACATCGCGCGAGCTCTCGAACACGATATTGCGCTGAGGGAACTCGAACGAGGAGTTCTTCTTCTTGTTGAGGCAATAGACGCCCTCCACGCCGTAGTAGTTACTCCCCGAGCCAAAGGCATGCGTATAGTGTCCCTCCACGAACAGATGCTTGCTGAAGGCACCGGTAGTCTTGCCACCCACACGCAAGCGGAAGCCGTCGTAGAAGTTGCTGGAGAACGTGCTTATGATGGGACCGATGTCGAACTTACTGGGCTTGCCGGCCTTGGAAGTCTCGATGTAGTTCTCGAAGAGTGTGCGGAAGATGATGAGCGGGATGCGCATTCCCTTAGACTTGGAGAGCGCAGTCATGAAGTCCCCAAGTCCGTCCTCCTTCTGCGAAAGCTCTACAGCCCTGTACTTGTCCCAGAACTCCTCGTCCTGGTTACGCGAGTCGGCCATGTGCTTCACCTTGGCCTGCCCCTTGAAGAGGTTCTTGTGCAAGGGCTCGAAACTGTAGTCGTTGTAGCGCGTATTGCGCACCACCAGCAGGCTCTTCGACAAGAGCGTCATCTCTGCCCACATGTCGTCGGTGGTCAGCGCCCATTCCCCATTGGGGAGCTGGCTGTAAATCTGGTCGATGTGGAGCGAGCTCACGAAGTTGACATCGCTCTTGGGCGGTATGGAAAGGTTGCAGCGCTTGACGTGCAGCGTGGAATCCTTCAGGATATAGATTTCTCCGTTGAAGCCTATATCCTGCGGGTTATTAGGCGTGAACTGCAAGTGGTAGCAGGAATCACGCTCCACAAGCACGGTATCAACAATGTAATAACGATAGAAAGCCGTCGCGCCAGAAGCAATAGGGCTCATGAATGGGAACTTGAGCAGCTTGATGTAATTGTCGTAGATGTCCACGTCCTGAAATACCTCCTTCAGAGTGGTGTTTATCATCTCGCCAGTCTGAAAGAGCTGATTGAGTCCGGTGCTTTGCTCTCCGGTAATGATGTCCTTTTCCGAATGCGGATCCTTACGGTAGATGTGCTGCGTGACTGTCTCGTCGAGCGACAGAGGCACCACCATCTTGTGGTTGTACGGACTGAGTTCGGCCAGCTGGGTGAACTTCGGCTTCTCCGGATTGATGCTGTCCAGCTCCTTCACCTTATAGTCGTTGAGGGCCATGGACAACTTCTGGTACTTGTTATACATGAAGTAGTCGTGGTTCTCGAGCCTGGATTCCTTCTTTGCCTCGATAACCCGCTTCATGAGATCCACTGCAGGATTGTCCCTACGGACATAACGCTTCCTTTCAGCCTTGATTGTCACCTCCTGAAGGCTCTTCGTGTCAGGCTTGAGCTTGATGGTAAGACGGCTGGGGGTAGCCTTCGTAATGTTGACCGACTCGCTCTTATAACCCATACAGGAGAACACAAGCGTGGCTCCATTGATACGTGTAACAGAGAAGACGCCGTCCAGGTCAGCTATAGTGGAAGTCTTGCGATCCTTGTACGATACGCCTGCCAGGGAAAGACTATCACCAGTGGAAGCATCAAGGATGACTCCCGTAATCTTCTGTCCTGCAACATTCAAGACGAATGTCAGAAGTAAAGCAAGGGTTGCAAAGAATTTTCTTGTCATATAATGTTTATTGTCTTACAATATCATGTGTAATCTTGCTGCAAGTCTCGAAAGCCGTCATAGTGACTCCCTCAATGCCAGGCAGGATTATGCTCTGTCCTGTAAGCAACAAGTTAGGGAATGGTGTCCCCACTGAATGGAAAGTAAGCATCGATGCGCGATAGTCCTTACGCAATCCGAAAGCTCCACCTTCAGGACTTCCCAGATAATCGCGATAGGTAAGCGGTGTACTGGTATAACATTGCTCAATCATCTCGCGAAGATTAGGAATATATTGCTCTGCCAGAGCGATGCACTGCTCAGTCTTCTTCTGGCATAATGCTTTATAGTCGTCGCCGCGATGGCCTACCTTGATCCAAGGCTTGCATTCGTGCCAAGGCATAGGTGTGAGGAGGTCTATCTGCCGAAGCTCGTCGGAATCATCCTCCGGAACCCGTGCGCTTATCATGACTCCCTTCACAGGGTCGTTGTCCTCCGTCATCGTCCATACGTTAGGCTTGTCATAGACGAAGACGTTGTGGGCAAAGTAGCGCAATGCACCAGGCTTAAGCTTGAACTGTGCAGTAAACATGCCGCAGGTATTCTCCCCTGATGTCATACGTCTGCGGAAGGCTTTCCGTATGGTAGGACATCCATCGAGCAAATGGCAAAGTTCTGCAGGATGTATGTCGGAGATGAAATACTCCGCCTCGTAGGTTTGCCCGTCGGCACAGATGGCATTTGCGATGCGGCCATCTGCCTCGACAAGACGAACCACCTTGCTGTTCGTTTTCACTTCGCCACCCGCTTCTTTTATTATGTCGAGGAGTCTGCCTACCAGCAGATTGCCATCTCCCTTCAGTCGCCAGCTGCTTTCAATGTAACTGGAGCAGGTGTGGGCGAAGTTAAAGAGGGGAAGCGATTCGCGACGAAGCTCTGTCTTCATTGCAGCAGCACTGACAACATTCAGAAGCAGTTCGTCGGAGAATGTCTGCCTGAGGTAATCATAGGCGCAGACATCCATGTCGTCTGCCGTGATGTTCTGCAAGCGCTGGGCATAGCTTTGGAGTGCTTCACGCTGATGCGGGAAGTCCTTTGCCAGTCCTTCGACGAAGGCTTCGTAGCCTTGATGGAAGGCGAAGTGCCTGCCGCCGATGATGACATGGTCGAAGGCCTCGTCCATCCTTTGCCAGGGCAAGTCAAGCAGTCCGAGTTCTGCGAATGCATGATGCATTGTTTGCCCGGGAGCCAGACCGCCCACATAGTGCAGTCCTGTATCGTAATGCATTCCGCCTCTGCGGAAGCTTTGCATGCAGCCGCCTGGTTGGTTGGAGCCCTCGAGCACAAGTGCTTTGAGTCCTCGCTTGGCGAGCAGTGCGCCGCACTCCAGTCCGCCCAGTCCGCTGCCGATAATCAGGACATCGTGCATTTACTTCTGGTGCTGCTCAATGTAGTCGTAGAGCTGAGCGAATGTCTTGATGGTGGGAAGTTCTGCCTTGGAGATAAGCACGCCGTACTTGGTCTGTACGATGCCTATGAGGTCCACGAGGGTCGAGTTCAAGGGTCTGGTAGATGGGGGCATCTGGAGTGATGGTTGCCTCGTCGATTTCAAACTCTTCTGCCAGTTCAGCATTGATCTCAGCGATGATTTCTTCTCTTGTCATTTTGTTCTGATTTAGTTATTATTGGTTAGTGCATTAATTGATAATATATCTTAGACGTTCTTCACGATGATGGTGGAGTTGGTGCCGCCGAAGCCGAAGCTGTTGGAGAGGAACATGTCGAAGTGTGTCTCTTTCGTTTCGGGCAGGACGTTGATGCATGCTGTCTCCTCGTCGGGCTCTTCGAAGTTGATGTTGCCGGCGATGAAGCCGTTCTTCATCATCAGTGTGGAATAGATGATTTCGCTTGCTCCGGCCATCCACATCTCGTGTCCGGTCTGGCTCTTTGTTGAGGTGACTGGAACGGTGCGCTCACCGAAGAGCTGTGCGATAGCCTGTGCCTCGCGGCGGTCACCTATGACGGTGCTGGTGGCGTGTGCATTGATGTAGCCCACTTGCTTGGGGTCGATGCCGCCGTTGCGGAGGCATAGTTCGAGTGAACGAGCCGGCCCTGCGACGTTGGGTGTAGATATGTGGTCGCCGTTGCCCGAGAAGCCCCAGCTTACTATCTCTGCAATGATGTTGGCGCCTCGCTTGACGGCGTGCTCATAGCTCTCCAGGACGACGGTTGCTCCGCCGCCGCTGGGTACGAGTCCGTCGCGGCTGGCATCGAAGGGGCGGCTTGCTTTTTCGGGTTCATCTTCTCGGACGGAGAAGGCCTGTATGCCGTCGAAGGATGCGATGCCGTACATGTTGTTTTCTTCTGCACCGCCGCAGACGACGCAGTCCTGCAAGCCTTGTGAGATGAGGAGCGCTGCCAGGCCGATGCTTTGAGAGCCTGATGCGCAGGCTGCCGATGCAGTGAGGTTGATGCCGCGGAGCTTAAAGAGGCATGCCAGGTTCATGGTGATGTTGGAGTTCATGCTCTGGAAGATGGCGCCGCTGCCGCAAGCCACTGTGCTGTTAGCCTGACGGAACTTGTCGAGGCTCTGCATTGTGGCTTCTGCCACGGAGTCGTTGCCGTAGATGATGCCTACTTCGTGTGTGTTGAGATAGTCTTCGTCGATGCCGGCATTCTCGAGTGCCTGCTTGGTTGCGATGTATCCGTACATGGCTTCTTCGGGCATGAAGTTGCGGAGGTTGCGCGGTACGTATGGTTTGAGGTCTACTTTGGGCACGTTGCCTACGAGTGCTGAGCGGAAGCCTGCGTCCTTTCTTTCCTGGCTGAAGATGATGCCACTTTTGCCCTGATAGAGTGCGTCGCGCACCTGGTCGAGGGTTGTTCCGATGCATGACCATATGCCCATGCCTGTTATTACTACTCTGTTTGCCATTCTTTTTCTTATGTTTTATCGGTTTCCCTTTATTATATTTCTTTGCTGAAGCAGCGGCGGCGCTTGTATGTTACGGGTGAGAGCGCCTTCCATTGTGTGAGTACCTTGAGGTTGTCTTCGAGCATGGGGCCTGTCTCTGCGCTGCGATATCCCATCTCGTTGTAGAGTGGGATGAGGTCGGCGAAGATGAGGGCGTTGATGCCCAGTGCTTGCCATTGGGGATGGACGGCTATCAGGAGCAGTTCTGCCTTGTCCGGATGCTTGAACTTGAGTGCGCTGAGCAGGTGGTACCATCCGAAGGGGAAGAGTTTTCCCTTTGACTTCTGCATTGCCTCTGCGAGGTTGGGCATCGTGATGCTGCATGCTATGAGGTTGCCTTTGTCGTCCTCCACCATCGGGAGCATGCGCAGGTCGAGCATTCCGATGTACTGTGAGACGAATGCGTCGGCCTCCTCGTCGGAGTGGGGAGTATAGCCGAAGAGCTGGCTGTACGCGTCGTTGAGCAGCCGGAATATCTTTCGGCCGTAGCCTTCCTTGAAGACTTCCCGGGGCGTGAGCTTCTTTACCTTGAGTCCGTACATCTCCTCGACGAGCTTCTGCACGCGGGCGAATCGGGCGGGCACTTCCTTTGGGATGTCTATCTTGACCTGCACCCAGTCCACTTCCTTGCCGTAGCCGTGGCGTGCCATGTGCTCGGGATAGTACGGGGGGTTGTAGATGGTGATGCTGGAGCCCACTTTGTCGAAGTCGGAGACGAGCATTCCCTCTTTGTCGAAATCCGAGATGCCGAGGGGTCCCTGTATGGAGTCCATCCCTTTCGAGCGGCCCCAGTCCTCGACTGCCTTGAGCAGGGCGGCCGACACCTCTGTGTCGTCCACGAACTCTATCCAGCCGAAGCGGACGCAGCTGCCGTTCCAGATTTCGTTGGCCTTGCGGTTGATGATGCCGACGATGCGGCCCACGGGTTCCCGCCTTTCGTCGTAAGCCACGAAGGGCATTACCTCGCTGTGCTGCAGCCCGGGGTTGTGCTTGGGGTCGAACCACCCTCTGACTTCCGTCTCCATGTCGGGCACGTAGCATGGGTTGTCCTTGTAAATCTTCCAGGGAAGCTTCACAAAGTCCTTCATCTGACGTTTTGTCCGAACAACCTCAACGGTGCACTTCATGCTCCTTTTACTTTATTATACGTGCGCGCATAGTGCGCACTAATCGGCTAAAGATACGATTTTTTACTTGAATAACACTATTTCTGTCGCTAAAAATCCGTTTATGTTCTCTTTTTAGCAAGAGTACGAGTGATTTCGCCGTATAAAAAAAGGAATATATGACACAAAAAAGAGCAAGTTCCCTGCTTTGAAGATGGTTCTTCAGGCAGGGAACTTGCTCTTATCTGTATAAGGGGGTTTTCATCCTCCAATAGGGCGCCAGGTATGACTCTATAGGGCGCCATTCATCCCCCTATAGGGCGTTGAGTACGCCCCCACAGGGACATTCTATTCCGCCCGCATCTGTTCGTCGACGGCCTTTATTTTCTGAGCCAGGAGGTCGAGTTCGCTGCGGAGCTTCTCTACCTTCTTGTTCATGGCATCGACAAGGGAGTTGCCCTTCTTGCTGCCGGCGTTGAGGAAACCTATGTTGTTCTCGTAGGTCTTTATCTCAGCCAGCATGCGCTCGTAGGCACGCTGCATCTTCTGTCGCTCAGTTTCGAGCGAGCTGCCGGCGCCCTCTACCCTTTCCGCCAGATTCTTGCGGAAGTTGTTCAGCCGGCGCTTTGCCTGGCTCACGCCGTATGCATCGTAGATTTTGTCGCAGAGTTCACGATACTCCTTATAGAGCTTCTCCTTGTCGCGGAAAGGCACATGGCCCACCTCGCTCCACTTCTGCTGCAGCTCCTTAACCTGCTGGATGACATTATCTCCCTGCGTCTCAGCCAGTTCCTTAAGTTGTGCGATGATGCCGACCTTCTGTTCCTTGTTGGCCTTCTCCTCGTTGCGGACGTCGGCGGTCGCTGCCTGACGCGCCTCGAAGAAGTGGTCGCAGGCTGCCGTGAAACGCTTCCACAGGTCTTCACTATACTTGCGGGGAACCGTGCCTATCTCTTTCCACTGCTTCTGCAGGTTGATGAGGATGTCGCCCGTAGAGCGCCACTCGGTGCTCTCCGTCAGAGCCTCTGCCTTCTCCACGAGCTCCTTCTTCTTCGCCAGATTGGCATTGAGCTCCTCCTTGAGGTCTTTGAAGAAGGCGTTCTTCTTCTCGAAGAAAGCGTCGCAGCCCTGACGGAAACGCTCGAAGATAGCGGTGTTCATCTTCTGAGGAGCAAACCCTATGGTCTTCCACTCTGCCTGGAGCTCCTTAATCTTCTGCGTGATGCCATCCCAGTCAGCAAAGGTCTTCAGCCCATCCGTCCCGAAGGCCTCGAGCTGCTCGCACAATGCAGTCTTCTTCGCAAGGTTATCCTCCTCGCGAGCCTTTATGGCATCGAAGTAAGCCTGGTGTTTCTTATTGATGACGGTAGAGACCTCCTTGAACTTTGCCCATATGTCTTCCCTGATTTCCTTTGCCACGGGGCCCGTCTCCTTCCACTCCTGATGGAGCGTCTGCAGCTGATTGAAGGCTTGCAGCACATCGGGATTCTCGGCGAGGGCCTCGGCCTGCTGGATGAGACGCATCTTGATTTCCAGGTTCTTCTTGAAGTCATAGTCGCGCAACTCATGCCCGAGCTTCAACAGGTCGTAGTACTGCTCTATGTAAAGCTGATAGTTCTTCCAAAGCTCCGTAGCACGCTCGGCCGGCACAGCCTTAATCTCCTTCCACTCCGCCTGAAGGGCCTTGAACTCGTCGAAGCTCTTGTTGGCTTCCTCAGGAGTAGAGGCCAGCTGCTGGATGCGCTCCAGTATCTCGAGCTTGCGCCTCAAGTTGTCCTGCTTCTGCTTCTCCAGCGTTTCCTGTATGGCAGCACGCCGTTCGCGGATGACCTGCATAGCTTCACGGAATACCGGCTCGGCAGGGTCAACCTCCGGCATGAACTTGTCCTCCTCGCCACCAGCCTCGACAAAAGCCTTGAAGGCCTCCTGCACCTCGGCATTGTGAAACTTGTAGAAAAGCTGCTTCAGGAGATTGAGCTCGGCACGGTCGCCGGCTTCGCCACTCTGCGCAATTTCCTTCACGCGGGCAACAACCTCGTCCTTCGTCTTGAAGGCCTGCTCTATGGTATGCTGCTCAGCCTCGGTCACCTCCACATCAAGCTTGGCTTCCTCCGGCTCCGGCTCAGCGTTTTCCGCCGCAGGAACTGCTTGCGCCGCCTGCTCAACTGCTTCAGCCGCCTGTTCAACCTGCTGTTCGTTCGTAATCTCAGAAGACTGCTCAAGGGCAGTAGTCTCGTTAGTCTCTAAAGAGTCCATCATTGTATTTGTTAATTTAAATAAGGTATAGCGGACGCAAAGTAAACAAAAAAAGCCCTAACCTGCAAGGAAAGGGCTCGTTTTTTATCAAGTTTATTGAAAATTCAACCGCTATTCAGGGATTATGAATTATGAATTGGAAGCTAAATCCACGTTTTACGTTTGAAATACCACATGAATAGAATGGTGACTCCCACCGAAAGAATAATGGCAAGAGGGAATCCCCAACTTGCCTCCTCCATGCCATTGGTGAGGTTCATACCGAAGAGGCTGGCGATGAGCGTCGGGAACATCAGAATAATGCTTATGCTTGTCAGCATCTTCATGACCGAGTTCATATTGTTGTTAATCAGGTTGGCATAGGTGTCCATCGTGGAATCAAGGATGTTCGCATAGATGTTCGTCGTCTCGCGAGCCTGACTCATCTCAATGCTCACGTCCTCTATCATGTCTGCATCAAGCTCGTCGATAGGCAGCTTGAACTTAAGCTTAGAAAGCAGGTTCTCATTGCCACGAATGGATGTGACGAAGTAGGTCAGGCTGTCCTGCAAGCGACTCAGCGCGATGAGGTCGGTATTGCTAATCTCACGGTCGAGGTTCTGCTTGGCTTTGTCTATGCGACTGCTGATTTGCTTCAGGCGTTTCAGATACCATACAGCACAACAGAGGAACAGGCGGAATATCATATCCACACTGTCGACAAAGCCCAAGCCGCGCTTCTGCTGATAGGACACGAAGTCTATCATCATGTTCGTCTCGAAGTTGCAGACGGTAATGAGCACATCGCCCTTCATGATGATACCAAGGGGAATCGTAGTATAAGGCGTCCGGCTCTTCGTTTCCTTCACGTAAGGAATACGCAAGATGATGAGCACCCAACCATCATCTATGTCGTAACGGGCACGTTCGTCCGTATCGGCAATATCGCTAATGTAGTAATCGGGAATCTTGAGCGTTTGCTCCAGGAAGTTAATATCCTCCTCGGTAGGGCAGGTCACCTGCACCCAGCAGCCAGGCTGCCATTCTCCAATGGTGCGCAGACCATTCGAAGTGTTCCAGTATGTTCGCATCGTCTTATTCCTCCTCTGCTTTTGGGGTACTTGCACATAAATCCTCGGCTCCTATTGGAGCGTGCAATGCGATGCAGACTCCAGAGCACTAAGAACTGTAATTATCCGCGTGATAGTCGTCCATTGTTATTGAATAAAAATACTTTGTCCTTCTTTTTAATGTTCGAAAAAGGCCGCACTTCCTCAGCACAGCCTCTACCTTTCAGCGTTGGGCTACCCGGACTCGAACCAGGAAAGGCAGGACCAGAATCTGCAGTGTTACCATTACACCATAGCCCAATTGCGCTGCAAAGGTACAGCATTTTTACAAACTCACCAAATAATTTGCCAAAAAAAACTTAATTATTTTGCATTTTGCTTCCTTATTCGTACCTTTGCACACAATTTGAATTGCTATACATATATATAATACGCGAATGAAGAAAAAGAGGAACGAGCTGGTAGATGCAATAGTGGAAGGATTGCAGGAGAAGAAAGGGCGAGACATCGTCGTCGTTGACCTGACAGGCATCCCTGATGCTGTTTGCCAATACTTCGTAATCTGTTCGGGCGGCTCACCTGTGCAGATTGGAGCACTTGCACATTCTGTCGGTGACACTTGCCGAGAGAAGATTGCAGCCAAGCCTATTGCCGTCAGCGGACTCCATAATGCCGTTTGGGTGGCAATGGACTATGCCGATGCCATCGTACACATCTTCGTGCCTGAGCTACGCTCGTTCTACGACATCGAACATCTATGGGCCGATGCCGACCTGCAAAGCATTCCTAACCTCGACTGATTATGAGCGACAACAAGAAGAACAATAATAAGAAGGACAAGAAGCCTGGCTCGCAGATAAGCCTTACATGGATTTATCTCGTCATTGCCATCACTTTGGGCTATCTGTTCATGAGTGGCGACAGTTCCTTGCTTTCGGGAAGTTCATCGCGCAGCGCAACATACAGCCAGTTCAAGAGTTATGTGGAGCAAGGCTATGCCTCGCGCATCGTCGTCAACAAGAAAGAGGGTGCACTGCAAATGTATGTCGAGCCCGCTCACATTCGCGATGTCTTCAAGGAGCAGAAGGTCAACCAAGGCACCAGGCCATATGTCGTGGTGCAAGTACCATCGGCCGACAAGCTCGAGGACTTTATTAGCGAGCAGCAAGCCCTTGAGAACTTCAAGGGAGAGATAGAGTACCGGCAGGGTGAGGATGACTTTATGCACTTCTTCTGGAGCTTTGGCCCGCTCATCCTCATTGTGTTCTTCTGGATATTCCTCATGCGGAGGATGAGTGGCGGAAGCGAAGGAAGCGGACCGATGGGTATCTTTAATGTGGGCAAGAGCCGTGCCAAGCTCTTCGAGAAGGATGACGAGAACAAGGTAACCTTTGCTGATGTGGCAGGACAAGAAGGTGCCAAGCTCGAAGTGCAGGAAATAGTGGAGTTCCTCAAGAACCCGCAGCGATACACCGAGCTGGGCGGCAAGATTCCCAAAGGTGCACTGCTTGTGGGCCCTCCGGGCACAGGTAAGACGCTGCTTGCAAAGGCCGTGGCAGGCGAAGCCGATGTGCCTTTCTTCAGCATGTCGGGCAGTGACTTCGTCGAGATGTTCGTGGGTGTCGGTGCAAGCCGTGTGCGCGACCTCTTCCGCCAGGCTAAGGAGAAGGCTCCCTGCATCATCTTCATCGACGAGATCGACGCGGTGGGTCGTGCCCGCAGCCGTGGTGTACAGGTCGGGGCAAACGACGAGAGAGAGAATACCCTTAACCAACTCCTCACCGAAATGGATGGTTTCGGCACGAACAGCGGCGTCATCATCATGGCTGCCACCAACCGCGCCGACATCCTCGACAAGGCGCTCCTGCGTGCAGGACGCTTCGACCGTCAGATACATGTCGAGCTTCCTGATGTGAACGAACGTAAAGAGATTTTCCTGGTGCACCTGAAGCCTCTCAAGAAAGACCAGTCTCTCGACGTTGACTTCCTGGCTCGTCAGACGCCGGGCTTCAGTGGTGCCGACATCGCCAACGTCTGCAACGAGGCTGCCCTCATTGCTGCCAGGAACGGGAAGAAGGCTGTAGACAAGGACGACTTCCTGGCCGCGGTGGATCGCATCATAGGTGGTCTGGAGAAGAAGACGAAGGTGATGACTGCCGAGGAGAAGCGCACCATCGCTCTCCACGAAGCGGGTCATGCCACCATCAGTTGGCTCTTGCAGTACGCCAATCCCCTCGTCAAGGTCACCATCGTGCCGCGTGGCCGTGCCCTCGGTGCTGCATGGTATCTTCCAGAGGAGCGGCAAATCACGACCCGCGAGCAGATGCTCGACGAGATGTGTGCCACACTGGGCGGACGTGCCGCCGAGGAGCTCTTCTGCGGACACGTCAGCAGCGGTGCGATGAACGACCTGGAGCGCGTCACAAAGCAGGCCTACAGCATGATCACCTACATGGGCATGAGCGACAAGCTGCCCAACATCTGCTACTACGACAATCAGGAGTACGGCTTCCAGCGTCCCTATTCCGAGGCTACGGCACAGCTCATCGACGAGGAGACGAAGGCGATGATTGCCGAGCAGTACGCCCGTGCGAAGGATATCCTCACGAAGAACGCCGAAGGCCATGCAGCCCTTGCGCAGCTGCTGGTGGAGAGGGAGGTCATCTTCGCCGAGGACGTGGAGCGCATCTTCGGGCCGCGTCCGTGGAAGGGCCGCACAGAAGAGCTTCTGAACCCAACAGGCGACAACGAACCTCGTGATAACGAGATAACGTCATAACGTTATAGAGAAAAGAACCATGCATAATCTCGTCGTCCGCACCCTGACCGGTGCCGTTTATGTCCTGCTGCTCGTCGGCTGCACCGTCTATGGTCCCGTCAGCGCATTCTTCTTCTTTGCCACCGTTGCCGCAGCCACCTTGTGGGAGTTCGGCACTAACATGAACACGCATCTCCATGCCAGGATGCCGCGCCCCATCAACGCCATGACCGGCGTAGTGCTGGTGGCAGCCGTCTGGCTCAGTGCCATTGCCAGCGACCAGACTGCCCGCATGTTCGCCCTCTACGGCCTGCTGATGCTCTACCTGCTGGTCAGCACGCTCTACCGACGCAGCGACAGTCCCCTTCGCGACTGGACGCTCTGCTTCGCCTCGCAGCTCTATGTCGCCCTGCCCTTCGCCCTCGTGCCGCTGCTCAGCATTGTCTATGACGCCGAGACAGGTGCCTTTGCCTACAACTGGATATACCCCCTCGCCCTTTTCATCTTTATTTGGGTGAACGACACCTTCGCCTATCTCTGCGGATGGACGCTCCACAAGTACATCCCCTACAAGCTCTTCCCGCGCATATCGCCTAAGAAGTCGTGGATAGGAAGCATCGGCGGCGGCCTCTTCACCCTGCTTTCAGCCGTCGTTCTCTGGCAGTGGCAGCCCGACACGATGCCCTTGCTCCGTTGGCTCGGCTTTGCCCTCACCATCGTGGTGGCAGGCACATGGGGCGACCTCGTGGAGAGCCTCATCAAGCGGCAGCTGGGTGTCAAGGACAGCGGCAACGTCCTGCCTGGTCACGGCGGACTGCTCGACCGCTTCGACAGTGCCCTGCTCGCCATCCCGGCCTCTGTCATCTACTTCATCCTGACGGCCTGATACAGAATCCCTCTCACCAGACACAAAAAAGCCGCGTGCTACATTTTCCGATGCTCTGTTCGGAATCTCATGTCACCATTCCTCGTCCCAGATATTCTTTTCCTTCTATTGGTGTCCGCTAAAACTTTTTGAGCACAATACAAATTTAGGTCGAGTTCCTCGCTTGGAACTCGACCTTTTTTGTTACCTTTGTTTTTACCA
>CAJOLC010000059.1 GCA_905235305.1 uncultured Bacteroidaceae bacterium | reverse complement strand
TCCATTGCGATGTCGCTGTGAGCGTATGTTCCACCATAGCGTCCAGCCTTGGCTGTAATGCCAATGGCACCCGTGTTTTCCACTCACTTTGAGGGAGTCGTGACAAAACGGTTCAGTCCAGCCTCAGTCCTAAACGTGTCGAATTGAACACGGTTAAACCCAAATCGGTCATTAGATGCCTTTTCACCACTCGCTCCCTGCACCTTGCTCCTTGCGCCCCACACTATGCGTTGTTTGAACATACATGTATGTGCAATTGAATATACATGTATGTGCAATTGAATGTACATGTATGTGCAAACAACACACTAAGCCGTGTTATCTGACGCAAAGGTTGGAGAAGTGTGAAAGAAAAGCGTAAAAGTGGAAAGGTGGAAAGCTCTAATGACCTATTCGGGTTAAAACTTGGATTATGGAGACTCTCCCCAAGACCGAAAAACTCAATGGTATTGCGGTTGCGCATCCAGTTCTGTATGGCAAAGCGTGGGTCATCGCTGTGGCGAAAACGAGCAATATCCGTCAACGAAATGTAACGTATTTCTCAGATAATATGTCGGCAACTACAAAAGAAAGCAATTCAAGTTGGTGAGAATTACTTGGTTTCGGAAACATCCCTGCGGGTCGTCAATCTTTCCCCCGCAGGTCGTGGAGGAGTATTCACTCCTTTATCGGAAAAAGTGACTTAGAGCCTCTCGTAGCCCCACTCGTCGAGGACTTCGCCCCAATACTTGTTAACGAGCTGAACAGTGCGGGGCGCGTACTGATACTTGTTCTTCTTGTACCCCTTCTTGCTCTGGATGTACTTCTCGATAGCAGGCTTTGCTTCTTCCCAACCGGGAATGTGGAGCTTGTCGTAGATGTCTGCCGTGATGTTCATGGCATCCTTCTCGATATCCTCAAAGCGCACTTCATAGAGCCTGCCTTCGGGAAGGATGGCTTTCTGCGCTTTATATGCGTGGTATAGCTCTATGTAGTTACGCAGGATGTTATGCTCCATCTCTTCGTCCGTGATGGCATGGAACTGCAGAGGCTTTATGGTACTGAGGTAGAAAGAACGTGTACTCTCGAAGACAGTATATGGATTGCGCATCAGGTAGACGAAGCGTGCCTCGGGGAAAAGCTCTGTAAGGGCCTTAATTCGCCCTGTATGAGGTGGATTCTTGCTGAGATATTGAGTGCCGCCAGTATTCCAGAGGCTTACCTTGACTAACTTCTCGAAAGTCTGCTTGAATTCGGTTAGCTCGTCGTCCGTAATATCCTTGAAGGTAAGGAAACGGTCGCACCATTCCTGCATCCTTTCTGGGAAGAACCAGAAGTTGTAGTAGTTGCAGGCCGTCATGTTGCTGAGGGCAAACTCTTCTTCCTGTGGCAGGTCGGGAGCAAGCTCCATGTTGTCGGTGGGACGTTTGCTGGGCATCACCATCTTCATAACGGGTTTAAAGAGTCCCTGCAGTGCCATGATGTAGTGAGGAAAGACAGTCTGGTAGGTGGTCGTATAGCCAAAGTGCTTGTCCTGGGCAAAGATATTATGGACGAAGGTCGTGCCACTCCTCCAATGTCCAAGGATGAAAAGAGGGTCGTTCTCTAATTGTTTGCTCACTATCGACTTACGGTACTTCCGTTCTTGTAAGGCTGCAAACGGGCTGAGGATGCGGCAGATGCCTTTCGTCAGCCAATAATTCGCCTTTTTGTCTTTCGATATGTGCTGTCCTTTCGTAAGGGTTTTGAATGTCTTCCAATCCGCTCCGACAAGAGTATTGACAGGAAGTTGGCTATAATTAAACAGTCCCATATTACTTTTTTATTATGATTCCCAATCCTTGACTACTTAATTCTTTTACAGCTTTCTCGATGGCCTCGTAGTGCTCTGGAGCGATGCCGAGTTTTGGAAGGTCGAGTGTCGGAAGGTCCTCTTGCAGGAAGTCTGTCTCTTCGAGTCCCTTCTCTATCATGCCCACGGCACAAGTGTTGTTCGTAATAGGGTCGATTAGGATGAAGGCTCCCGTCGATCTGTTTTGCTGGTAGGCATCGAAGAAGAGGGTCTTGGCTGTTGTTATTTGCACTTGACCTATTTCGTTGAGCTTGAAATCCTTTCCGTCAAGCCGTTCCATAGTATTGACATCGATGCGATAGTCTATGGCACTGATGGTGGCTCTTGTGGTGTTTGTGTTTGCTTTAAGGAAGAATTGCTTGTTGCGGTCCATCGGTTCCTCATCCATCCAGACAAGCTTTGTCTGCAGATGCCTTCCTACGAATGGCAGATTGTCTGGCTTTACAAGCATTTCTCCTCTTGAAATGTCAATCTCGTCCTCGAGCGTAATGGTGACACATTGAGGGCAGAAAGCGTAATCAAGCTCGCCGTCGTAGGTAACGATACTCTTCACTCTACTCGTCTTTCTACTGGGCAGGGCCATGATTTCGTCACCTTTACGGATGATACCGCTTGCCACCTTGCCCGAAAAGCCACGGAAGTCGAGGTTGGGACGCAGCACATATTGTACGGGGAAGCGGAAGTCCTGCATATTTCTGTCACGGTCGATAGGAACCGTCTCAAGGTATTGGAGTAGGGAAGTGCCTTCGAACCAAGGTGTCCTCTCACTCTTCTCAACCACATTGTCGCCCTCCTTTGCTGAAAGAGGGAAGCATGTGACATCTTCAATGCCAAGCTTTTTCGTCAGTTCAAGATACTCATCCTTAATCTTGCAGAAGGTCTCTTCAGAGAAGTCCACAAGGTCCATCTTATTGACAGCAAGGACGATGTGCTTGATGCCAAGCAAGGAGACAAGGAACGTGTGGCGACGTGTCTGGGTGATTACGCCGCTCCGGGCATCAACAAGGATGATAGCAAGGTTGGCAGTCGAACCGCCGGTTATCATGTTTCGTGTATATTGCTCATGTCCTGGAGTGTCTGCAATGATGAATTTGCGCAGGTTTGTCGAGAAGTAGCGATAAGCCACATCGATGGTGATACCTTCCTCGCGCTCAGCCTTTAATCCGTCGAGCAACAGGGCATAATCAATCTCGCCGGCACCAGCATTGCCTACGCGTTTAGAATCTCGCTCCAGAGCTTGCAATTGATCTTCATAAAGCTTCCTGCTGTCGAAGAGCAGACGGCCTATAAGTGTTGACTTGCCATCATCGACGGAGCCTGCGGTAAGTAATCTGAGAAGCGACTTCTGCTCGTCAGCATCAAGGTAAGCCTGTATGTTTAAGATATTGTCTTCCACGTTTAATTCAATTATTTCGTTGTTGCATTATTTCGGCATCTTACTATGATGACGACTATACATTATATTGTTACATTAGTTAAAAATATCCTTCACGTTTCTTCTGCTCCATGCTTGCCTCTTGATCGAAGTCGATGACTCGAGTCGTTCGTTCACTCTTTGTCGTTGTCATCATCTCCTCCACGATCTCTTCGATGGTGGTGGCAGTACTCTCCACGGCTCCCGTCAATGGCCAACAGCCAAGGGTCCGGAAGCGAACCATGCGCGGATGAATCTTCGGCACAAGTTCCTTTGGCAGACGGTCGTCGTCGGCCATGATGAGGTTGCCATCTATCTCTACGCAAGGACGTTCCTTAGCGAAATATAGGGGCACGATGGGGATGTTCTCGAGTCGAATGTACTGCCAGATGTCAAGCTCTGTCCAATTTGAGAGAGGAAAGACACGTATGCTTTCGCCTTTATGGACGCGGCTGTTGTATATATCCCATAGCTCGGGACGTTGGTTTTTAGGGTCCCACTGATTGAACTGGTCTCGGAAACTGAAGATGCGTTCCTTTGCCCTTGACTTTTCTTCATCTCGACGGGCACCACCGAAGGCTGCATCGAACTTCCATTTGTTCAGAGCATCAAGCAGAGCTTTTGTCTTCATCAAGTCGGTATGCACTTTGCTGCCATGTGTGAAAGGCCCAACTCCGGCATTGAATGCCTCCATGTTGCTCTCGACAATCAGGTTCCATCCATGCTTTTTTGTATATGAGTCGCGGAATTCAATCATTTCGCGGAATTTCCATTTCGAGTCGATGTGCATTAAGGGAAAAGGCACTTTGCCTGGTGCAAAAGCTTTTTCTGCAAGGCGAACCATCACACTACTGTCCTTGCCGATGCTATAAAGCATGACTGGGTTCTCGAACTCAGCTGCCACCTCACGGATGATATGAATAGATTCAGCTTCAAGTTCCTGAAGATGGCTTAAACGATATTCTTCCATTTATAGTTTGATTAATTTGGGTGCAAAGGTACAAAGATTATTTAATATGGACAAACTTCTTTAGACTACTTGACAGCTATCTACGGGTAATCAGTTCTACTACAGCCTCCACTTCTTCTTGCAGTGTCATCAGGCTTGTGTCAAGACTGAGAACGGGATGTGTCGGGGCTTCAAACGGGGCACTGATGCCTGTAAAATCTTTTACTTCTCCTCGACGGGCACGAGCATAGAGGCCTTTTACGTCGCGACGTTCACATTCGTCGAGAGGCGTGGCAATATAGACCTCGCGAAAGTCTTTTTCGCCGATGATGTTGCGTGCCAACTCCCTGAGTTCTGCAGTGGGAGAGACAAAGCAGGCAATAGTGACGATGCCTGTATCGACAAAAAGCTTACCAATTTCAGCTATGCGACGTATGTTCTCCCTTCTGTCTTCTGCCGAGAAACCGAGATTGCTGTTGATTCCGGCACGGATGTTGTCCCCGTCGAGAATCCGACAAAGTATGCCTCGTCTGTGTAGTTCGCGTTCCACTCCAACTGCAACTGTGCTTTTGCCACTGCCACTAAGGCCTGTCATCCATATCATGATGCCACGCTGATGCAGCAATGCCTCTTTGTCTTGTCTCGAAAGAAGTTGTATAGGATATATGTTTTCGTTTTCCATCTTTTACATATTATATATTATAGGTATAAGGAGAACGCTCAGTGTGAAAACAATGATGTTCATGGGAAGTCCGACTTTGACGAAGTCTGCAAAGCGGTAGCCTCCAATGCCTTGCACGATGAGGTTCGTCTGATAGCCGATAGGCGTGGAGAAAGCAGAGCTGGCGGCAAAACATATACATACGATGAAAGGCATCGGGTCGGCACCTAACTTTTCCGAAACTGAAAGGGCAAGCGGGAAGGCAAGTGCCGCTGCTGCATTGTTTGTGATGAGTTCCGTAAAGATGTTGGTAATAAGGAACAGGGCAGCAAGTATGATGTAAATGCCATAGTCAGTGCCTTTAACGATGTCGGTAAGCGAGATGATGTAGCCTGCGATGAAGTCAGCAAAGCCTGATTTTGTCATGGCTGTCGATATGGCAAAGGCACAGGCGATGGTGATGAGCACATCCCACGAGAAGAATTTGGTGTACTTGCGTGGCGAGAACATTCGTGTCCAAGCCATGATGATGACGGTAATGCAGACGAAGAAGAACATGTCGAGTTTCAGTCCGGGCATGTGTGCCTGCACAAACTCCGACTGGGCAAGGTACTGCTTTACAGGTTCGAGCTCGCCAACCGTAGCACCGATAATCATCAGAATGAGCAGTATAAGTGCGAACCAACGTTTCTTCTTGCCCATGGGCGGCTCGTAATCTCCTACACGGTTTATCATCCAGAACACTTCACCCCATGCCTTCATGAACGAGTCGTCAGCATCGATGATGAGGGTGTCTTCGTGTGTAAGTCTCATATTCATGAAGTCACCTTCGAGGATTCTTCCCCCGCGACTGATGGCGCGGACATGTGCTCCGTAGTGACGGTAGAAGTCGAACTCATGGAGCGTTTTACCCAGGCCTGGGAAGCGGTTCCCGAGGACAACCTCATGGCGAGTCATGCCTGGTGCCAAGTCTTGTTCTGCTGCTTCTTCTTCCGAGCGACGTTCGTCGGGAAGGAAATATCTTGAAAAGAAGATGAGGTATATCAGGCCGGCAATAGCAATGAATATGCCCACTTTAGTCAGTTCGAACATCGACATGCCGTCTATTCCGTACTTCATCAGGATGCCAGGCGCGCCTCCTTCCTCCACGGCAACTGCCTCGTCATTTGCTTCCTGAAGGAGCATGCCGTGGAGAACCAGGTTCGTTGTTGTGCCGATGAGTGTGCAGATGCCACCAATGACAGTGGCATAGGACAATGGAATAAGGAACTTCGTGGGAGGCAACTTCATCTTTCGCGCCCAGTTTTTAATCATCGGAGCAAATATGACAACTACGGGGGTGTTGTTGAAAAAAGCTGAGATGAATGTAACGATGGGGTAGAAGCGAAATCCAGCCGAGGTGATGGTGGCGTTCTTTTGCGGCAACATGCGGAAGACGATGCGTTCCAGGATGCCACTTTTGCGCACACCTTCGCTGACGAGATATAACAGGGCAACTGTTATCATGCCCTTGTTGGAGAAACCCTTCAAGGCTTCTTCCGTGTTGATAATACCTGCCACAAGCAACAAAACGACTGCCGTGAACAGTATCAAGCCGGGGCGCAAGCACTCACGCATCAGTGCGATGAGCATGAACAAAAGGCACAAGGCCACATAAATGATACTGAATGTCATCTTTCCTTATTTTTGTTATCTTTTTACCTTATGGGCTTCCTCCTGACTGCAGAAGTCAGCCAAATAATTCTCTTACTGCTTCTACCACCCGACGTACGGGCACGAGTTCTATCTTATATTGTCTTGGGTCGAGACCTTTGACGTTGTGCGATGGGATGAGTATGCGCTTGAAACCTAACTTTTGTGCTTCGGCAACACGTTGTTCTATGCGAGCCACGGGACGTATCTCGCCGCTCAATCCTACTTCACCTGCCATGCAGACATCGGCTTCGATGGGCATGTCGCCATTGCTCGAAAGCACTGCCGCCACCACACTAAGGTCGATGGCCGGGTCGGTAACACGCAATCCGCCTGCAATGTTCAGGAACACATCCTTCTGTGCCAACTTGAATCCGACACGTTTCTCCAGCACGGCCAACAGCATGTTGAGCCTTCGTCCATCGAAGCCTGTCGTGCTTCTCTGTGCTGTGCCGTACGCCGCCGTGCTGACAAGAGCCTGCGTTTCTATGAGGAAAGGACGGACGCCTTCCACAGAACAGGAGATAGCGACGCCTGAAAGTCCCTCACGATTGTCGGTAAGTAGCAATTCGCTTGGGTTGCTTACCTGTCGAAGGCCGTCATGTCTCATCTCATATATGCCGAGTTCGCTTGTGCTTCCAAAGCGGTTCTTGATGCTCCTGAGGATACGATATATGTGATGCTGGTCGCCTTCAAACTGAAGAACTACATCCACGATGTGTTCCAGGACCTTAGGTCCTGCCAGCGATCCTTCTTTATTTATGTGGCCGATAAGCAAGATGGATGTTCTTCCCACCTTTGCATATCTGAGCAGGGATGCAGCACATTCCCTGATTTGTGCAATCGAACCGGCCGATGACTCTACAGTTTCCGTCTGAACTGTTTGTATGGAGTCGATGACGACGAGGTCGGGTTGCATCTCTTCTATGTGCTGAAAGATTGTCTCGAGTGAGGTCTCGCAAAGGACATACAGGTGTTCGTTGGCGGGTCCCAGGCGGTCGGCTCTGAGCTTTATTTGCCTTGCGCTCTCTTCTCCGCTGACATAAAGGATGCGACGTCCTTGCAGATGCAGCACCGTCTGAAGTGTGAGGGTGCTCTTGCCGATGCCTGGTTCGCCTCCGAGCAACACGAGACTTCCTGGCACGAGACCTCCGCCGAGGACGCGGTTCAGCTCTCCATCGCCCATATCGATGCGTGGCTCGGCGCTGGCATCTATCTCGTGGAGAAGGACTGCACCTGTCGTTTCACCTCGGGGGACTGCTTTCGGGCCTGCCGACTTTGCTGGGGTGGGGCTGATTCTTATTTCCTTCATGGTGCCCCAACGATTGCAGGCGGGGCATTTCCCCAGCCACTTCACGCTTTCTTGCCCGCAATAGTCGCAGACATATACTGTCTTGTCCTTAGCCATCCTTTATAGTTTCTTCATGCTCAACGAGATACGTTCCCTCTGCAAATCTATCCCTATAACCCGAACCATGACTTGTTGTTGCACTTTTATCACGTTTGTCGGGTCTTTTACATAGTGGTCGGCGAGTTGCGAGACGTGTACCAAGCCCTTGATGTGGACGCCGATGTCGACGAAGGCGCCAAAGTTGGTGATGTTTGTCACGATGCCCGGCAGGACCATTCCTTCGTGAAGGTCGCCGATTTCATGTATCGTCGGGTCGAATGCGAAGGCTTTAAGTGGTTTTCGCGGGTCGAGACCTGGCTTGTCGAGTTCGGTCATGATGTCGCGAAGGGTGGGTAATCCCACCTCGTCACTCACATAACGCTGGACGTCTATTTTGCTCCTGAGCTCTTTGTTGGCCATAAGTTCTGCCACGGAGCACTTCTGGTCGCGCGCCATTTGTTCAACCAACTCGTATCTCTCGGGGTGAACTGCGCTGTTGTCCAACGGCTCATCTCCGTCTTTTATTCTGAGGAAGCCAGCCGATTGCTCGAATGCCTTGGCACCGAGCCTCGGCACCTTCATCAACTCTTTTCTGGAGTGGAAGGGTCCGTTCTCACGTCGATAGCGGACGATGTTCTGGGCGAGCGACGGTCCGAGACCGCTGACGTACGTCAACAACCACTGACTTGCCGTGTTGACGTTCACGCCAACTCGGTTCACGCAACTGATGACGGTGTCCTCGAGACTCTTGCGGAGAGCCGTCTGGTTTACATCTTTCTGGTATTGTCCCACGCCGATGCTCGAGGGATCTATCTTGACGAGCTCGGCAAGAGGGTCAATCAAGCGTCGGCCTATGCTGACAGCTCCGCGGACTGTTACGTCCTCGTTGGGGAATTCCTCGCGTGCAATCTCGCTGGCACTGTAGATGCTGGCACCGTCTTCACTGACGCTGTAGACCTCCACGTTGTCGGGAAGGTCGAGGTGACGCACGAAATCTTCCGTCTCGCGACCTGCCGTTCCGTTGCCGATGCTGATAGCCTGGACGCCATATTTCCCGACAAGGTTCTGCACGGTAAGCATCGCCTTGACGCGTTCGGCACGGGGAGGGTGGGGGAAGATGACGTCGTGATGCAGGAGATTACCTTCCGCATCGAGGCAGACCACCTTGCAACCTGTCCGGAACCCCGGGTCGATGGCCATCACTCGTTTCTGTCCGAGGGGCGAGGCCATGAGTAGTTGCTCCAGGTTACTGACGAAGATACGGATGGCTTCTGCGTCGGCTTTTTGCTTCGACAAGGCACCGAACTCGCCCGATATGCTGGGCTCGAGGAGCCGTTTATAGCCGTCCTCGACGGCTTCCTGCACTGCTTTGCTGCATTCACTGTTGCCCCGGACGAACAGACGGGCAATCCTTTCCACCGCCGGCTCATCGTCCACGCAGATTGAGACCCTGAGAATCCCTTCGGCTTCACCGCGCCGCATAGCCAGGAGGCGATGACTGGAGCAGCGTTTCAATGGCTCGTGCCAGTCGAAGTAATCGCGGTAGTTCTGTCCTTCCACGTCTTTGCCCTTGATGACTTTGCTTTGGATCTGGGCATGGATACTGAAGGTGGTGCGGAGGGTCTGGCGTGCCCTTTCGTCTTCACTAACGCGCTCTGCGATGATGTCCTTTGCTCCTTGAAGTGCCTGTGCATCATCAAGTTCAGCGTTATGATTGGAGTTTTGGATTAACTTGTGCAGTGGCGTGTTCGTTTGCCTCATGATGGCATCGGCAAGAGGTTCCAATCCTGCCTCCCGAGCCACCTGAGCTCGCGTCCTGCGCTTCTGCTTGTAGGGCAGATATATATCTTCCAAAGTGGTCGAGTCCCAGCATTCCTCGAGCCTTGTTCTCAGTTCGGGCGTGAGCTTTCCTTGTGTCTCGATGGCCGAGATGATGAATTCCTTGCGGTGCTCCAGCTCGTTGACATTGTCGAGTTCTGCTGCCACCTGAGCCACCTCCACATCAGTCATTCCGCCGGTTGCTTCCTTGCGGTAGCGACTGATAAAGGGGACCGTGGCACCTTCCTGCAGCAAATCCACCACTTGCCGCACGTATTTCTCCTTGAGTCCTGTTCTTTCGGCAATCAGGTTGTAGTTCATGCTCATCGCTTGTTTCAAGTCGCAAAGATATAAAAAAAATGTGAAACGCATACGGATTTTTCGTAAAAAATGAAAAATTCAGATAACAAATTACCATGAGTTTGTGAAGAAATAACTTCACAAGTCGAGTTCCGCTGGCAGAGGCAAAATGTGGCGTCTTTTTAATCCTATAGTCGCATGGCCCACAGGGACGCGTCGCTCTGCTCATAGGGACGTGTCGCTCTGCCAATAGGGACGTGTCGCATTGTCCATAGGGACGCGTCGCTCTTCAAGCGATGCAAAGAGACAAGTGGTAAACTTTATCTATACAGAGTGCTGCCCTATACATTATATATATAAAGATGTCTGCTGAAGTGACCTCGCGGGAACTGACTTCGGCCATCCCTTTACAGCACAGACCTAATACGACAAAGGGAAACACCGACGTGTTTCCCTTTATGGTGACTCCGCTGGGATTCTAACCCAGGACCTTCAGAACCGGAATCTGACGCTCTATACAGCTAAGCTACGGAGCCAGAAAAATGAAAGTGTGAAAACTTGAGACGTAGAGAATAAGAAAGGGACACATAAAGCTCGCCTTCTTATTTTCTTACCTTTCAATTTCTTATTCTTAGAATGGCAGGTCATCCGTTGCAGACGGTGCCTCGAAAGGAATCGTGGCTGCATCGGCCTGAGGCGCAGCAGGACTGGTTGGGACAGGTGCCGGAGCCGCTTCCGGAGTTGCAACGGGAGCCGCCTGACCACGGTCGATGCGGAAAGCGCGGACATCATTGAACCAACGTCCGTTGTATTCATGGGCATCTATTTCAAAATGTACGGTCAGTTCTTCGCCAACCTGAATGTTGAAGGTAGCAAGACGGTCAACGCCAAACACGTCGAAAACCAGCTTGCGAGGAAACTCTCCTGGCACCTCCAAAACATATGACTTGACTTTCCATTCGGTGCCAGTCCTGTTGCTTATGCCGCCTCTTTCGTTGAACTCTGCAATAATCTTTCCAGTTAATTCCATTTGTCTGCTTGTTGTATTTGTGATTGTAATTTGACTGCAAAGATAAGAAAAGATTAGGGATTAGTGATAAAGGATTAGAGATTTTTTCTCTTAGGACGTTTTTTTCTTATTTTTTCTTTGTCATCGCACGAAAAAAAACTATCTTTGTCGAGCGAAATTGTAAATAGTAAATAGTCAAACATCAAATATACTTCAAAGTATCAAGCACGGCTTTCTACAGCCGCCTCACTGCTGCCAGCAAGGTGATGGCAAGCAAGAACTCTATGCCTATCTTAGATTGTTTCCTGCTCGATGTTACTGGTGGCACCATCACCATCACTGCATCCGACAGCGAAAAGTATTTCATCACAACAGTTCCTTCCATTGAACAAACCGGCGACGCCCACTTCTGCATCCCAGCAAAGACACTCCTCGAGTCGATGAAGGAATTGGCAGAACAGCCCCTCAATATCGGCTATAACCCAGAAAGCCAAGAAGTGAAGGTAGTTCACAACTCTGGTTCATTCGTCGTGATGGCTATGGATGCTGCCCCATATCCTATGGCGAAAACCGTCGGCGACGATGCAACCCGCATCGAACTTCCTGCAAGTGTTCTGCTCAACGGCATCAACCGTTGCCTCTTCGCGACTGCAAACGACGAGATACGTCTCGTGATGAACGGCATCTATGTAGACATCAAGCCCGATAGCATCGTGTTTGCCGGCACCGATGGTCGCAAGTTGGTTCGCAATACTAATAAGACCGTCCAGAGCGGCTTGACCGCAGGTTTCATCCTTCAGAAGAAAGTATCTTCCATCCTGAAAGCAGTCCTGACGAAGGAAGACGAGAATATATCCATCGCTTTCGACAACGAAAAGGCAACCATTTCTTCAGCCGACATGGTGATGCACTTCCGTCTCATCGAAGGTCGTTATCCTAACTACAACGCCGTCATACCAGAGAACAATCCCTTCTCGGCTCGCGTTGACCGCCAGGCTTTAATCAGTGCATTGAAGCGTGTCAGTGTCTTCTGCAACCAGAGCAGCGGTCTTGTTAAGCTCGAACTGGGCAACAACAACATCAAGTTGACTGGTCAGGACAACGAATACGCTACTCGTGCCGAGGAGTTTATTCTCTGCGAATACACAAGCAACCCCATTAGCATCGGCTTCAGCTGCACCTTCCTCCTGGAGATTGCAGGCATCCTGGACAGCGAGACCCTCAAAATAGAAGTGGCAGATCCAAGCCGTCCCGGAGTGATTCGTCCTGCCGACGACAATCCCGACGACGAAGTGCTGATGCTTCTCATGCCGATGCGCGTAGAAGACTAAGCAATGAAACTCAAGCTCGAAAGGCCAATCATCTTCTTCGACCTCGAGACAACAGGACTTGTCATAGGCAAGGACCATATCGTAGAACTCTGCTACATCCGCCTCGAGCCTAATGGAAACGAAAGGGCTGAGACTCTTCGTTTCAATCCGGGAATGCCCATTCCCAAGGCGTCGAGTGACATCCACGGCATCAAGGACAAAGATGTCAAGGACTGTCCAACCTTTAAGGAGAAGGCAGAAGAACTGGTGAAAGTATTCGAGGGATGCGATCTTGCTGGCTATAACAGCAATAAGTTCGATGTGCCGATGCTGGCCGAGGAATTCGCACTTTGCGGTATAGACATCCACATCAACGAGAAGAAGCTGGTCGATGTGCAGAACATCTTCCACAAAATGGAACAACGAACCCTTGTCGCTGCCTATAAATTCTACTGCGGGAAAAACCTCGAGAATGCTCACAGCGCACTTGCCGACACAAGGGCAACGCTGGAAGTTCTCGAAGCACAACTCGACCGCTATCCTGACTTGAAGAATGATGTCGCTTATCTTGCCGACTTCAGTCAGATACAAAAAGGCGTCGACCTGGCCTGCCGATTTGTATACGACGAGAATGGCGTCGAGATAGTTAACTTCGGTAAATACAAAGGTCAAGCAGTAAAGAATGTTCTCAAGAAAGACCCTAACTACAAGGCTTGGATGTTGCAAGGTGACTTCACGATGAACACGAAACAGACTCTTGAACGACTCGCACTTAAGTATGCTGGAAAATAAGAAGATAGTACTTGGCATTACAGGTAGCATTGCTGCCTATAAAGCCTGCATTCTTGCCCGGCTTCTCATCAAGAAAGGTGCAGAAGTACAGGTCGTGATGACACCTTCAGCAAAGGAGTTCATCACGCCTCTCACGCTGGCAACCTTGACACAAAAGCCCGTCGTCAGCGAGTTCTTCGACCGTCGTGATGGCAGTTGGCATTCTCATGTCAGCCTTGGACTGTGGGCAGATGCGATGCTTATCGCTCCTGCTTCTGCGAGTACTATAGGGAAAATGGCTAACGGCATTGCCGACAACATGCTTGTCACCACTTATCTGAGCATGAAGGCACCAGTCTTCGTTGCCCCTGCGATGGACCTCGACATGTATGCTCACCCTTCTACTCAAGCCAACTTGCAGAAGTTACAGAGCTACGGCAACCACATCATTGAACCTGGTACAGGCTTTCTTGCCTCAAAACTTGAAGGCAAAGGTCGCATGGAAGAACCAGAGAAGATAGTTGAAACCTTAGAACAATTCTTCGCAAAACAGCAGACGCTTACCGGCAAGAAAGTGCTCATCACAGCAGGTCCCACTTATGAGAAGATAGACCCTGTCCGCTTCATCGGCAACTATAGCAGTGGAAAGATGGGCTTCGCTCTTGCCGAGGTTTGTGCCGAGCAAGGTGCCGAGGTGACGCTCGTCAGCGGTCCTGTGACTTTGACAACAAAACATCCTGGCATCAAGCGCGTTGATGTGGAGTGCGCTCAAGAGATGTATGAAGCGGCAACAAAGCATTTCCCCAAAGCAGACATTGCCATCCTTTGTGCGGCTGTTGCAGACTTCACGCCAAAGACAACTGCCGACAAGAAGATAAAGCGGAAAGACAATGACCTGAAGCTTGAGTTGCAACCCACTCAAGACATCGCTGCGGCTCTGGGTGCCATCAAGAAAAAGAAGCAGATTCTCGTTGGCTTCGCTCTCGAGACGGATAACGAACTCCAGAATGCCCAAGATAAAATGGAGCGCAAGAACCTCGACTTCATTGTCCTGAATAGTCTTCAGGATAAAGACGCTGGCTTTCGTGTCGACACAAACAAAGTGACGATAATTGACCGTAACAATGGTCTTACAGCTTACGACACCAAGTCGAAGAAGGAGGTGGCAGAGGACATTGTTGAACATCTGCTTCAACAAATGAAACGATGAAAGAATGAAAAAATGAATAGACTCAAGGTTATCATATCATTTCTCTTGCTCCTTGCTCCTTGCTCCTTGTCCCTCGTTCATGCTCAGGAGCTTGAGGCTCGTGTGACGATTAATCACACGCAAGTCGAGACGACAAGAACCGAGGTGTTTGATGCTTTGCAGACGAAGTTGTCAGACTTCCTCAACAATCACAAATGGACGGAGATTCCTTTCCGTGAGAACGAGAAGATACAGTGCAACTTCAATATCACCGTCAACACATACAAACAAGATGAGAACGTCCTCGAGTGCACACTCTTGATGAACAGTATCCGTCCTGTTTACGGCAGCACATACAACACCGTGGCTTACTCCGTGAATGACAAGGAGTTTACATTCGAGTTCAACGAGTTCGACCAGCTTGAGTATCAGGAGAACCAAGTGGATAACAATCTCGTGGCACTGCTCGCATACTATGCCTATATGATAATAGGTATGGACCTCGACACGATGGCGCCTATGGGAGGCACTGATTGTTTCCATGTCGCCCAAGATATTGCCACTGCAGGCGAAAGCATGGGTTACCCTGGATGGAAGACATTTGGCGACAGCGGCAATCGTTATGGTTTGCTGAACGACTACATGGACGGCGCTTTGGAATGTATGCGAGAGTTCAACTACATTTATCATCGTAAAGGCCTCGACCGCATGGCAGAAGTCCCCGACAGTGCCCGTGCCACGATTACTGACGCGCTCGAACTGCTCCATGAAGCCAACAGGGCAAAGAACCTGACCCGTGTGGCGCAACTCTTCACAGAGTATAAACGCGATGAACTCGTCAACATCTTCGAGAAGAAAGGCACTCGCGAAGAGAAAGACAAGGTTTACGAAATCCTCTTTGCTATTGATGCATCGCAGCAAAACACATGGGATAGGATAAAGAAGTAGCCCACACAACATTATATATTATTGATGTCCGAGGAAAGAGCATCTGCTTGAACTGCCAAAATCTTTTTGATGCAGAGGAAGGAATATGCTAATACCTTAATTGTAGAGAAATGTAGTGTCGCTCTTTCTCTTATTTGTTCTTTTATATTGACAGCAGTCAAATTGTCCAGCTTGAATAGCGTCGAGCTATAGCTTCACATGTGATGTTTTTTCAAACCTATAGTCGCATAGCAGGGAGGGACGCGTCGCTCTGCCAATAGGGACGTGTCGCTCGGCCCATAGGGACGCGTCCTTCTTGTTATAGGGACGTGTCGCTCCACAAACATCTCTGGAAGGGCTCTGCTGGGGCGTCAGGATGTCAGCCCTCATCTGAGCTTAGCCCCATCCTTCATTTTCGACTTCTCATTTTCAACTTCTGCTTGCAAGCGAAGCATTTCGTCGCGCAGGATGGCGGCATCTACAAACTCGAGTCGTTTGGCGGCTTCCTGCATCTTCTTCTTAAGGCTTGCTATGCGCTGTTCCTTCTGCTCGAGGGTCATCGTCTCAGCTTCTGCAACGGCAAGCACCTCATAATGAGGCTCGATGTATGCTTGCTGTCCTTCCAGGCCAGCATTGAAGGGTGATGACTGGTCTTTACGTATCTGCTGAGGTGTGATGCCGTGCTCTTCATTGTAATGCAACTGCTTTTCGCGGCGACGATTCGTTTCGCCTATGGTGGCCGCCATGCTTTCCGTAATGGAGTCGGCATACATGATGGCTTTGCCATTGACGTTTCGAGCAGCACGACCAATCGTTTGTGTCAAGCTCCTTTGATTGCGGAGGAAGCCTTCCTTGTCTGCATCGAGGATGGCAACAAGCGAGACTTCCGGCAAATCGAGACCTTCCCTGAGGAGATTCACACCGACAAGCACATCGTACCGACCAGCGCGGAGTTCGGTCAGGATACGTACTCTGTCGAGCGTATCGACGTCGCTATGGATGTAAGTTGCCTCAATGCCACCCGCGAGGAGATATTCCGTAAGTTCCTCGGCCATACGTTTCGTGAGTGTGACGACCAGCACACGCTCCTTCCTTTCTATGCATTCGTGAATCTCTTCCATGAGATCGTCCACCTGATTCTCTGTAGGACGAACCTCAATTAAGGGGTCGAGCAGCCCTGTCGGCCTAATGACTTGCTCCACTACCACGCCTTCGCTTTGCTGGATTTCATAGTCTGCCGGGGTCGCACTGACGTAGATAACCTGGTTCGTCATCTCTTGAAATTCCTCGAACTTCAGCGGTCTGTTGTCCTTCGCAGCAGGCAGACGGAAACCATAATCCACAAGAGTCGTCTTGCGAGCCTGGTCTCCGCCGTACATCGCATGCAGCTGTGGTACGGAGACATGGCTTTCGTCTATTATCATGAGGTAGTCTTTGGGAAAGAAGTCGAGCAGACAATACGGACGGGTACCAGGCTTGCGACCATCGAAGTAGCGACTATAGTTTTCGATGCCCGAACAATGTCCGAGCTCGCGAATCATTTCAATATCGTAGGTGACCCGTTCGTGCAGGCGCTTTGCCTCAAGTTCCTTCCCCTGACTTTCAAAGAAGGAAACCTGCTCGCCAAGGTCGTCCTGAATCTGAGAGATTGCCCTGTTCTGAGCATCTTTCGAGGTCATGAAGAGATTGGCAGGATATATCTTGTAGAATTCATGCAGCTGAACGCGCACAAGCAGCTCTGGATCAAGTTCCTCTATCCCTTCTATTTCATCATCCCAAAATGTAATCCTGAGCAGGAAGTCACTATAGGCAAGGGCAATGTCTACCGTGTCGCCCTTCACCCTGTACTCTCCTCTGGATAGACTTATGTCGTTGCGGACATAAAGAAGTTCATTCAGGCGGCGAAGCAAATCGTTGCGTTCGAACTTCTGACCCACATGGAGTTCCAGCAGGCTCTCGTAAAAGGCAGACGGATTACCCATTCCATAGATGCACGATACGCTGCTGACCACGATGACATCCTGCCTTCCGGAGAGCAACGCACTTGTGGCCGAGAGTCGCATCTTATCTATTTCCTCGTTGATGGCCAAGTCTTTCTCAATGTATGTATCAGTAGAAGGCATATAGGCCTCCGGCTGATAATAGTCGTAGTAGCTGACATAGTACTCGACTGCATTATGTGGGAAGAACTGCTTCATCTCGCCATAGAGCTGAGCGGCAAGTGTTTTGTTGTGCGACAAAATGAGTGTAGGGCGGTTGATGCCAGCGATGACATTGGCGATAGTAAACGTCTTTCCACTACCAGTAACGCCCAAAAGCGTCTGAGCCTTAACGCCTTGCCGGATGCCGTCAGTCAATTGCTGGATGGCTTCAGGCTGATCTCCAGTCGGCTTATATGTAGAGATGAGTTCGAATTTGTTTGTCATACAAGTTGCAAAGGTACGAAATAAAGTGAAAAGACGAAAGGGAAAGGAGAAAATAATTCTGTATTGGAATAATAATATCCTGGGGCAAGTCGACAAAATAAAATGAGTTATTTTACAAAGCCAAGCGTACGCGTGCTGAAAGTCAAAAGCAGGCATCTGCAAATGCTCCTGCCCGCGTTTGTCATTACAACATGTCGCGTCGGTCACTCCACCATAAGGGCGTTTGTAATCCCTTTGTTATTATTTATATAAGTATTAGTTTTTTTTCATTCTTTCATTTTTGTTTATCAATTAATCTTTGTATCTTTGCAGCAAATTTAATTTCATCAAATCATGAAAGAAGAGAAGAAAACCGCCCCTAAGAAGGCTCAGAAGAAGAGTCCTAAAAAGCTCGAAAGCATCCTGGATCTTAATACGAACAACATTTGGGACCTTGATGAGTATGCCATTTCCGAGGCATGGGAGCGCGAAAAAGAGGTGGAGGACTTCAGTACCAGCGAGCCCAAGCTGCTCAACATAATAAGGCTTGCCTTCGAAGTAGTACATTATAATCCTGCAGATGAGCGTGAAGCTGCCAAATATGAAAGCGGCGGCTGGGCAAAGTGTACATTGCAAGGAAGAAAAAGGATGTGTGGCCATACGCAGGAAAGCCATCGAACGCATTACGGACCTCAGCTACGAGAACATACGCCACATCTCGACTGCCATGCTTCTGGAGCTTATCGACCGCAACTTTGGCGGCGGTTGGGACGCAATAGCCCTTGCTGTACGCGATATCATCGAGACCGGATTCGAGATAAGCACTACCCAACTCCCCGCAAGTCGCATCCATGCTCCAGGTGGCACATTAGACAAGAAGGTGGCACAAGGTTTCGATGTCTTGGAGATTCCTAAGGGAACATGGGTAGAAGCAATCTTTGCAAAGAAGAAAGACCCTGTCGAAAAGATTCACATGGACCTGCCGGAAAGAGAATATGACGAAGAAGGAAATCCCATTTCTCTGACAGGTAATATGAAATCCCCCGAGGATAATGATGACTACAACCTCGACAACGACGACACATACTTCAGCAGTCTGACGCCAGAGGCCGATGTAAAAGGCCTCGACGAGGAAGGCCTCTCAATCGACGATGTCAGCGAGAGCAATGAAGATGAGTAGGGATTATCTCCTCCTGAACTCAGCACAAACGATTCCTGTAGCAACCGCCACATTGAGACTCTCTGTGGTAAGTGAGCCTTTGGGATAGTTGGGAATGTACAAGCGACGGTTTACCAGCTTAGCAACAGGCTGGCTGATGCCGTTCCCTTCGTTGCCCATCACGATGATACCATGCTGCGAAAGCTCCTCCTGATATATGTCTTTTCCGTCAAGGAACGTGCCGAAGACAGGCATCCCGACCTGCTTCAGAAGCTCAGGAAGGTCGCAATAAAAGACCTGAACCCTGGCCAAAGCACCCATACAGGACTGTACACACTTTGGATTATAAATGTCTGCCGTCCCTTCGGAACACAGGACATGGTGAATGCCAAACCAGTCTGCTATTCGAAGAATCGTGCCAAGATTGCCAGGATCCTGTACGCCATCCAATGCAATGACAAGCTTCTCCTGCAACGATGAAACATCGAATTGTCTCTCCGGAATAGGCATGACAGCCAGAACACTTTGCGGCGTTCGCAAAAGACTTGCTCTTTCCAATTCCGCCTGACTCACCTCGTCAACCTCTCCCACAGCTCGAAGAAGGTGACTGTTAGCATTGAGCCAGTCCCTTGTGGCAGCAACATATATAGGAGTGGAGTAGGGAAGCAACTCACCCACAAGCTTGGGCCCCTCAGCCACAAATGCCTTCTCTTGCAGACGATACTTCCGCATCTCCAAAGACTTAATCCATTTAATACGAGCTTTGCTTATCATTGTGTAAAGTGAAGTGTGTACAAATCCTGTTGCAAAGTTACGAAAAAAACTCATTACTCTTGCCTCTTTACTCTTAACTTTTTTGTATCTTTGCCGCGTGAATCTGCTAAAACGACTCATAAGACCAGTTCTTCTGTTGCATTTCCTCATGCTTTTGAGCGGATGTCACACGTCTCGTTTCATTCCAGAGGATGGCTATCTGCTTACGGGGACAAGCATCAGCAGCGAAGGCAAGCATGTAGGTATGGAAGAACTGCAGGCCTATATGCCCCAAAGGCCAAACAGTAAGTGGTTCTCCATCTTCAATGTACCAATCGGAATCTATAGTCTTTCAGGCAGAGACAGTACGAAACGATTCAATAGCTTCCTGCGTCATCTGGGCGAAGCCCCTGTCATCTATGACCGCGAACGCACCATTCAGGCCTGCAACAACATGCAGCTTGCCGTACGCAACCAAGGCTATCTTAATGCTGAAGTGCTATTGCTGGAGAAAGCCAAGAAGGACAAGATGAAGATATTCTATCGTATCGTCCCTCATGAACGCTATCATATTCGCGACTTCACCATAGATGTTCAGGACGATTCCCTGCGTCATATACTCGACAGCCTTAACTACCATCCGGCGATAGGGCAGAATGCTGAGCAAAGACAGCCATACAGCATCAATGAACTGGATGCAGAAAGAAGCAGATTGTATGGCCTGCTTGTGGAGAATGGCTATTATAAGTTCAACAAAGACCACATTCATTTCCGCGTGGACACCACGCTTGGCCAGCATCTTGCCGATGTTGACATGATTGTGAAGCCAGCATCGGGTAATGCCGACTCTGCAGACCTTTCCCATCATCGCTATCATATCGGAAACATAACCTACGACTTCCAGGGCGAAAAGCCTTTCCTGCGTCCAAAGGTTCTCAGGAATGTTACGGCCGTTACCACTGGCTCACTCTTTAAGGAAAATGACATGCACGAGATTTATGCGCGTATGACACGACTGAGTGCGGTTATGACTTCCAATGTTCGTATTGAGGAGAGGACGGACGATAGTGACACCCTTGATGTCAATATCTCGTTGTCACCCAACAAGCGAAACTCCTTCAGTGCGGAGCTTGAAGGCACTAACTCTGCTGGAGACTTTGGTGCTGCTGCCAGCCTTACCTATCAGAACCGGAATCTTTTCAAGGGTTCGGAACTCTTCAACATCAAGCTTCGTGGCGCTTTCGAAGCAATTAAAGGACTGAGTGGCTATGCCGACCAGAACTTCATCGAGTACAGCATCGAGACGGGGCTCATGTTTCCTGACTTCAAATTACCTTTCCTACGACCATCTTTCCGACGTAATGCCCAGGCAACAACAGAGGTAAATCTGGCTTTCGATTCGCAAGACCGCCCCGAGTTCCATCGCCGTGTACTAACGGGCACACTGCGTTATCGGTGGTCGCGCATGAACAGACAGTACCAGCATCGCATTGACTTGTTGAATCTCGACTATGTTTTCATGCCATGGATAAGCGATACATTCCGCGAAAAGTACTTGAGCGACCCACAGAACCGCAATGCTATCTTGAAGTATAACTACGAGAACCTCTTCATCATGAACTGGAGCTATCACCTCTCTTATACCTCGAGACCACTTGGTGCATCTGCCTCAAACTACGGCACGAATGCCTACACCATCCGACTTGCCGTTGAGACTGCAGGCAATCTGCTCTATGGTCTCACCAGCGCGGCCAAAACCAAGCAGAATGATGAAGGTAAATATACGCTTTTCAACATCGCCTATGCGCAATATGCGAAGTTTGACTTTGCCTACTGCAAAAGCTTTCTTATCAACAAGAACAACTCCCTGGCGCTTCATGCTGCACTTGGAATAGCCGTTCCTTACGGGAATTCTGACATCCTTCCCTACGAGAAACGATACTTCAGCGGCGGAGCCAACAGTGTTCGCGGCTGGAGTGTACGTGAGCTTGGACCTGGCAGCTTCCAAGGAACAGACGGCAAAATCGACTTCATCAACCAGACGGGCGACATTAAGCTCGACTTGAATGCGGAATACAGGACACACCTCTTCTGGAAGTTTGACGGAGCTGCATTCATCGATGCAGGCAACATCTGGACTATCAAAGACTATAAAGACCAGCCTGGAGGCCAGTTCCGCTTTGATGAATTCTGGAAGCAAATTGCCGTTTCCTATGGCCTCGGATTGCGACTCAACTTCAATTTCTTCATCCTTCGATTCGATGCAGGCATGAAAGCTGTCAACCCCGTCTACACAAACAGCCGCCAGCATTTCCCCATAGTCCATCCTTCATTCAAACGAGACTTCACCTTCCACTTCGCTGTCGGAATGCCATTCTAACGCATGAAACTCTCAGTCCTCATACCAGCATACAACTGCGACCCCAACCATCTTGTCCAGCAATTATTGGAGCAACTGCCGGGGGATGCCGAGATTATTGTGGGCGACGACTGTTCTGTCGAGGCTATTCAACTATCGACCTCAGACGGGAGGGTACATGTCTACAGACCCGAACACAACCTGGGGAGGGCTGCCATACGCAATCGGCTTGCTGAAGAGGCAAAAGGAGAGAGCTTGCTCTTCATTGATGCCGACGCAGAAGTGCGGAGGAAGAACTTCATTGCTGATTATATAGCTGCTTCAGGAGAGGCATGCGTCGTGTGCGGAGGTACAGGAAACCTGCCGCAATGTCCTCAAGCCGAAGCCCGTCTTCGCTATGACTATGAGGTTGCTGCAGAAAGGCGGCTTACGCTTTCGTACAGACAAAGACACCCATATGCCCAATTCACCACGTTCAACTTTCTCATTTCGCGCAGTCTCTTCCTGCAGATACGCTTCGACGAAAGCATCTGCGACTATGGTCACGAAGACACTCAGTTCGGTTTGGAACTAAAGAAGCGAGGCATAAGCATCCTACACATCGACAACAAACTGACGCATCTTGGCATAGAAGATGCAGTCCATTACATTCAAAAGACTGAGACCGCCCTGTGGACCCTTGCCACAATGAGTATCGAGCAGCAGCAAAACGTACGTGTCTCCACCCTCGCATTGCGGCTGAAGCGGCTGCATCTGCTTGATATGACATGCTTTTTCTTCAGGATAAGCAGGTCTTTACTACTGAAGAATCTGCTTGGGAAACACCCCAGCCAAATGCTCTTCGCCCTTTATAAGCTGGGCTTCTATTCATGTCAAGTCCAGACCTCCTGCCGCAGATAATCCACCACATTATTATTGTCGTACTGTCGCCCAGTATACTTCAGAGGTATCAATTACCCCTGCCCGGTCGTCAAAGGCGCTTTCTCCACTTGCTCCTTGCCCCTTGCTCCTTGCCCCCTTCACTATGGGTTGCTTGAACATACATGTATATTCAATTGCAGGTTCATGAATATTCAATTGC
>CAJOLC010000058.1 GCA_905235305.1 uncultured Bacteroidaceae bacterium | reverse complement strand
CTCGTCGTTGTTCAGGCAGTAGTGCTTCACGCAGCTTGCCACGCCGCAGCTTTGCAAGCCCTGTACGTAGGGAACCACCATGCGTGAGGTGAGGTAGGGATCCTCGCCCATGTACTCGAAGTTACGGCCTCCGAGTGGCGTGCGGTAGATGTTCACGCCGGGGCCCAGTATCATGCCTTTGCCGCGGTAGAGTGCTTCCTCGCCCAGCGCATGGCCGTACAAAAAAGCGACTTGGGGATGCCATGTTGCTGCCAGGCAGGTGAGGGCAGGGAATGCCACGCACGAGTCGTTGGTCTGTCCGGCCTGTTCCCATTCGTCCCAAAGCACGTCGGGACGGACACCATGAGGTCCGTCATCGGTCCAGAAGTCGGGCATGCCGAGACGCTTGATGCCGGGACTCGAAAACTTACTTTGCGCATGGATGATGTCTATCTTCTCGGCAAGTGTCATGCGGCTGAGTGCATCTTCCACGCGAGCCTCGATGTCCTTTGTAGTGTCGAGGTAGACAGGTGTCTGTGCTCTCATCATGGAGCAGCAGGCAATCACGAAAAGTGTTAATCTACATTTCATAAGGTACTATTTGATATGATTGAAATCTGTGTTCCATTCAGCAGGTCTTTAGCCGGCATTCGCTTTTTGCCAGCCAGTTGTACCTCGTCGAGCGAGAGACAGCCACCGGGCAAGTCGATGAAGATGCCGTGAGAAGATGGCTTGACGGATAGCATGGAGGCTTGGAAGACTTTCATCTCGGTTTCTTTGCCGTTGGCAGTGACGGGCGTCCACGCAGCGGGGTAGGGACTGAGACCTCGTATGAAGTCGTAGGCACTCTTCAGTGTATGTTCGTCCCATTTTATCTGACAAGTCTCTTTGAATATCTTCGGAGCAGGTCGCAAGGGCTGTTCCTTCATAAAGAGACTCTGGTCTGTAGCATTTGCTCCACCAGTCTCGATGAGTCGCACTGTCTTGACAACCAGTTCGGCGCCTTGCATCATGAGCTTGTCGTGGACGTCTTCGGCATTATCATCTATGGCGATAGGTGTCCGTTCCTGTAGTATGATGCGCCCCGTGTCGATTTGTTCGTCGAGGAAGAAGGTGGTGATGCCTGTCTCAGTTTCACCATTGATAATGGCCCAGTTTATTGGAGCAGCGCCGCGATATTGTGGCAAGAGGGCAGCGTGGAGGTTGAATGTGCCGAGGGGAGGCAATGCCCAGACGACTTGCGGCAACATGCGAAAGGCAACGACTATCTGTAGGTCGGGTTTCAAGGCTTGTAGTTCGGCGAGGAATCCTTCGTCGCGAAGTTTCTCGGGTTGCAGCACGGGAATGCCTTTCTCCTGTGCAAACTTCTTGACAGGACTTGCCTGTAGGACGTCGTGATGTCTGCCGATAGCTTTGTCGGGCATTGTGACGACGCCGACCACGTTCATGCCTTCTTCGATAAGACGACTGAGGCTTTGAACGGCGAAGTCTGGTGTGCCCATGAATATGATTCTCATTTCGTCAGCTCCTTTATATATATATTTCTGAAGTAGCATTTGCTACCATGTGCCTGCATTTCTATCTGTTCGCGGGGGAAGATGGGCAGTTTGCGGTCCCAATAGTTCTCGAGAACTACATTGTCCACGACCTTCGTGCCGTTCAGCCAGACTGTTACCTTGTCGCCCTTCATGATGATGCGGAAGGTGTTCCATTCGCCCAGCTTGTTGTCTTCCACGCTTGTAGGCGTGCTGGGGTTCTGCTGGTTGTTGTAGAGCCCTCCAGAGCCTACCTGTGCTCCGACGTCAGTGCGGCGTATGTCCCATATCTGAACTTGTGGTGTGCCTCGCAGATAAACGCCTGCATCTGGCTCCTTGCCATTGGGGTCGAGACGCCAGTCGACGAGGAGTTCGAAGTCAGCATAGTCTTTCGACGTGCAGATGTTGTCCCATCCGTGACCGATGTAGACCAGTTCGCCGTCCTCTACAATCCAGTCGCGCCGCATCAGCTCGTCGGCCTTTTCTTGTGCCGTCCGGAGTTGCTCTTCGCTCATTTTGGCACGGGCAATCGGGTTTTCCACCAGGCCTTTCCAGCCTTCCAGGTCTTTTCCGTTGAATAGACTGACGAAGCCTTCCTCCTGTTTGTCGGCCTTTTCAAGCCAGATCTTTGCCTGCTTCTTGTCTTTGCCTTTAAGCATTGGCAGGATGGCGTCGAGAGTTTGTCTGGTTGCGGCTCCGTTGTATTCGGGATGGGCGTCGAGAATCGTCCAGATGGTCTTGGCAGCTTCTCCGCCGATCTGTTCGTCCTCGAGCAGTGAGGTGGCGAAGGTCAGGGCCTGATAGGTGCCGGCGCTTGCCATGAGTTTCAGGGCAGCCTTCTGTCCGGCAGGGTCGTTTGTCTGCTCGATGATGTGCCGCAGACTGATGACCTGGTTCTCGGGCGTGAGTGTCTGTGCCGAGAGACTCTGGAGTAAGACAAAGAAGGCCGACATCATGATGCCGGCCATCTTGTGTAGCTTGCTTATTCTTCGCATAATTCGGTCAGTATGCCACAGGTGCTTTTCGGGTGGAGGAAAGCAATGTGCAGACCGTCGGCGCCGTTACGCGGGGCCTTGTCTATGAGGCGAATGCCCTTGCTGTCACACATGGCGAGGGCTTCGCTCACGCCGTCTTCCACCTTGAAGGCAACGTGATGTACGCCGCGGCCACCGTTGTCGAGGTACTTCTGGACTGTACTCTCGGGGCAAGTTGGCTCCAGAAGTTCCAGCTTTACTTCGCCGACCTTGAGGAAGGCTGTCTTTACTTTCTGGTCTTCTACAACCTCTGTTTTGTAGACTTCCAAGCCGAGGACGTCCTGGAAATAGGGTAAAACCTCGTCGATGCTCTGCACGGCGATGCCTAAATGTTCAATGCGTGAAATCTTCATGATGTGATGTTTTTAATTGTTCTTAATAGGTTTGTTGTTAACAAGCTCTGCAAAGTTATGCATTTTTTTGCGAACGGCAAAGCCTCGGGGCATATTTTTACAATTCTATCAGTACTCGGGCGTTTACCATGCGGCCTGTGAGGTAGTTGGGTACAGCATACTGGTGGTTCGAAATGTCTGTTATCCAGTAGTAACTGCTCACGTTGTCGAGGCCGAAGATATTGAAGCAATCCAGTCCGAGCCAGATGTTGCGCAGGTTCCTCCAATGGCGCAAGTGAAGGTCTTCGTTGTCAATGAGGCGGTAGTTCATGCCGATGTCGAAGCGCTTGTATGCAGGTGCACGGAAGGCGTTTTGCTCTAATCCCGTATGTGGCGGCCCGAAGGGCAGCCCGTCGGCAAAGGTCGCCTTGAGGTTCATCTTCCATCGTGTCGTGTTCGGGAAATAGTCGCTGAAGAAGAGATTAATGTTGTAGCGCTGGTCGGTGGGCTGTGGAATCTTCTGTCCATTCAGGCTCATCGATGCTTTCATCAGGCCGAAACTAATCCAAGAGTCTGTACCCGGGACGAATTCTCCGTAGAGTTTGAAGTCGGCTCCTACAACGTAACCGGTCGCGCTGTTGTTACCATAGTAGACGATTTTCAGGTTGTCTACGTTGTATGGATTGAGCTTCCATTGCGCTTTGTAGTAAACTTCGGTGGTAAACTTGAAGGGACGTTCCGCAATCTTAAACTTGTATTCCATGCCTGCCACGACTTGGAACGAGCGCTGCGACTTGATGTCCGGGTTGAGTCGAACAGTTGTATTGCCTGCGATGGTGACAGTGTCGCGCAGTTCTTTGTAGAAAGGGCGCTGGTTATATAGTCCCATTGCCAGCCGGAACGTGAAGTTATCGTTGGATGCCGGCACGAAACCTATGCTGGCGCGAGGGCTGAAGAGCCATTCTTTGTTCCAGCTCCAATAGCTGAGTCTCAAGCCATAGTTGAAGCTTAGAATGCCCACGGAACTTTCCTTGCGCCATGTGTCCTGAGCATATAACTCGAGATGGTTGGAGTTTATAGTGTCCTTGGCTCGCATGTTATAGATAACCTGCAGGTCGTTTCCCGTGTGAGGTACGCTGTATCCACTGCTGTCGCGATACTCCCATTCGTTTGAGTTCTCGCGGACCTTCTCGTGTTTCCATCCCATTCCTGCATGCATCTGATGGTTGCCGAGCTTTAAGTCGTAGGCAAGCTTCATGGATTGTACGGAGCTGTAAAGGAAGTTGCGTGCATGATCCATGTATGAACCGACGCCCAGCTGCTCGTCCTCGCTCGTCTCGTGAAGCCAGTATTGCCCTTGGATGTCGTAAGTCTCCTTCTCGCGATTGCTGAATAATGACGTGGTGAGACTGATGGCACCCTTGCCAAGCATACGTGCCGCGCGGACGGTTCCGAAGAGTGTCTGGAACTGGTCCTCCTCTTTTCCGTCGAAATATACCTTGAAGCTTTTCACGTCTTCAAGTGTTCCGAACTTCGTCTCGCGGTCTTTCGGCTTGAAGTTATAGTTGTTTCGGTTGATGTAGACAATGGCGTCGAAGGCCCAGTCCTTTGAAGGCGCCCAACGCATATAGGCCTGATAGTCGAGGAAGTTAGGCTTGTACTCGCCCTTTGTCTCCAAGCTGCCGAGCATGTATTGGTTGGTCTTGTAGCGCAGTCCATTGCTGAAGGAGAACTTCTTCTTGCCATAACCGACATAGACATTCGCGCCGAGCAGGCTGGCGCTTGCAGAGGCCTCGAGCCTTTCGGGGTGTGCATAGGTGATGTCAAGCACGCTGGACATCTTGTCGCCATACTTCGCCTCGAAGCCGCCTGCAGAGAAGTTGATCTTCTCCACCATATCACTGTTGATGACAGACAGGCCTTCCTGCTGTCCGCTATTGATGAGCATCGGGCGATATATCTCGACACCATTGATGTAGACACAGTTCTCGTCGAACGAGCCGCCACGTACATTGTACTGGCTCGACAGTTCGTTGTGGGTGCTGACACCAGCCTGGGTGGCCACAAGCTCCTCGACGGCATTGCCACTTGTCGAGGGCATCCGCTTCAGGTCCTTCTTGTTGAGCTCCTGCATCGACCCCATTTGTCGGCGCGTCTCCGCAATGGTCACTTCTTGCATCTCTTTTCCGCTCTCACGCATCACGATGTTGAGTGTCAGATTTCCTTGGGGCTTCTTGAGGACACGCTTGCGAGTCTCGTAGCCTATCATCGAGTATACGACCACGACGCTATCGGCGGTATTGAAGGAGAGCTTGTATTGTCCGTCAATCGAAGCAACGGTTCCGAAGGGCTGACCTTCGATGCGAACCTGACACAAGGGTCCTGGCTATCATCCACGACCCTTCCCTTCAGGTGTACCTTGGCGGTATCGACCTGCTGCTCTTCCTCCTGAGCAGACACGTTCAGAAAGCCCCACATGAGAGGCAAAAGAAGCATTAAGAAATGTTTCATCTTATATAATAACGTTAAAAGTATCGATTTATTGTATCAAAATGAAGAATGAAGAAGCTTTAGCTCGATAAAATCAATGAAGAATGAATAATTCTTCGTAAATTTGCAGACCAATAGAAAAGAAACGATGGAAAAGTTCAGCGAATTAATAAAATTGCGTCGTAGCCACAGGAGCTTTACAGAGGAACTGCTGAGTGGCGACGATGTTAAGCTGCTTCTTCGAGCCGGTTTGATGGCTCCCAGCAGCAAGGGACTGCATAGTTATGAGTTCATTGTGGTCGAGGACAAGCAGATGCTGGCTGCCTTGAGCCAGTGCAAGAGCATGGGTAGCGACTTCCTTTCTGGAGCGCCTTTGGCAATCGTCGTGCTTGCCGACCCAAGGATAAGCGACGTGTGGATAGAAGATGCTTCTGTGGCGGCAACCAACATCC
Organism: uncultured Bacteroidaceae bacterium; assembly: GCA_905235305.1. GTDB lineage: Bacteria > Bacteroidota > Bacteroidia > Bacteroidales > Bacteroidaceae > Physcousia. The sequence goes on along the minus strand of CAJOLC010000058.1, from coordinate 7,057 downwards.
TGCTTCAAGCCGAAGACCTTGGCCTTGGTGCCTGCTGGATTCAACTGCGTGACAGACAGGATGCAGAAGGTCGTCCGGCAGAAGATGTCGTGAAGTTCCTGCTTGGCATTCCTGCCGAGATGAGGGCCGTCTGCATCGTTGCTGTCGGACATAAAGGCATGGAACGCAAGCCACAGAACGAAGACCGGCTGAAATGGGAACGCGTACATATCGGACAGTACTGATAGGGGCAGGCAACGTGGCCAGCTTCCTTAGCCGGAGCATCGGGCATCCTTTTGAGCTGACGTGTGTCGGCGGACGCAACAGGACGTGCCAAGTGCCACAGGATGCTGACCTTTACATCATTGCAGTCAGCGACCGAGCGATCGAAAGCGTCAGTGAAGAACTGAAAGATGTGGCAGGCCTGGTGGTGCATACGGCTGGCAGTGTGCCGATGGATGCACTTTCCCAGGGCAGGCGAGGCGTGTTCTATCCGCTGCAGACGCTTTCCAAGTCGCGTCGGATTCCTGCCTCGCGCGTACCTTTTTATATTGAGGCTTCTCGGGAAGAGGATATCGCGTTGCTCCGTAAGCTTGCCGAAAGCATGGGAAGCCATGCGGAGCCGATGGATTCGGAGCGTAGGAAGTACCTCCACCTGGCTGCCGTCTTCTGCTGCAACTTCGTGAACCGTCTCTACGGCATTACTGCCGAGTTGCTCTCCGGCCACGGCATTCCCTTCTCTGCAATGCTGCCGCTCATCCACGAGACTGCCGACAAGATGGACGAACTCTTGCCAAGCGAAGCCCAGACAGGGCCGGCTGTGCGGTGGGACGAGGCTGTGATGTCGGCTCAGGAGGCACTCCTCGACGACAAGAATCGCACATTGTATCAACTACTTAGCCAAAGCATACACGATGATAAATTACGATCTGACAAAGATTCGGGCACTCGTCTTTGACGTAGATGGCGTGTTGAGCCAGGAGACAATCCTCACGAACACACAAGGCGAACTGCTTCGCACGGCCAATACCAAAGACGGTTATGCCATCCGGCTTGCTTCGATGAGCGGCCTCCACGTTGCCATCATCAGCGGCGGAGGCGAGGAATCCATACGCCATCGCTACCAGAAGCTTGGTGTCGGCGACATATTCCTGGCCAGTCCCATCAAGACGGAGAAGATGAAGATGTTCGTCGAGAAGTACGGACTGACAGCCGACGAGGTGCTATACATGGGCGACGACATACCGGATTATCAGGTTATGAAGTCCGTCGGCCTGCCTTGCTGCCCCCGAGACGCTGCACCTGAGATACGCGACATCAGTGTGTATGTCAGCCATAAGGACGGTGGACGTGGCTGTGTACGCGACGTGATAGAGCAGGTGATGAAGGCGCAGGGGAAGTGGATGGCTGAGGAAATCGCATTTTCATGGTAAAAGCCTCACCCCCGGCCCCTCTCCGAGGAGAGGGGAGAAGAAGACGTGAGTGGCAATCATAATGAATAATATAGAATAATAGATGACAAAAGATAATGGCAAGCTAAAGGTTTCCCCTCTCCTCGGAAAGGGGGCGGGGATGAGGCTTATTCTTGCAAGTAACTCGCCTCGGCGCAGGGAATTGCTTTCCGGCCTTGGCTTCGAATATGAGGTCCGCACGCTTCCCGGGCTCGACGAAAGTTATCCGGATGGTCTCTCGATGGAGGAGATTCCCCAGTACATCAGCCGAAAGAAGGCTTCGGCCTACACCATCGGCCCCGACGAACTGCTCATCACGGCCGACACCATCGTATATCTCGACGGCGAGGTCCTCGGCAAACCAGCCGACGAGGCTGAGGCCAAGGCCATGCTCAGAAAGCTTTCCGGAAGGACGCACCAGGTCGTGACGGGTGTGACGCTGACTTATTTGAATGAAGAATTAAGAATGAAGAATGAAGAATCAAAGGTGAACCGTGAAAAACCTACGGCGGCAGCAAACTCTTCACTCTTCACTCTTCACTCTTCACATTCTTTTTCCTCTGTCTCGCAGGTCACGTTCGCAGAGCTTTCGGAAGAGGAAATCGACCACTACGTCACGCATTACCGACCCCTGGACAAGGCGGGAGCTTACGGCATACAGGAATGGATCGGCTACATCGGCGTGACTCGCATCGAAGGTTCTTACTTCAACGTGATGGGCCTTCCCGTCCAAAAGCTCTATTCTGAAATGAAGAAACTTAACTTACTACCTGACACAATATGAAGATAAATGAATTAAGAAAGGCCATCCTCTGCGGCCTCTTGGCTCTTGCCTGCTTCTCTTGTTCGGAGAGCGACCATGAATCATATTGCCCGACTTGGCTTGGGTTTACCTACACGACTGGCAATTATCCGAACTACATCACAGGTAATCCGCGCAACATGGTGCTTAACCCGGGCGATTCAATCCACGTAACTGCCCATCAGAACAAGCGTGGACACCTCATCAACCGTACTGAATACAGCTGGACAATCAGTTACGACACGCTCGACACTAAGGGAAATGACGACCCGAACGATGATGAAAGGGTTCGTGTCGAATCCGTTTATAATGTGCGGACCAACTATGATGGGTACGTGGGAGGCTCGGACGATCCCATCGGACACCTGTATCTCCGCCCGAATGCCTTGCCTTCGAAAAATGGCGAACGCTACTACGTCAGGTTTGTTGCCCGATATGATTATAGCGGGCAGGGCGTCACGATTGAGGCTGGAAACATAATCGACAACAGCAGCTACGGCGGTCGTATCACACCTTCGAGTGGTGCGATTGGCGGCGGAGCATCAGGCTATCTCTACTTTACCGTGCCTGATTAGCAGCCTCCCTGTTTTCAAGAACCTGTAGGATAACAGTCCTCCGCAAATTTCACTATAGTAAAACTCCAGTACTACCACGGGAGTACTGGAGTTTTACCGTGGTAGTACTGGAGTTTTCCCGTGGTAGTACTGAAAGGTTAACAGGTTGGGTGGGGAATTATGCCTCGATGACCAGTCCGTCGTAGGCATAGTGAAAGCCTTCGGGAAGCTTCTGCTCCTCCACTTCATACAGGCCGACTTGGTGGCACATGTGTATGAAGTAGGTCGGGATATTGCCCAGGCTCCGGCTGAACTCTATGGCGTGTTCTACGGTCTGGTGCGTCTTGTGAGGCGTATGTCGCAAGGCTCCGATGATAAGCAGCTTGATGCCCTGGAGCAAGGGGAGTGACGAAGGGAACAGCTCGGTCATGTCCGTCAGGTAAGCCACGTCGCCGATTCGGTATCCCATTATGGGCAGTTCGCCATGCATGACGCGGATGGCGGTCACTTCGACAGTGCCGAATCGCAGCTTGTCGCCTTCCTTAATCTCGTGCAACTCCAGCTTCGGAATGCCCGGATATGTGTGTCGGACCAGACAATAGGGCAGCCTCTGACGCAAGTGCCTGCTGGCGTAGTCGTCGGCATACAGGGGAAGATTGTGCTCGAAGGTAAATGGGCGGAGGTCGTCGATGCCTCCGACGTGGTCGTAATGCTCGTGAGTGATGAGTACGGCACTGAGTGGCTTGGTCATCTTAGTACGGAGCATCTGCTCGCGAAAGTCAGGCCCGCAGTCAACGAGGAGCCTTGTGTCGCCCTCCTCAAAGAGCGCCGACGCACGCAGACGGCGGTCGCGAGGGTCGCTGCTGGTGCAGACTTCGCACTGGCAACCGATTTGCGGCACTCCGATACTTGTGCCGGTTCCAAGGAAAGATATCTTCATATGAAATTCACCTCCGGCTCTAATTCGATGCCGAAACGTGCCTCGACATCCTTTTTGATTGCCTCGCAGAGCCTCAGTATATCGTTGCCCGAAGCGCCGCCCTTGTTTACGAGTACCAGTGCCTGACGGTCGTGGACGGCAGCCGGCCCGAGGCTCTTGCCTTTCCAGCCAGCCTGTTCAATCAGCCAGCCAGCAGCCAGCTTGACGTTCCCCTCGTTGGCAGGGTAGTGGGGCATCGTTGGATATTGCGACATAAGCTGCTCGGCCAGATCTTTCGGCACGACAGGATTCTTGAAGAAGCTGCCTGCGTTGCCTTGTTCCTTAGGGTCAGGAAGCTTGGCTCGGCGGATGTCGATGATGACCTGACGCAATTGCCGGGCAGTCAGGGTGTCCTTCGTGAAGCCTGCCTCCGCGATGGCTTTCACAAGGCCGCCATATTGGAGCTTCGGCTCGAAGTGCTTCTTCAGCCGGAAAATGACACGGGTGATGGCATAGCGGCCCCATAGGTCGCCCTTGAAAATGCTTTGCCTGTATCCGTACTGGCAGTCCTGCCGCTTCCAGATGCGCTGTGAGCCGTCCTTCAGACTGATGCCCACCACCTCGTCTATCACGTCCTGAGCCTCCACGCCATAGGCTCCGATGTTCTGCACGGCTGCGGCTCCCACCTGACCCGGAATGAGGGAAAGGTTCTCCATCCCGTACCAACCCCTTTGGATGGCTTTGTCGATGAACTCGTCACATACTTCGCCCGAACCGACTTCCACAAGGACTTCGTCGTCCGTCTCTTGCTGGACCGTAAGACCCTTGATGTCGGACTTTAGTACGATGCCGTCAAAATCACTGAGAAAAAGCAGGTTACTGCCCTGACCGATATGCAGGAGCGGCAAGCCTTCATACGCTTCGTGGATGCGGACGATAGCCCTTCGGAGCGCTTCTTCCGAGTCGTAGGTGATGACTTCGCGCGCTTCAGCCTTTATGCCGAAAGTGTTCTCAATTCTCATATTTAGTAAGGCGCCAGCCGTTCCTCTCTTTGCTGAATGTAAATATCTCTTGTAAGCCGTTCGACAAACCACTCTTCCTCATCACGACTCGGTGTCCGCCATAGCTCTGGCCCTTGCGGATGTTGCTGATGATGCCACTCGGAACCTCCGGACAGAATGTCCTCCATTGGTCGGCGTCGATGATTCCGTCGACGATTTCGTTCTCGTCTCCTGTGTCTTGCAGGCTGATATGGAGCGGGTCGGCAATGGATTGGCTTTGGAAGATGCTGTCGCTGCAGAAGCGGGCATAGAAGTTAAGGAAGTCGCTGATGTCGCTGTCGTCGAATGTCTCCTCACGGATGGCTACAAGCTGCCAGTGTCCCTCTTCGCGCAGGAAACGGTAGTTGCGGATCGTTCCATCGTTGAGGTTGATGCGTTGCAGGCTGACGATGGAGTCCTCTTCCAGTCCTTCGTCGTCCTCTTCATGCATCTGGTAAGTACTGCCATACAGTGTCGTGAAGTACTCGCCCGACAGGAAACTGAGTTCAAACTCTGGGTTGAAGTCCTCGAGCAGCTCGGTGGGTCGCACGGAATGCTCAAGGGGCAGAGGCTTTGCAGTACGCTTCTGCCGCAAAGTCCGGCTGTGAAGATAGGCGAAGAGGAAGTCGTTGAAGATGCCGTCAAGCGCAGGCGTGCTCTCTTCATCTATGACAAGTTCCTCCTCCACCTCCTCTATCTCGGGAAGGCTGTCGCTGTTCTCCTCCACCTCGATTGTGGTGTCGGAGACGGGGACCGTGCCTTTGTTGTTACATGAAATCAGCATCGTGACCAGGACAGCCACGACGCTCCAGATAACCTTACACTTTATGCTCATTCTGCAACCTAACGACATAAAATCGTGCAAAAGTACAAAGAATTCTTCATTCTGCATTCTCCATTCTTCTTTTTTTTGTATCTTTGCACGCAAAAACACAGATAACAGGCTTATTTATGATAGAGAGAATAGCACAATTGATGCAGGAAATCTCTGCCCTTCAGGCAAAAAATGCCCAAGAAGCAGAGGCCCTGCGTATCAAATACCTGAGCAAGAAAGGTGAGATATCACAGCTGATGAACGACTTCAGGAGTGTGCCGCCCGAACTGAAGAAAGAGGTAGGCATGAAGATAAACCAGCTGAAAAGCCTTGCCCTGGAGAAGATAAACGCCCTGAAGGACAGTGCCGGCGAAAGCTCAGCCAGTGGCATCGGCACCATCGACCTTACGCGAACGCCTTATCCTATTACGCTCGGCTCACGTCATCCCCTGACAATCGTCAAGAACGAAATAGTCGACATCTTCAGCCGCCTTGGCTTCACCTTGGCAGAAGGCCCTGAGGTGGAGGACGACTGGCACGTCTATAGTAGTCTGAACTTTGCCGACGACCATCCTGCCCGCGATATGCAGGACACGTTCTTCGTGGAGTCTCATCCCGACATCATACTGCGCTCGCACACCAGCAGCGTACAGTCTCGTGTCATGGAGAAGACTCAGCCGCCCATCCGCATCTTGTGCCCGGGCCGCGTTTACCGCAATGAAGCCGTCAGTGCACGTGCCCATTGCTTCTTCCATCAGATAGAGGGACTGTATGTCGACAAGAATGTCAGCTTCACAGACCTCAAGCAAGTCCTGCTCCTCTTTGCTCAGGAACTCTTCGGGCCTGAGACGAAGATTCGCCTTCGCCCCAGCTACTTCCCCTTCACCGAGCCAAGTGCCGAGATGGATGTCAGCTGTACCATCTGCGGCGGCAAAGGCTGCTCGATGTGCAAAGGCAGTGGTTGGCTCGAGATACTCGGGTGTGGAATGGTCGACCCGGCAGTCTTGGAGGCAAACGGCATTGACAGTAGCATCTATACAGGCTACGCTTTCGGCATGGGCATAGAGCGCATCACGAACCTGAAGTATCAGGTGAAAGACCTCCGCATGTTCTCCGAGAACGATGTCCGCTTCCTCGACGAGTTCACCAGCGCAAGATAATAAATGAGATTATAGTCCTCCATACGAAGCCCCTCGGGAAGCATCCCGGGGGCTTTCTTTATGGGGCGGACATCAGCGTCCTTATGCCAAAGAGGTATGCCTTGTGAGTGCCATTATCGCAGAGACGCATCCTTTTTCTGCCTTTATTAGATAATTTTTCCTCATTCGTTACCATTCTATCCCTTTTTTCCTTATCTTTGTGGCGATTAAGGTGTGGAAACGATGGCAATGTCAATCTTGATGTTAAATAATCCTAAGACTTGGGCAGATATTTGCACAAGTCAGGGAAATTATTACACACACACACACACACACACACACAATCTCTCCTAAAGACA
>CAJOLC010000057.1 GCA_905235305.1 uncultured Bacteroidaceae bacterium | reverse complement strand
CGTATAGCGGTTGCTTGTGATGCGGTAGTGCTCCGTGGCAAGTTCCACGCTCTTCTGCTGCGTGCGCAGTTCCGTCTGTGCCGTCAGGAAATTGGTGTAGGCGGCTTGCACAGCCTTGTTTACGCTTTCTTGGGCAAGCGTGCGTTGCTCTTGTGCCTGCTGCAGGTCGAAACGTGCCTTGTTGATGGCTTTGTTGCTTTTCCAAAGCGAGGAGAGCGAGTACTGAATTCCGATTCCTGCAAACCAGTAGTTGAAGTTCTTGTCAATCACAGGAACCTCTATTGTAATAGGTCCGTCAAAGTGATTTTCGGCTACGATTGCGACCTTTGGCAAGAGTTCCGAACGTTTCAGTTTCAACTGCTGCTCACTCATGCGGATTGCCGTTGATGCCTGTAGGATACCGATATTCTCGTTGACAGCCAATTGTTGCCAGTTGGCACTCCCGAAGTCAGTAGGAATCTCAATCGCATTGATCTGCTCCTGATGGATCTCCGTGTGCAAGGTTGTAGATAACTGATGGCAGATGATGCTCATCGCATCTGTCAGTTTCTGACTTTGCAGCAAAAGGTTCTCGCGTTGCAATTCGTAGCGCGTTACATCATTTTGCAATGCCGTTCCCGCCTCTATGCGCGCATGCGTGTTTTGTATCAAGGTGTCGGTCAGTGCGATGTTCTCCATGACCACAGCATGCTGATTCTTCAGCCGGCAGAGGTCGAGATACTGTCCGGCAATGATGAAGCGCACCTCCTCGCGGTTGTGCCACAGATCGAGTTCTGCCATCTCCTTACCCAACTCTGCCATACGGATGCCACTGGTTATTGCACCTCCACTCCAAACGATTTGTTGTATCTTTAGCGCAAAGTTGTTCGTGAAATGCGGATTATCCACATGCGTCCAGTTCGTGAAGTCGCGGTCGCTAAGCGCACCGTCGCCCAGATAGCCAATGCTCAGTTCGGTTTCCACATCGGGCAACCGCTGACTTTTAGCCGACTTGACGGTTTCCTCCGCACCGAGGACCGACGTCTGGCTGATGCGTATCTGCTGACTCTGATTGTCAGCCATACGGAACAAGTCGTTCAGTGTCAGCATCTGCTGTGCCGACATCGATAGAACTTGTAAAAAGAGTGATATTGGCCACTCCCCATAGTTTCTTTTGTTTGTTCATTAGTTCTATGTTTATATTATCGTTTTACTTGCGACAAAAAAAGCGACGGCAACCCATTCTTTCAAATAGGCTGCCGTCGCTTTATCGGATTTTAACCTGCGTCCTAGACGGAGTGACGCCACATCTTATGGATAGATGCTTTTATATTTAACGCCGTATTTATTCGCAATTTTGCGCTGCAAAGGTACAAAAAAAATATCGAAACAGGCAAGTTTTTCCTTCCCTGTACATCATTTTGTAGAGATTTTTTGTTGAAATTAATACTATAATCCACTATTGGTTGATTATTTTCTCTCATCTCCCCGGCCGGGGTAAGAGAAAGACAGATAAGGAAGATTGCTAATATGTTTCAGTATTGAAGAAGAGTGGTATAATTCGACTTAGCGAGAAGATGTGGATTTTAGTTGAAGTTTAGTCGAACTTCTTTGATACACCATTGCGCCCCCTATAAACAGGGATAGCAAGGAGTGTTGCAACGACAGTTGGCGGCACTATTAGAGATTGACACACCTATGTTAAGCAAGATAGAGCGAGGGGACAGACGGGCAAAGCGTGAACATGTAATCAAGCTCGCAGAATACTTGCATCAAGACGAAAAAGAGATGCTGACGTTGTGGTTAGCAGATAAAGTCCTTGATGCTGTAGGCGATGATGAACTTAGTAATGATGCAATCACAGTTGCACAAGAACAGATTCAAAAGTGATAACAGCAAAACGGCAATTTGAAGTGTTAACAACTGTAAATTGCCATTTTTCGTCATAAGATGCTTTTTGAAACCTCTTGGGAATCAATTGCTACAGGTGTTATCACTTGGGAACATTATGGTATCAGCACATCAAATGGTCGCATGTAATATATTGATAATCACGGCAACTGAAGTTTAATTCTGGCTCAAACAGGGAGTCTGCCTCTTTTGGAGGTGACTCCCTGTCCCATATGATTATAATGAAGAAATTATTTGACGTTGAACCTAACTTCGTCAGGCTCGTTTACGTCCGATGTAATACGATGTGAGCGTCTCTTTCTCTACGCCCGCCTAACTGCGAACGAGTCTTCTTACGCTCACTTAACTGCGAACTTAAGTCCTTTGGCGACGTAGATGCCTTGTGGCAGGTTCTTCTTGGCTGCGCTGATGTTTGTCTGCGAAGCGACGAGTGTGCCTTGGGCGCTGTAGATGTCGACGGTCTCATTGCTTTCCTGGAGCTTCTCGATGCTTGTCTCGATGTCCTCGAGGCTGGTGACGTGCTTGATTTCGAGTGTCTCAGCATCGTTGGACTGCTGATTCCAGGTGAAGCCGCAACGGGTGGGCAGGAATGCCTTGTCGCCTTCCGTACGGATCAGGATGCTCTCCAGGACGTATGTCTCCTGCTGGGCTGGGATGCCGTAGCGGCCTTCCTTCTGGATTGCTTCCCAAGAACTGTTGAAGGTCACGGTGTTGCCAGCATCATCGCTCTTGCTGATGCTCTTGATTTCAGAGCTGAAGCCTGCTATGTCCTGTGTGTTGGCACGAAGCGTCTGGTATGTCGGAGAGAAGATGAGATAGGGGACGCCTGCCTCGATTCCCTCGTCGGTGCAGTCGAGGAAGTACATGTTCAGGGTGCTTCCTTCCTGGCGAATGACTTCAAGACGCTCCACCTGTACGTCCTTGGCTGCGGCTTGGAGCTGTGCTGCACTGAGGCTCACGGGCAGACAGATGGTGTTGTAGCCTGCATAGAGCGTGCGGTTGAGGACTACTGGCTGTGCTTGGTTCTGCAGAGCCTCCACGTTGAGAGTGGTGCTGCTGGTATAGACATACTTTGGCCTTGGCTGTGCAAATGTGCTGGTGCAGACGGTTGCTGCAATCATCAAAAGAAGTGTAAAGTGCTTCATAAAACTATGTGTTTTAATGGTTAAACCTTTGCAATATTACTACTTTTTTCGTGAACAGCCAACATCCGGAGTGTTTTTTTTCTATTATTTAACATTCCTGTTACTCCTCTCCCCTCAGTTTGGGGCAAGTGTCGGTGCCGACTGTCTGCTGGAAGGCAGGGTCGTTGAGCTTTTCGAGGAGTGTGCCGTTGCGCATCTCGGTCAGGGTGAAGGTGGTGAGTCCGTCGGCCCTCTGCTGTCCGCCATTGACGTAGCAGTTGCGGAAGATGGGTGTAAAGCCTCGTGCCACCTCGTGACTCGACTCCAATCCAGCACCGTTGACGCGTGCGTAGCAGTTCGTCAGGCGAGCGTACGACGACCATCCCGACAGTGCGCCGCATTCCTGAGTGCCTGTCACCTTGCCTATCGTATAGCAAGAACGGAAGTAGGCCGTGATGTTGTTGTTGGGGATGCAGCCCACGATGCTGCCGCCGTTGTCGTGGACGTTCACCGTACCCTCGAAGCCGAGACGCTCCAGGCGGATGATGTCGCCATCCTGTCCGCCTATGTGCCCGATGATGCCACCTACGTAGCGGTTGCCCGTGATGGTGCAGTGCGAGCCAAGCGTGAGGTCATGGATAGAGGCTCCCGTGCTGGCTGCATTGATGAAGCCCACGCAGTTCTGCCCTGTCTTCCTGAGCGTCAGGTAGTCCACCGTGTGCTTGCCGCCATCGAACTCACCGCTGTAAGGTGCGGCAGACGAGCCGATGCCAAGGAAGTCGATGTTCCTCATGTTGATGTCGTCCAACAGGCGTGCATCGAGCGAAGCATTGGCCGGATCGCTGGCAACATAGGCTGCAAACCAACGGAGTGCGTAGGGCGTCTCGATGGGGTAGTAGCCTTGCTGGTCGGGATAGAGGTACTCGGGGTCGGGCTGGTTGCAGACAGAGCAGATGCCCTCATCGTAGCGGTGCGGCTGATACTCGGCCTGGTCGGTGTTGGAGAAGGAGATTGTCGTGCCGCTGGCAGCAGTGCCGTCGCACTTGATAGTGCCGCTGGCATAGACAATGCCGTGGAGCTGGCTGCTGACGGGGTGGCTGTCGGTCTCGCCGTTGTCGAGGTTCTGACGGAAGATGCCAGGCGCCTTGTTGCCGTTGAGCTTCCATGCCAGGGCACCGCTCTCGAGTTCGGCCTGAGTGAAGCGTGTGGTGCTTTGCCTTCCATTGAGGTCATAGACGTCCTCCACCGTGGGCGACGAACGCCACAGATAGTTCGTGCCGTCAACACCTGCCGTCAGTTTGCCGGAGTTGTATGAGTTGGAGATGGTGGAAGCTGTGCCGCTGAACCATCCGCTGAAGATGGCCGACTCGCGTCCGCCACGCACATTGCCGGTGTTGTAGCAGTGGTTGATGATGAGGCTGCCAGCATGTACGCAGCCCACGAAGGCAGCTCCGTTCTGTGCAGAGCAATCGACGCTTCCCTCATGTCCGCAGCCAATGATGGTGAGCGTGCTGCTTGTCACCTTGTCGCCTACAAGACCTCCCACGAACGCCTTGCCCTGAATGCTGTTGCCAGGGCCGCAGATGAGGTTCTTGATGGTAGCACCGCCGGCATAGCCGAACAGTCCCACACCGCTCTGATCAGCGAGTGTTATGGTGAGGTTTTCTATGACGTGGCCGCCTCCGTCGAAGATGCCTCGGTAGCAAGTGCCGTCGGTGTTGCCAATGGGCGTGAAGTCGCAGCCCATCATGTCGAGGTCAGTCGTCAGGACAGCATTGGCATAGGTGGCGCCATTGTTTACGAGGTCGGCAAAGTCGAGCAAGTCCTGTGGCGAGGAAATGATGTAGGAACCCTCGGCATCCACATTCAGTCCGCCGGCAGCACCTTGCACTTCTATCACATCGCTTGTCTGCCCCTTGCCCGTCTCGTTGAAGGGAGTGACGGAGAAGTAATAGGTGGCGACGCGGTCGAAGAAGCCGTAGTTGACGCTCGTGCCGAAGACGCGTGCCGAATGGTTCATGCGGTCGGGCCGTGTGCCCCAGTGCAGGATGTAGCCCATTGCGTCGGCAGAGGCATCCCAGCTGACGCTGATGCGCCGGAAGTCCTCAGCCGAGCGGTCGGCACTGATGGCGTTGCAAGGGTCGGGCACTGTGCCGTCGGCATGACCGAAGACACGGAAGTCACTGATAGAGAACTGACCTACGTCGAAAGCCTTTGTGTTCGTGACACGCAGATAACGCACCTGTTCGCTCTCGGGAAGCACGACAAGTTCGTAAATCTGGTCTTCCGTGTTCTGTGTGCGGTCGAGTATCATGTGCCACTCACTGCCATCGACGGAACCTTCCACCTTATATTTATATACAGGAATGTCGGTGTCCTGACGGTAGCTCTTGAAGCCTTCGTCGGCAAAGCACACTTGCAGCGCCTCGACATCCATGGTGCGACCCAGGTCCATGCGCAGCCATTGTCCGCTTCTGCCCGAAGAAGCCGACCACCAAGTCCTCACGTTGTCGTCGGCAGCATTGTTGGGGCGCATCTGGGCATTGAGGGAGGAAGAGGCCGTCATCTTCTTGCCGTAGCTCAGGAGGTTCATGTCCAACAGGAGGTTTTCCGTGCTGAAGTCAACCTTCTCCTGTGGCAGGCGGAAGGGCATATCCATGTCGAGCGTGACGGCATGGCCGTAGCCGTCGGCTGTGTAATAAGCAGGGAAGATGCCTACGCGACGTTCGTAGTGCTCGCGAACCCCTATGATGAGTGTCGCCACAAACCATTGGTTGCCATAGCGATCGACGAAAGGATGGCCGTGGCCGCCACCGGTGATGAAGCCCGTGGGCTTGCTGGCAAAGGGAGCACCGTCCATAGGCACGAAGGGGCCCAACGGACTCTTGGAGACATAGACGCCAGAGCAGTAGGTGATGTATTCAGTGCCGGGAGTGGCATACATCAGGTAGTACCAGTCGCCTTGGTGCGTGATGCAGGCTCCTTCGTTCCATCCCTTCTCATTGGTCTTCTCGTTGTTGTCGCCCGGCACTTCCCATCCGAAGCGTTCGCCCTGGCTCGGAATGAGTTCCGTGACAGGCGAGACGACCTTCCAGTTCTGCTTCGGGTCAACCTCAAAGCCGTAGATATAACCGCCAGCCGACAGTCCGTAGTAGGCATAGACACGGCCATCGTTGTCCAGGAAGAAGGCAGGGTCGCCCAAGGTTGGCAGTTCGTTGGGCACATCTTCCCACTGGTCGTCCTTCGGGTCGGTGGAGCGGAAGAGACGTTCCTCGCCCATGCCCAGATAGTAGATGGCATCGTCATAGACGAACACGGCTGGTGCCCAGGCTTCTGCCGTGAGCAGCGTCTGCGTGCGGACGTATGTCCAGGAGCGCAGGTCGTGGGAGTACCAATAGCCCGAGCTGTGGGAGGCGAAGAGGTAGTAGTCGTCGTGATAGAGCATCACCGGGTCAGCCGTCGTGCGGTGGACGGGTGTGTTCTTGTCGTTGTAGAAGCGATAGCTGATGTTCAGCGGATTGGTGATGATGACATCTTCGTCTGCGCTGGCAGTGTTCCGCGGGAACAATGCCATACAGCAGAGCAGCAGCCAGGAGAGGTGGCGCGAAAGGTTGATTATGGTCTTTTCCATGATGAAATGGTGTTAAGGCATTGTTACACTGGCTTCCTGCTTGATGTCGCGTGAGGAGAAGCCCAACATTATATTATATGTACCTGCGTCATAGACGAAGTCGTGCTCGTCGGTGCTGTAATAGGTGAAGGCATCCTTCGGCAGGTTGAGTGTCACTTCTTTCGCCTCGCCAGCCTTCAGTGTGGTCTTCGCATAGTTCTTGAGTTCCTTGATGGGACGCTCTACGGGGCTTTCGCTTGTCTTGCCGACATAGAGCTGCACGACCTGTGCGCCGTCGCGACTGCCTGTGTTCGTCAGGGTGTAGGTCACGTCGATGGAGCCGTCCTCGTTAGGCTCGCCCACCTGCATGTTCGAGAGTTCGAAGGTGGTGTAGGAGAGGCCGTAGCCGAAGGGATACTGCACCTGGCGGTTCAGCTTGTCGTAGCCACGGTAGCCCACGAAGATGCCTTCCTTGTACTCGACGTGCTTGTCGCCGTCGGGGTCGTGGTAGTTGTTATAGACGGGATTCTCTTCCCATCGGCGCTCGAAAGTCATGGGCAGGTGGCCCGACGGGTTCTCCAGGCCGAAGAGCAGTTCGCCAGCGGCTGTGCCAGCGTTCTGTCCGGCATAGAAAGCCCAGAAGAGTCCGTTCATCTGTGACTCCCAGGAAGTCATACCTATGCTGCCGCCGGCATTGACGAAGCCGACAACCGGCTTGCGGCTCTTCTTGATGGAGGTAAGCATGGCCTGGTCTTCCGAGTCGAGGTCGAAGGGTCGGTCGTGACCTTCGCCTTCAGCGATGGAGTTCATTCCGAAGCAAGCCACCACGAGGTCGGCGTTTGCTAGGTATTCTGCCAAGTAGTCCTTGGTGTCGCCCACCCTCTTCCATGTGAAGTCAACGCGTGCGTCGCCGCCTTGCTGATAGTATTCCACCACCACTTTGTAGCTTGTGCCAGCCGTGAGGCGGCGTGTGATGGTGTTGGAATGATAGGCCGACGGGTTCCACTGGTCGATGACGAGTTCGTTGTCGATGTAGAGGCGGTAGGCATCGTCTCCACCGAGCTTGAACTCATAGTTCGTGTTTGTCGGTGAAGACATGACGGCAGTCCAGCGTGCGGAGAAGTTGCTTGTGCCGAGACCTTCCACGTCGGGTGCCATGCCGCTCCAGTTGTAGTTGATCTTCTTCTCTGTCCTTGTCTCGATGGGAGTGCCGCTGAGGTTGGTGTTGTTGAAGTATTCGGCCTTGAAACCATTCTCGTCGAGTCCGTCGGAAGTGAACATGATGGCAGGCATGAAGTCCAGCTGGTCTTTGTAATCGACTTCAACGCCGAACTGTTCTGCCACAGCCTTGATGCCGTCTATCATGCTGACGTAGTGGATGGGGTCAACACCGCTGCTGCCGCCGCCACGCACATAGCCGGAGGCGTTCTTGCCAGTCACGACGATGTGCTTGTACAGCGTCGGGTCGATGGGCAGGATGTCGTTCTTGTTCTTGAGCAACACGATGCCTTCGCGAGCCACTTGCAAAGCGGTCTGGTCGCTCTCGGGGTCGTCGAGAGGGATGGAGACGTCTCTGCCGGTCGGCGTGTTGAAGCCGAACTTGTACATCGTGTGGAGGATGTGGCGCACCTTCTTGTTGATGGTCTCCTCGGTGATGCTGCCGTCGGCGAGGTACTGCTTCATGTTGGCCGCACTCATCTTGTCGGCGCTTGCCATCTCGAGGTCGAGGCCGGCCAAGGCTGCCTGAAGTCCGTCGTGAGTGGAGCCCCAGTCGGACATGAGTATGCCCTTGAAGCCCCAGCGGTCGCGCAGATGAGTGGTGAGCAGGTCGTAGTTGTGGGTCGTGTAGATGCCGTTGAGCAGATTGTAGCTGCTCATGACGCAGCCCGTTCCTGCCACCTGCACGGCAGACTTGAACGTGGGCAGATAGATTTCGTTCATCGTACGTTCGTCCATGTCATTGCTGATATGGTCGCGATCGTATGACGAGTTGTTGCCCATGAAATGCTTTATCGTTGCCGAAACACCCTGGCTTTGTACGCCGATGATGTAGTTGGTGGAGGTCTGTGCTGCCAGATAAGGGTCCTCGCCCATGTACTCAAAGTTGCGTCCGCAGAGTGGTGCGCGGTAGATGTTGACGGCAGGACCGAGGATGATGTTGATGCCACGGGCACGGCAGTCGCGTCCCAACTGGCTGCCCATCTGTTTGGCCAGGTCGCGGTTCCATGTGGCTGCAAGCAGCACGTCGGCTGGGTAGGCAGTCGATTTGCCTGGTCCCCACGAGCCGCCGCCTACGCCTATCGGACCGTCGCACATACGCATCTGGGGAATGTCCAGACGTGGAATGGCGTTGGTATAGAACCATCCTGTGCCGCCGATGAGTTTCAGCTTCTCGTCCAGCGTCATCAGATTGCAGATGGAGTCTGCGGACCGTTCGACATATTCTTCGTTGAGCCTTACGTTGACGGTGAGTTCCCTGTCGCCTGCCTCCTCGTGATGCAGGATGAGTTTACACGTGCCGGCACCGATGGCTGTGATGCGAACGTGGTCGCCTCCCACGCGTTCGGCAGTAGCCACACGGTTGTTGGTGGAGATGACGTTGCGTTCGATGTGCTTCTTGACAGCGTCGTTCGGAGTGAATGTCAGTTCGACGTCCTTCACCTCTCCGCCGTCCATGACGACGGCACTCTCTGCCGGACCGAAGTCGGTTACTGCGACGTAGCGCGAGATGTAGTCAATTTGGCTGAGGTCTTTATGGCTGTAGTAGGTGTGTCCCGGTGCCCATTCGTTGGCATCTTCCTGTTTCGTGAAGTCCTGTCGGACGGTTTCTGTACCTACCATGTTCCTGTAGAACACGGCAAACTTTGGTTTTGCATTGTCCTGAGCCATCAGGTGCAAGGTGCATGAGAACAGCATCAGCCCTGCCATCCTCCTGAGTTTCTTATTGTCTAAGCTTTTCATCTTCGTAATTTACAATTTAACAATTTACAATTTACTATTTATTCCCCCTAAAGGGGGTTAGGGGTCCTTATTTTTTCACTTTGAATGAAGTGTTGTTAACCTGAATGATGTAGATGCCGGCGGGCAGCGAGGCGAGCGAAACGTACCGGGCTGTGCCTTTCTGCCGCAGTTTTCCTTCTGTGTCATAGACACGGACAGGCGTGTCGGGCGACACACCTTCCAAGCTCATGTCGCGACCCACGCGTATGGGGTCATCAGTTGGCTTGCGTATGCCTGTGGGGATACGCTTTTCGAATGTGGCTCTGGCGACACCTGGCACGACGTTCCCATTTGTCAGGACTACGCTGAAAGTTGATTCGTCGTCGGCAGCTGCCAGACAGGCCACATCGCTCATGGCAATGACAACTTCTTTGTCGGTAACAAGGCACCAGGTCTCGTCTTCGGCCTGTGCCGGCTGTAGGCATAGCATTGCCAGCAGCCCTGCAAGTGCTTTTGTTTTCTTCATAACGCTTTTCTTTATATTTTATATTAGGTTTAGTTCGTTATTTTGATTTGTCGGACGTGTCATCTTTTGACAGCAATTTTCCTGCCGTTCTGGATGACGATGCCGTTCTGTTCAGTGCTTGAATTGCGTCGAAGTGTTGCCGAAGGAAGCTTCCGTCCCTGCAGGTCATAGGTGTCGCCACCTGTCGGGAGAGTGGCAGAAGCACTTCTGATGCCGTCGTAGAAGTCGGGCAAGGCCTTGTAGGAGAGTGCGAAGTTGTCGAAGCAGCACCAGCTTTCGGCCCTGTAGGTGTCGCACTTCAGACCGAATCTCAGTGTGCCTTTGTCCGTCAGTGTGCAGGTCACTCCGTTTGGATAGCAGCCTTCGGCGAAGCGGATGCCTGCGGCGTACATGCTATGTGGGTATCCGTTCAAGTTGTCAACGCTACCATATTGTGACGCTTCCGACCAGTCTTCGGAGTAAAGTGACTTCACTTTCACCAATTGGTTGCCGGCATAGAAGAGTGCGTCGATGGTTTCGGTCCCTGACTTGTAGGCAGTTCCGCCGTCGTTTCCTTTGGGACGGAAAAGTGCGTTGCACGTCACGGTATAGATTCCGGCACGCATGTTCGGCAGAGACTGGTAGATGTCGAAGGTCTTGTTGAACGCTTCGCCGCATCCCGAGCGGTAGGTGGGTTGGCCTTCCCAGCCGTCTGAGGAGGAGAAGTCATAGTTGGCGATGAGTATCGTCATGTCGAGATGTTCGCCTTCTTTAGGCATGGCCGTTGCCGACTTCAAGTAGCTTGTGATGCCTGTCTTGAGTGAAGAGAGTGCGTTGTTGATGGCTGTCAGGGTGTAGGCCTTGTCGAAAGAGCTGTCGCTCCTGTTGATTCTCGACACGAACGACGTGAGTGCCGTCGATTCCAGGCTGGCTGCGACGTTCTTTTCGGCGTATGCTCTCCAGAACAGGTACTCCTTGCAAACGGGCAAGACCTGTTCGACGCTGGTCTGCAGGTTCTGTGCTTCGGCCAGGAGCGACTTCAGTTCGTTGTCTGTCAGGCCTTCCTTTTCAGCCTTGGCAAGCAGTGCTTCGATGTTCTGATGCAGCCGTTCGGTGAGGCTTTCGTCTTCGTTCATGGCTCTCAGCCGCTCTGTCGCTTCTTCAAGCTGCCTGTTCAGAACGGAGTTTTCGCCTGCCTTCTCGATGGTAAGACGGTCGATGTTGGGCATCCATTCGCTGTCGTTGTAGAGGAGGATGCTGTTGGAGCCGGCATGGAGGTGAAGTGTAATGTCGTAGTCCTTGAACGCCTGCCAGTCGGTCGTCTGCACGCTGATGCTGCCTTGTTCCTCGCCGTTCAGGACGACGGAGAACGTGCGCTTGTCCTTCGAGGCAGTCGTGAAATGTGCCGTATAGTCGCCTTCTTCGCTCACATACACGTCTTTCCATTCCAACGAGTTGCTTCTTCTTCGCCCGAGCCAGCTGGCGTATGCGCCGCCGCTGGCAGCAGAACTTCTCTCGTAGATGGCAGTCTCGGCAGACTGGTTGTTGTAGATCTCCTGATAGTCGTGCAGGAAAGCGGTCTCTCCTTCGTAGGAATAGCGGTCAAGACGGCGTTCTGCCTCCAGCTTGTAGATGCGTGTGGCGTGTGGCGGAACCAGTGTGGAGAGTGCGCCTTCCATCTCTCCCAGGTCCTGATGGCTGTAGAGGTCGCGCACCTTGACCTTGCCTGCCAGGTCGAGCTCGCTGAAGCTCACGGTCATCTGCACTTCTTTGTCCGACGGATTGTAGAGGGCTACGGCACGCGTAAGGCCGTGGAGCGCAAGGATGTCCTTGACGAGGACGTAGGTCTCTCCACGGTGCTGCACGACGTAGGCCTGCAGTCCCAAGGGGTCTTGATTGAGGGCGATGAGTTCCGTGTTCTTCAAGAGCTCCAGCGGACGCTCGCGAAGTGTGGCCATGTTGCAGCCGATGAGCAGCGGACTCGACATGATGCACCACATTCCGAAGTGCGTCTTGTCCTCCTCTTCAGTCATGGAGCGTCCCACTTCCAGCATGTCCATGTCGTTGTAGCATCCGTCGTAGCAATAGGCGGAGAGGTAGAGGTTCTCGTCGATGATACCTTTCACGGAAGCCCATCCGTCGTAGATGTCGCCCGTGGTTCGCCAGGATGTCGAGATGTCGTGACACCAGGTTCCGGGGTAAGCCCAACGGCAGAGGTTGTAGCGCACGTTGCGTCCGGTGGCGACGATGGCATCGTGGATGGCGGTGTATTGCTCCTGTTCGTTCAGTCCGGCATGGTTTCCTCCGCAGTAGTCCACTTTGATGAAGTCGAACTCCAGCTCCTTGAAGTAGTAGTCGGCATCGGTCTGTTCGTGTCCGTAGAAACCGACGTCGGTGTTTCGCGTGTCGCCGTTGTAGATGCTTCCGCAGGTGCAGTCGCCCGCGTCGCTGTAGATGCCGGCCTTCAGTCCCTTGGCGTGTATGTAGTCGCTCACAGGCTTAAGCCCTCGCGGGAAGCGTGTGGGGTGGATGCGCACCTTGCCGCTGGGCAGGCGTCCGTACTGGAAGCCGTCGTCTATGTTTATATAGAGGTAGCCGACGTCCTTCAGTCCTTGCGACACCATGGCATCGGCCTGACCCTTGATGATGTCTTCGGAGATGTTGACTGCGAACGTGTTCCAGGAGCTCCATCCCATCGTGGGCGGCTCCACTTGCGCATTCATGCGGGGCATCAGGCACATGGCGATGCAGGCTGTCAGGAGTAATCTCTTCATTGCAGTAATATGTAGTCAGTCATTTACTCGTTAGTTGACGAGTTGACGAGGTTATGAGCCAGATAGGATGTGGACGTCCCTTTGCGGGAACGGTATCTCGATGTTGTTGCGGTTGAGCGTATTGTAGATGGTTTCCTTGACGCGTGACGTGAGAGCTATCTTCTGCTCGACGAGCATCCAGATGCAGACTTTCAGATCGACACTGCTTTCTCCGAAGTCGCTGAAAGCTACACTGACTGGGATGTTGGTGTCGGTGAGAGGCTGTCCGTCGGCAGTCTTCTCGCGGCAGAGCGGCGTGATGGCTTCGATGAGTAGCTGTCGTACTTGCTCTACGTCCGTGCCGTAGGCCACGCCGACGGGTATCTTGATGAGTTCGTAGCGATGGTTGCGCGTCATGTTCTTGAAGTTCTTGCTGAAGAGTGCGCTGTTGAGGAAGGCTATCACACTGCCGTCGGTGGTGGTGATCTGCGTGCTTTGGTAGGTGATGCTCTCCACCTTTCCGGCTATCCCATCGCATTCGATGTAGTCGCCCACATGGATGCGCCCGGTCATCAGACTGATGCCGTAGATGAAGTTCTCCAGTATGCTCTGCATGGCAAAGCCGAGACCTGTGGCGAGACCTGCACCGACGATGCTGATGCCGTCCCTCGGAACTTCGAAAATGATGAGCACGAGGATGATGTAAAGTCCCCAGCAAATGATGCCGATGATGTTGCGTGCCAAGGTCTTGTTGACAACGACGGAGTCGTCGGAATACTTTCCGCGGAAGTGGAGGTAGAAACTTCGCAGGGCATAGTTGACGTAGCGGAACACGAAGAAGAGTGCCGCCGCGATGCAGACCCAGAAGAGCGAGATGCGGATTATGCCGGTTTGGTTTACTATGTCGCGCGTGAATATCTTGCGGCAGAGGCTTGTCATCTCGAACACTTCTGCTGCCCAGTAGATGCTCACCAGCACAGAAGCCACGGCCAGGATTGGCACAACGGTGCGGCTGAAAAAGTCGAAGAGCCATGTCTGCTCAATGAACTCCCCGCGCTTCATCCTTTTCGCGATGTCCGTTCCATCAGGCTCCTCCCCCTTTGGGGAGGCTGGGAGGGGGCTTTTTACTTTCTTGATAAGGTAGTGCGTCTCATATTTTCTCGTGAGGTCGTAGATGAAGGTAATCGTCATGATGGCTGCCAGCTGGAATGTCCACCATATCATCACCTGCACGGCCAGCAGCGTGTAACCAGTCCACGCCGCTATGCAGCTGAAACACATCGCAGCCGTTGTGATGTGAGTGTATACCTTGTCGAGCAGTGGAAGGTACTGCCTGTGACGTTTCGCCTGGAAGTATTGCCACAGAGCAAAGCCCAGCAGAATTGGCGGAAAGACGAGGTTGACAAGCGCGTTCGGGATAAGGACGATGCGAAACAAGATGACGATGAACGAGAGAATCATCAATGGCGTATATATGACGGCAGCATGGAGCATCTGTTCTCCCTTCAGCCGAATGTAGAGGCTCAGGAAGATAGCTTCCAATAACCATGCCATGTTAATGATGAGGGCAGTGCCCATCTGAATGAAGTTGCGCTCCACGAACAGTCGTAGCATCATGACTATAGTGGCAAAAAGCGCGATGCCTACTATGTTGCCGAGCATCCTCCGCTTCACTTTGAATTCCGACCCACGCCACTTCTTCGGCAAGAGCCAACGCAATGCGACATAGCTTATGCCGAGTGACAAGGCAAGGTAAAAGATGAGAAAGACACTGATGAAAAGCACCGTGCCGCCTCGCCACTCGGAATAGAGACGCTCGTGACCCTTGAAAGGCTTGTACTTCATTTCAGCGGTCTGCCTCGCCATCATTATTTGCATCGGCAGGCCTCGCAGCACACGGAAGTAGTTGGAACTGCCGTTGCGGAAGATGTTGTCCTGTAAAAGTTTGTATCGACTTTGGGCAAATTCGTCGAGTTCAAGCACCTTGTCGCGCACGCTCAAGTAATAAGCGTTCTCAGCTTCAAGGCTTTCCAGGAAATGTTGCATGTTGCTTCTGATGGCTGCAAAGAGCAGACAGGCATTACGGTCTTCCTGCAGCTCGAGTGTCAAGTATAAGGGGATGCCCATTTCCTTTTGGTTGGGGATGCTCCCTGCCTGCTTTTCCATGAGCTCAACCATCTCTTCGTCCATCTTGTCGCGTGCCATGAGCAAGGAGTCCTGCTTCGCAGCCAGGGAATCTATGGCCTGGAAGAGTACGCTGTCGCTTGCACTGAGTATGCTGTCGCCATCGATGACGGGCGGTATACGCTTCAGCGAACGGATGAGATAGTCGGTGCGTTCTATCTCTTGCTTGATGCGGGCAATGATCTTGTCGTATTGCCTCATCTTGCTGCCCGGGTTGTCCAGGTCGTGTCGGAGGTTGGTTGCCTGCTGGCAGGCGTAGGCCATGTCGAAAGTATTCTCGATGCTTTGGGAATAGAGCATCAGTCCGATCTGCTCGCATTGCTGCATGTACCAGACCAACTGCTGGTGCTGCTGCATCCCTTGCTGCTCATAGTTCTGCATGAAGGCCTGTTGCATCTCGTAGTTACTCTGCAACTCTGCCTTGAGCACACCCAGCGTGCGTGCCAAATCCTTCTCCTTCAGAACCGAATCGGCAGGGGAGACTATCAGCAGCATCAACGCCGCCAGAAGAAACTTCAGTTTAGAGTTCATAGTCCATAGTTCATAGTTCATAGTCACCTTGTGGATTTAAGCACTTTCCTGCCGTCCTTGATGTAGATGCCAGGTGTTGTCGGGCTTTCAAGCTCGCGTCCGTAGAGGTCGAACCAGTTGGTACTTGTCGGCTTGGCGTTCTCCGAGCCTGCAAGAGGCGTGCAGATGCCGGTCCTGCCGCCAGCGATGAACTGGTCCACGAAGACTCTCATCCAGTATCCACCCACGACGCTTCGTGCCTGGAACATGGCTTGGGTGCCGTTCGTCGAGTGGTGATTGTCGCTGAGAGGCACGCGTGAAGTGGTCTCGTTGATGTATTTCCAGAGCTTGTTGATGAGGTTTGTGCGCTGTGACTTCGTGTCGGCGAAGCCCATCACCCACATCTGCCAGTCGCTCTTGCAGAGGTCACCTCGGCTGTCGAGCGGCAGTCCGAAGTTTTCGAGCTTAGTGATGTAGAACGATGACTCGTAGCGGCGAACGTCGCTCATCATGTCCCATCCCCAGATTTTGTCCCAGACGAGATTGTACTTCGTGCTCCAGGTTTCCTTGTCAGCCCCGAAGTTCAGGATGTAGTGCCTTGTGCCGGTCGTGGACAAGGCGTTTCTTTTCCAGAAAGTTACCATGTCCTGTGCTTTGGCTTTGTACTCTTCTGCACCCGTTTCGTCGCCAAGCATACGGAGAATTTCGCTGTAGCTCATGACGCCCATGATAGCTTTTGCAGCCAGGTTGGTGTTGCGTGCGCTGTGTCCCATGAAGTCGTCGGTGCAGAGTTGGTTGGCAGGGTCTTTGCCGTTCTCCACAAGGTAGTTGGCCCATCTGGTCATGTAGGGTAAGTAACGTTGCAGGTAGTCCGTGTCGCCGTCGAGTTTCGCGTGGAGTGCTGCCAGCGTGAGCATGTTGCCGCTCTGCTCTACGGGCATGGTGCTGCCGCTGCCGTCGTTAGGGTTTCCGTAGTGGTTGCCGCCCGCGATGGGATAGTGTCCGAGGTCGTGGTTGGGGAAGTCGTAGTCCCATTTGCCCATGTAGCTGTACTCGAAGACTGGTGTTATCATGGCCTTGGCCAGTTCGGGGGAATATACCCAGTAGAGGGGTTGCGACGGATATGTCACGTCGAGTGTGTTGATGAAGCCGCCCGAGTTGTTCTCCCTGCTCATAAACATGAGGTTGCCTTTCGTGTCGGTGAAGAGCTTGTGGGCAGCGTTTGTCTGCCGATAAACGGCGGCCAGTATCTCGCCATACTTTTCGCCTCCCACTTCGTAGCCGTCGTCGTAGATTTGTTTGTCTGTGCTTCTGCACAGCCGCATGATGTCTTCGTAGTCATCGTAGAGTTCCTTGAAGCGTGTGAAGATGGTTGTCTTGCCGTTGTTCGCCCAGTATCCTTTGCGATTGGCGTCGAAGTATTTGATGGAATAGGTGTCGTCGTAGCCGAACATCATAAAGCCGCGTTTGCCTTCGCTGTCCGTGATGCCGAGGCTGTCGTTATAGACGATGCTGTAGTAGGTGCCGCCCGAATTGGTCTTGGTGTTGATCTTGCTGGTGACGGTGCCGCTTGTCGCGAACTCATGGAGCAGGTCGTCGTGGTCGCCGAGCTTGAGGTTGTGGCCTGGCTGCCTGTCGCCCAGGACATAGACATAACCCCAGTCTATGAGATCGAAGGTGTGGGAGAGAGGGTTCTGGGTGCTGTTGCCGCCGTAGAGGAACTCGAAGCCATTGGAAGTGCGGCGTGTCGTCTTGGTGGTTTGGCTTGTGCTGCGGATGGCCATCTCTGCGCTTGTCTGCAAGTAGATGCGCACGTCGTGGTCCTGTCCGTCGTTGGTCCTGGCCTGATAGGAAATGTAGGCGATGGGTGTGGAGAAGAGCACGAGGTCGCTCATCACCTGTGGTGTGGTGAAGACGACGTCGAGGTTTATGCCGCCACACCTGAAGGTGTAGTAGGTGCTCGTGGCGTTGACGGTACACGAGAGCTGTTCGGCTTCCTTCAGGACGCTGAGGGAGATGCCCATGTCGACGTATGCGCCTCCGGTGGTATTGTGGCAGTGGCAGGCCAGTATGTTCTTGCCTTTGCGGAGGATGCCCTTGTCGATGAGTGCGGAAAGTCCGCCCACGTTCCACGTCTCCCCTGTGGAGACGACTTCCGTACCGTTGACATATAGCTGGAACACGTCGTCGTGCTTGTACATGACGTAGTAAGTGGCATCGTCCCTAATCTCGTCGAGTGTGAACTCTCGGCGCACCCATATATCGACGTTGCCGCCTTCCCAGACCGTGTTTGCCGTCTTGCTGTAGTTGTCGTCGCCACCTCCCCAGGGTGCTTCGCCGCTTGTCCATGAGGTGTCGTCGAAGTCGATTTGGTTCCATCCATCCTTGGGAGTGGAGGTGACGTACTTGCCTGTCCAGGCGTTTTCGTCTGCCAGGGGACAGATGGCCTCAAGGCTTTCTCCCATGAAGCGGTAGGCCTCTCCATCGACATAGACAGCGCCGTTGAGTGGCTTCGACACGCCGCTCCAGTGCGAGACGTTGCCGTCGTAGAGGTGGTCGTACTGGGTCCAGAGGCTGATGTACGGGTCGAATGTGATGAGAGGCACAGCTGGCAGGCGCAGATTGTTCGGGTGGACGGGGGTGAAGAACTCGGATGTCTGTGCGCTGCAGGTCAGTGCGACGAGGCATAGTGCAGTGGATAGAAGCTTCTTCATATGGAGAATTTGTGGCTTTTGCTCTGCAAAGATAGCTTTTTTTCCGTTATCCTCCTAATCTTGTAATGAAAAAGTACAAATTATCCTCTGCAGAGGAATTGTCGGCGCGACATAGTTGTCCGCACAGGATATTAGAGTACCTGCGTCAAGGTATTAGTATTCTCGGCCCAAGGTATTAGTATTCTTGGCCCAAGATAATAGTATTCTTGGCCCAAGATAATAGTATTCTTGGCCCAAGGTATTAGTATTCTTTGAGCAAAGAGGTAGTAGTCCTTTTGGAGACCTTCGGTGGAGTCCCTGCGAAACAGTTGGTTTATAGTGCCTTGCGAAGGTAGTCGGCAAGGGCAATCTGGTAGTTTGCCTTGGCCTGGGCAAGGTTGTTCTGCGCCTGACGGTTGAGCGTTTCGGCATCGAGCAAGTCGGTCAGGGTGCATGTACTCATACGATATTGCTCCGTACTCATGCGCAGGTTTTCGGCAGCTTCGTCTAAACTGGCTTGGGCAATCTGCGTCTGCTTGTAGGCTTCCTGCAGGTTCGTCCATGCTTTTTCGATGTCTATCTGCAGCATCTGACGTGCATTCTCCAGGTCGTCCTTAGCTTGCTGAAGTTTAATTTTCTGCCGTTTCATCGCATGAGAACCGCCCCACCAGTCGCTGAGAGGTATGGAGACAGTGCCGAAGACGAGCCCGTTGTTCAGGTTGGTATGCAGGTACGAGCTGACTCCTTCCGAGAAGCCTCCGAGGCCGGAATGGTATCCTGAGAGTCCTACAGCCAGATGAGGCAGGTATTTCCCGCGCTCCATCTTCACCTGTAATTCCTGTGCCTCCACCGCTTTACCCATCAGTTGCAGCTCTTCTCTATGGTCTGGCGAGAGGCCGATCTGCCCTTCTGCCGCCTCGATGGGCTGCTCCACTTCCTTGTCCTCGACGATGATGTCGAATTCCTTATCTGCTACGGCAGGCTCGATGCCTATCTGCTGCGCAAGCAACAGGCGCAGGACGTGGTCGGCATTCTCCAGTTTGAGGCGGCTCGAGGAGAGTTCCTGCTGACGCAGACGCACCCTGAGCGTCGAGTTGCGCGTCGTTACGCCGGCTTTCAGAAAGAGTTCCACCTGGGCCATCACTGCCTCTATCTGCTTCTCGGCAGCCTCGATTGTGCTCAGATTATAGCGCACACATGCCAGCTGCCAGTAGCATTCCGTAACCTTTTGAAGCACCTCCTTCTCCGTGAGCTGCTGTCTCAAGGTCATCACATCCTGCTGGACCTTAGCAAGTTTATTGCCTGACACAATCTGACCACCATAATAGAGAGGCTGGACCAAAGTGGCAGAGATGGCGTAGGCTCTGTTGAACTCAGCATCGCTGAACGGCGTGCCTATCAGTGGGATGAATTGTTCGCTGATGGCGGCAATCTCCTGCGGATAAGTTCCGTCAGCCTTTACCAGTTCGTCGAACAGTCGGAAAGCCATCACATTGGCGCTTATGCGAGGGAAATAATTGGTGAAGGCCTCCTTCTTCTGCTCCGAGGCAGCCTCAATCTCAAGTGCTGCATTTCGCAGCTCATGATTGTTCTGCCTTGCTCGCTCAAGGCATTGTTCCAAAGTCAACCTCTGTGCCGATGCATTCAGACCGGCAAAGATGACCGTTATAATGAATAGAGAATAGCGTTTCATTCGATGAAATGGGATGTTTTTATCAGTTATTAGGGATTCTGGCCATAGGCATCTCGCTTGCGATCTTGTGCCCTCTCGTTCAACTTCCAATAGACTACAGGCAGTACGGTTACCACCAGAATGAGTGTGCCGATACCGCCGGCAAAGATGGTGATGCCTACAGGAACCCAGAACGATGAGCCACCCAGGATCATCGGGATTACGCCGACGGCAGTGGTGGCAGTAGTAAGGAAGATGGGAACCATTCGGCGACGACCGGCATCGAAGGCTGCATCGCGGACAGACAAACCCTCGTGAATCATCTGGTCAGCATGCTCGAAGATGAGGATCTCGTTGCGCATGATGATACCCATCAGCGTAATGAAACCGAACAGACTCGTCAAGCCCAGGGTGATGTTGGCAATTCCTAAGCCTATCATAGCACCAGGCAAGGAGAGCAGAATAGATGCCATGCAGACGCCGGTCAAGCCGAATCGGCGGAAGTTAAAGAGCAGGAAGAAGAAGATAATGACCAAAGCAATGCTTATGCCTAAGGCCACTTCAGGCACCGTCTGCAGGTTCTGCTCTGGCTCACCACCTATCTCGTACCTCACACCGGCAGGCAGCACGAAGTCCTTCTCAAGTATCTTCTTGATGTTCTTCTGCACTTTGGCAGCAAGGACACCTCGCTTGTTCTCGGCCGTCACAGTGACACAACGTTTGCCGTTGCGGTGTATGATGCTGGTGGGAAGCCAGTGCGTCTTGACGTCTGCCACTTGTCGCAGGGGGATGCTGCTGAATGGTTGTGCCAATGGAGTGATGTAGAGGTTCTCGACATCGCTCAGTTGCATCTGTTCCATCTGTTTGTCACGAGCACGACAGGCACCTCGTAGTTCCCCTCCCATAGGGAAGCCACCTGGGCTTTACCCGTCTGCAGCGCAAGTTGCAGCTCTGCGGTAGTGCGTGAGATGCCGAGTTGTGAGGCAGTGACAGGGTCAAGTGAGACTTCAGTGACGGGCGATGGCTGGTCGTAATCCGTATGTACCCATTCCAGTTCAGGCATCTGCCGCATCCGTTCCATCAACCGTTCCGCTGCCAGTTGAATGCTGTCCAGGTCGTTCCCATAGAAGCGGTATTCATATGTAGGAACAGGCAAATAGTCCATTTGCTTGAAGCGAACATAGGCGCCGGGCCAGTGGTTGCTTAGGCGGGGAGCATATTCGTCAAGTACCTCAAAGGTGGTTTGTATGCTTGTCGTATTGACGATGAGCTGTGCGAAGTTCCTTCCTCCCAACTGTGGCTCATGGCACATCTGGAATCGTGGAGAAGCACATCCCATGAAGGTTGTAACGCTCGTCACACGCTTATCCTTGGCAAGTGAATCGCACAAAGCCTCGGTGATGGCTTTCGTCTCATCCAAGCCTGCTCCCTGTGGAAGGAATATCTCGCATGCAAACTGGGCACGGTCTGCAAAAGGGAACTGCCTTATCTTCAGTTTCGGGAATATTAGCGAAGTGGCGGCAACAATTATGATGCTGCCTCCTATCGTCAGCCATGGATGGCGGAATGTCCAGCTTAATGCCACCTCATAGATATCCTGCACCCATTCTGTAATATCGCGCTTTCCGGGCTTCTTTTCTTTTATCTTTGTGATGAGGCGCACATTGAGAGCCGGTATGATGCAGGCTGCCACGATGAGGCTTACCATCAGGCAGATTGTAATGGTCGGCGGGAAGAACTTGATGACGTCGCCAGCTTCGCCTGTCATCGTAAAGAGGATTGGGAAGAAGATGGCACATATGCATATGGTGGCCAGCAGCATGGGCGTGAAGTATTGCTTGACTGCCATGACGGATGCCTCGCGGCGGTTGATGCCGACGCCAAGATATTCCAAATAGCCATCAATGACCACAATGCTGTTGTCCACTATCATACCCAGTACGACAATGAGCGATGCCAGGGTAATAATGTTCAGAGGAATGCCAACCAGGTACATGATGCCTACGCTGATGAATGTGGAGAGGGGGATGGTAATGGCAGCAACGATGGCACTTCGCAAGGGGAAGAGCAGCATCATGACAAGAATGATGACAACCATCGATTCGAGTAGGTTGACAATAAAGTCGGTCACGCTTTCCTCCACGACTTTAGGCTGGTCGGTGATGCGCAGTACATCAACATCGGCGGGCAAGTATTCTTCGCGGAATGTCTTTATGACCTTGTTCACGTCCTGTCCATAGTGTACGATGTTGTTGCCTTCAGTCATCTCCAGGGAAAGCAGGACGCAGCGTTTGCCATTGCTCTCTATGTAGTTGTCGCTTGTGTCATATTCGCGCTTGACCTCGGCAATGTCCCTTACCCTGACGATTTGTCCGCTGGCATCGCTGTAGATAATGTAGTCCATGACTTCTTGCTCCGTGTGGCGTGTCGTGGCAATGTGCAGGGGGATGTTTGTAGTGGCAGAGCTGACACTGCCGCTCAGGGTGGTAAGTCCTTCATCGGATAGTGCTTTGATGAGGGCAGCTTGCCCGATGCCGTATGCAGCGAGTCGTTCGCGGTCGACGTAGATGCTTATTTGTTCCTTCTTTTCTCCGTATTGCCGCACATTGCTCACACTCTTGATGCGTCGCAGACGGTCGGCCAGTTCGTCGGCATAATCCTGTAGCTCGCGGTAAGAACGTTGGTCGCTCTCCAAGGTGATGAGCAGTGCAGAGGCATCGCCGAAGTCATCCTTGACGATAACAGCCAGTACGCCGCTTGGCAGTTGGCTCTTGAATTCGTTGATGCCGTGCTTCATCCTGTTCCACACAGGCTGCAGGTTCGTAAGTTTGGGGTCGAAATTGACCTTCATGAAACACATGCCGTTCATGCTTTGCGTGGTAGTCTTGGCACGATTCACCTCCTTGTATGTGAAGATGTATCGTTCTAGCGGACGTGCCACTTGTGCCTCTATCTCTTCACTTGTTGCACCGGGCATGACTGCAACGACGACACCCATACGCATCGTAAAAGGCGGGAATTCATCCTTTGGCATCATGATGAGGCCATAGAAGCCGAATGCCAGCAGGATGAAAGTAATGAGAGCCGTAATGCCTCGATTGACAAGCGGCCATGCTGCCCAATGCAGCATCAAGTTATTGTTTGTTTCTTTTCCCATGGTCTTCCTGCTAAATCACTTCACTTCCTTCGCTTACTTTCTGATATCCTTCCACGATTATCTTGTCCCCTTCGCTCAGGCCGGAAAGGATGACGAGGCGGTCGCCTTGTGTCTGTCCTATCTCTACGAGCTGTCGGTGTGCTTTATTTCCTTTCACGAGCCATACGAAGTGGCGGCCGTCAGCTCCTTGCCTGACGCAGCGGACAGGCACTGTAATGGCTCTGTTGGCAGCATCCGTCTCGTCGGCTTCTGTAGTGACGTTTACAACCATACCGGGCAGCAGTTCGCCTCCAGGGTTGAGCACGGTGAATCGAACTTCGTAAGTGTGTGTCAGGACGTCGCCTTGCACGTTGCGGACAAAGTAGTTGCTGCGGAATGTCTTGCCGCCGAGAGCTTCTGCCGTGATGGTTACTTCCTTGCCTTTCCCAGTTTGGGGATTGAAGTAAGCAACTTCTTTTTCCGGGACGGAAACTTTTACTTTAACCTTTGCAATGTCCAGGATGGTGCATACGGGCTGCGACGGGAGTGCAGTCATGCCGTTTTCCATTTGTTTGCCTGCTACTATGCCGCTGCATGGAGCAGTCAGTCGGCAGTCTTTCAGAGCCTTGTTTGCCATGTCGAGGCTGGATTGTGCTTGGCGGACTTTAGTCTGGACGTTTACCCAGTCGATGTCTGAGATGGATTGTGCATCGTGCAGGATCTGCATACGTTGCTGGGCATCGAGGGCCTGGTCGAGGGTTGCCTTGGCTGCCTGACAGGTGTTCATGCATTGTGTAGGGTCCATTTCGGCGATGAGTTGTCCTGCAGCGACGAATTGTCCTTCCTGGACATAGACTCGGGTGACAGTGCCCATACCTGTGAAGCTGACGGGTGTGCTGCTGTCTTCTTCCACCTTTCCTACATATTGCCTGCCTAAACTTGTGGTGCTGGCACTGACTGTTTCTGTGGTGACACGTAGCGCTTCTACTTTGTAGCTTCCTTCTTTTTTTCCGCATGTAGCCAGCAGTAAGGCAGCTGCAAGCAGACTGATGATGTTGATTTTATTCATTGTGATAGATTCTTTTCCGTTATCCTGTGCAAATTTACGGATTTATTTACAAATAATGGATTATTAGGGTATGAAATTTGTCCTATATCTTCACAAATTTTTCCACTTAGGGTAAAAACGAACAAATAGTTGGTTGGAAAGGCACGAAATATGGGGGTAAAACCTTACCTTTGCCATGGAAATACACGAGAAAGATGGAGAAACTTGACTTCCAGGCTATAGTAGATAGCAAATTCGACTTCCATTGTAATGAACATATTGCGCTGTTCTGTGATTTTGAGCGGGTGCGCAATCTCACCGTGTCGGATATTCTTGTCGAGGGATTCCTGTTTGCTGTGGTGACTCATGGCCAGGCTCAGATTTCGCTCGAGGATAAGACGTATCAGCTGAAGGAGGGCGACATCTTCACTTGCAAGCCGCGCAACATCTTCGAGAGGAGTATGATGAGCATGGACTTCAATGCCTTGTTGCTTTTCCTCTCGCCGGAATATGTGATGCAGCTCTCTCAGATGGTCCGGAGAGAGTGGAATTATTCCATGTTCTCATCTTCGCATAGGATACTGCATGCCGATGAAATGGAGGTAAATCGCTATCGTCTCTACTTCGACTTGCTGCAGAATCACCTGGACAGTCCCGAAGCACCGCACAAGGAACTGAGCCTGCGTCTGCTCTTTGCTTCTATGGCTTATGACCTGTACGACTTGAAGAAGTATCAGGAAGAGGAGTCCCTGTGCCAGACCTATAGCTCTGCCGAAAACATCCTACGCCAATTCATGCAGCATCTGCACGACCCTTCTCAGCCGTACCTGAATGTGAGCGAGTACGCAAACTTATTCCATATCACGCCGAAGTACTTCTCGAGTGTCTGCAAACGACTCACCGGCAAGACCGCAAGCCAATTAATTAGCGATGAAATCGTGCATTCTGCTCAGATTTCCTTACGCGACGGCAGCAAGACCATCAAGCAGATTGCTGCGATGATGGGCTTCAAGAATCAGTCGCATTTTGGCCGCTTCTTCTGCCAGAAGACGGGCATTTCTCCCCAGAAGTACCGTGAAGGGAAAACCCATTAGTCAGCTGGCTTCTTACGAGGCATAGGGTAGGGCACTTCAATCCATTATATTGTGCTGCCTCATTTATTATAATGTTTTGGGTCCCTTCCTGTGGATTGGGGCAGCACGCAGTATGTCGGGGTATCGCTTCCATGGTACTATACATGGCATTTTAAGCAAAAAATCACGTCGCAATACTATAACATATTGAAAAAAGTGCTATATTTGCCCCGCTATTTCGCGCAGCGGTATACATGCGCGTATATTAATAATGTGTAGAATACTTACAATGATTAGAAAAGCAACTTGCAGGCTTGTGTCCCTGCTGTCCATATTGTTTGTCTCGGGTCTCAGAGTATATGGCTACGATTCATCTGCCGACAGTCAGCTGACTGGCACGATAATCTTCTCCGGAGCAGCTTCGAGGGCGGCTCTGGCATTCGATGATGATGCCTCCACCTTCTACAGTACATCGGCCGGTCAATTCGGCTGGGTTGGCCTCGACCTCGGCGAGCCGCACGTCATCACCCGTATTGGCTTCACGCCTGCTCCTGGTTCTCAGGGCGCACAGCGCATGGTGCTCTGCCTCTTCGAGGGTGCCAACAGCCCCGACTTCATGGATGCCGTGCCCCTTTACCTCGTCGGTTCTACTCCCGAAAGGGGTGCCGCTTCCGAGGTCGACATTAATGTCAGCCGTGGTTTCCGCTATGTTCGCTTCGTCGGCAACTCTGGTTCCTACACCAACATCGCCGAGCTCAAGTTCTTCGGCCATGCAGGCGAGGGCGACGACAGCCAGTTCTATCAGATTACCAACATCCCGACGCTCACCGTACACGTGCAGGACAATGTGCTGCCGGAGGTGCGTGGCGAGGACCACGAGTCGCAGTCGCTTCTCATCTACGACGGCGGTACACTGATTCAGGACTACCCCGTGCTGTTCCGTGTCCGCGGCAACTTCTCCTCCACCCACCCGAACAAAGCCTTCCGCCTCAAGTACAACGACGGCAAAAGCCATCGCATGATGAGCGGATCCAGTAACGAGGCGCCGGCCAAGTGCAAGAAGTGGGTGCTCATCAACAGCTACCGCGACAAGACGCTCATGCGCAATCCTGTGGCTTGGGCCATGTCCAGGCGAGGCGAGAAAGACTGGACCCCGTGGAGCCAGATAGTAGACCTCGTTATCAATGGCTGCTATTGGGGCACCTATACGTTGGCAGATGCTGTCTCCGTAGACAGGAACCGCATCGACATCGTCGAGATGACCGAGACGGACGTCGACGAAGAAACCATCACCGGAGGCTACTATGTTGAGGTGGACAATAACGCCAGCCGCGAGCCATACTGGTTCAGCTCCAAGCACGGCAACCCGATTACCGTGCACGACCCCGACGAGGACGTCATCCAGCCCGTGCAGTTCAACTACATACGCAACACATGGAACCAGATGGAGGACATCGTCTATAGCAACGACTTTGCCGACCCCGAGACAGGTTTCCGCTCGGTGCTCGACATCGAGACCTTCTGCCGCCACTTCCTCATCAGCGAGTTCAACGGCAACACCGACATGCTATGCCAGGTCTTCCTCTACAAGGACCGTGGCGACGACCACTTCTACACAGGCCCGATATGGGATGCAGACCTCGCCCTGGAGAACGACGCGAACACCTATCCCGCCAACGAACGCATGGACTGGACCTATAAAGTCCGCTGCACAGGCCGCTGGACAGATTTTGTGGGCCGCATCCTCTCTGACCCTACCGCCTTTGCCTATCTGCAGGACATGTGGGCCAAGCTTCGCAAGAAAGGCAACTTCGAACCGGATGATGTTGCAGCAGATGTGGACTCCATCCGTAATGAGATACGCGCCTCGGCCACCCTCAACTTCATCCGTTGGCCGTATCTGAACCAATGGCTCGACCTCAATCCACGCGTGGAAGGCTCGTGGGACGGCGAGGTCAACCGCGTCCGCGAGTTCGTGCGCAACCGTGTGGACTGGATGGATCAGATGCTCTCCTACGGCACTGTCCGCCAGGAGAACGGCATCTATCAGATAGCTTCTGCCCTCGACCTCTGCACCTTCAGCCAAATCGTCAACGAGAAAGGAGAGGCGGATGCAAAGGCAGTGCTCATTGCCGACATAAACATGGCAGACTACAACGAGGACTTCCAGCCCATAGGCACTGCCTCGAAGGCCTTCTCAGGCAGCTTCGACGGCAAAGGCCACGTCATCCGTAACCTCCACCTCACCGGCACCGAGGGCGTCGGTCTCTTTGCCTATCCGGGCGCCTGCACGCTCAGCAACATTGTCTTCGACGAGACATGTACGGCAGAAGGTCAGCGCTACGTCGGCATGCTTGCAGGTTATGCCCGTAACGGTGTGGTTACTGTTGCCGGCATAGAGAACCACGGTACCGTCACAGCCACGGAGACAGGCGCCGGAGCCCTCGTCGGTTATGGCCGACTGCTTGCCACCGTCAACGCCAACTTCTGCAGTAATACGGGTGCCATCACTGCTCCTACAGCCGCAGCCGCCTTCGTCGGACCCTCGGCAGGCAGGCTCTCTCTCACCAACAGCTACAATGCCGGCGTCCTCTCGGGCGCAGTCGAAGGCAAGGAGCTCGCGTTTGCCGACCGCAGTACGGTTGTCGACAACTGCTGGGACTACAGCTCTTCGCAGGCCAACACCATGACGCCTCCGCAGGTTGACAATGGCTATCTCTGCTATCAGCTCAATGCCAACACCTCCAACGGCAGGTGGCGCCAGAACCTCGACAATGGTCGTGAACACGATGCCTATCCCGTCCTCAGCCGCACAAGCGGTATTGTATATGAGAAAGGCGGACACTACACGAACATCAACAGCGAAGGGGCGAAGTACAGATACTATTGCCTCGTCATCACAGACTCACAAGGCCACCACGAAGGCCCCATGCAGTTCGCCCCTGCTGGATGAGACACTCAACGAAGTCGAAGCACTCTATGCCTATGCAGGGGACAACGGCTACAACGACAACGAAAGCTGGCCAAGCGCAGCAGACAACAACGTCAGAAGCAAGTTCTGCGGACTGATGGAAAGCAGGTTTACCTTCTTCTTCGACGCAGGCAGCGAGGTGGATGCCTATGGCTATCGCTTCTACACTGCCAACGATACGAACGAATATCCCGACCGCAACCCCAGCTCATGGAAGCTCTTCGGCAGCAACAGCCAGCTTTATGATGCCGACGCCACTGAGTGGGTGCTCATCGACGAGCAGGAGGACGACATGACAATGCAGGCTACTCAGTACGTTCCCTACGACTTCTTTATCCCACACGCACTGAGGTCTATCACGCTCGACAAGCATACAGCAACCCTTATCCCTGGTATGGAGCTGCAGCTCAATGCAAGCTATGAACCCCTTGCCATGCAGAACCTCAAGCTGCAATGGTCGTCGTCCGACGAGAGCATCTGTACCGTTGATGCCGCAGGACACGTCGTGGCAGTGGCAAAGGGCAAGGCCAGCATCTACATCTCCGCGCCGAACATCAGCACGCTCCGCGATACTTGCGTCGTAACCGTACTGGACGAGCTCCCGGGCCACCGTTACTATCAGCTCGAGATCAACGAGATTGCCGACGGAAACACCATCCAGTTCTGCGAATTCGACCTGCTGGATGTGAACGGAAACGAGGTCGCTCCGCTCTCCTGCTACTATGCTACGGGCACTTACATCAAGGACCACGACGCGCCGGACCTCTTCGATGACGACATACATACCAAGTACTGTGCCGACTTCGACCCAGCCAATACATTATATATATATATAGATGCAGGACGGGAGGTGTCCCTCTCAGGCTATCGCATCACGACGGCTGCCGACACGCAGAACTTCCCCGGACGCAATCCCATCACATGGTCGCTCTATGGAAGCAAGACTTTGAGCCAGACCCCGGGCGATGCCTGCTGGCTGCTCCTCGACCATCGTGAAGGAGACCACACCCTCGGCGCCACGAACTACACGCCCTACGACTTCTACTTCTCCTACCCAGAGGTCATCATCCTCGGTGATGTCAACGGAGACGGTCAGGTGGATGCCCTCGACTATACAGCCCTTAAGCTCTATATCGTAGGCAAACCCGTGGCAGGTTTCGTCTCCGAAGCAGCCGACCTTAACGCCGATGGCAAGATCAATGCACAAGACCTTGTGCTGCTGATGAAGATGATTAGCGATTGACCTCTCAAAGAGGGTAAGGTCATTGCAAAAGTATAGTGATTATCCTTAGGTGCACCACTAAAACCCCGAAGGGGTGGCATATCACAGGCGGACTTACACCCCGCCTGTGCTCTTTCAGTCCTTCGGACTTCATTGGTGGCATCATTGCGGATAGTCGTATAATTTCTGACATTTGCCATTTTGAGTCTCATCTTGTCGCTTTGTCAAAATGTAAGATTTTCACCCTTTTTGCTTACACGCGACTTTTTTCGGGACGCGTCAGAAACGCTTCTTGCTCCTTGCCCCTTGCTCCTTGCCCCCAAAGAAAAAATAATGCCTTAAATCGCGGGTAATTTTGCAACGACCTCTGCCACAGGTTGTTGGAGACATCTCAGCGCGTCGGCCTTTTTATCGCAACTTATCGTTTTGACAACTGCACATGGCAAAAACGGCCATTTCATCGCAATATTGCACACTTTCCGACGTAAAGATTCCACTCATTCAGCACGGGGGAATTTACAACGCATTATACTGCGTTTGCCAATGCATTATATTGCGTCGGTCAACGCACTATATTGTATCGGCAAAATCGACGTGATGAGGGGGCTTTTTCGGCACTTTCCGATGTGTGCAATTTCTGACACTTTGACGGCATTCCACGCATTTCTGCTTACATTACGTCAATGTGAGGCACGGCATTCGATGCCCGACATCCCCCGATATTCTGTAAGGAATTAAGCAAAAATAAGTTCTCGCTGGACTGATGTCATTGCCTTTCCCTCTTAGTTCTCCCCTCTTATTTTTCCCCTTTTTTGCCTTCCTTTGGGGCAAGTCATGAAATTCAGCGGAATGTAATCTTATTTTATTCCATTCGGGAAATCACACTTTGCACTATTTTGCAGACAGAGGTATAGCATTATGCAGGATATGTTAAAAAACTTTAAAACCAGTAAAATTTAAGTGAATGAAAGTAAACTCAAACCAAAAATCTCTTATCTTTGCCCTTTGCAAGGTGTTGTACGAACGCCAGTGGGCGTATAGAGAAGCACGCAGAAAAAACACCTGAACACATTAATATATTAATAAGAAAGTAATTAACCCAATTTATTAACTTCTAAAAAACCAAAACAAGATGAAGAAACTATTTACTTCTTCAGGCACTCTTTGGTCATGTCTCGTTGCCCTGGCAATGTTCACGACCTCGCAGAGTGCGATGGCAGAGTACGTCAAGCTGACGGCTCTGAGTGGTGTCACCGGCCATGCCGGTGCAGGC
>CAJOLC010000056.1 GCA_905235305.1 uncultured Bacteroidaceae bacterium | reverse complement strand
CTAACTTTTTGTTTACTTATTACATCTCTCGATAATATACTTGTTGGACTGCTTCTTGGGAGCACGAGTCTTGAGTCCCTTAGCATACAAGCCCTTACGCGAACGAGGATGACCACCAGACTGGCGACCTTCACCACCACCCATGGGATGGTCGTGGGGATTCATGACAACGCCACGGTTGTGGGGACGGCGTCCCAACCAGCGGGAGCGACCAGCCTTGCCAGAACTTTCCAGAGCATGATCGGAGTTACCAACACTACCTACTGTTGCCTTGCATGCAGAGAGAATCTGACGGGTCTCTCCAGAAGGAAGCTTGATAACACAATAACGGCCTTCGCGCGAAGTCAGCTGAGCGAAGTTGCCAGCGGAACGAACGAGCAGAGCGCCCTGACCAGGACGAAGCTCAATGTTGTGGATTACAGTACCGACAGGAATGTTCTGCAGGGGCAGGGCATTACCTATTTCAGGAGCTGCTTCGGCACCACTCATCACAGTGGCACCCACCTTCAGTCCGTTGGGAGCAATAATATAACGCTTTTCCCCGTCTGCGTAGAACAGGAGTGCGATACGCGCTGAGCGGTTGGGATCGTACTCGATTGTCTTAACGACAGCGGGAACACCATCTTTCTCACGTCGGAAGTCAATGAAGCGGAACTTCTGCTTGTGACCTCCACCGATATAGCGCATTGTCATCTTGCCGGTGTTGTTTCGACCACCAGTAGAACGCTTACCGCAAACGAGAGATTTCTCAGTGCAGTAATTTCTTCGAAGGTACCTATAATCTTGTGTCTTTGGCCCGGTGTTGTGGGCTTAAATTTACGTACTGCCATCTTTTATTAAATGTTGCTATAGAAATCAATAACATCGCCTTCCTTGAGAGTCACGATTGCCTTCTTGAAGGCGTTAGTGCGTCCCTTGATGAGACCGGAACGAGTGTAGCGGCTCTTACTCTTGCCACCATAGACACAAGTGTTGACGTCTGTAACGGTAACATTGTACTGTGCTTCTACTTCCTTCTTAATCTCAATCTTATTAGCTTCGGGACGAACGATAAAGCCGAACTTGTTCTGCTTCTCGCTGATACCGGTCATCTTCTCAGTGACCAGAGGTTTAATAATATATCCCATATCTGTTTCGACTACTTATTTGGTTAAGTTTCCATCGATGACAGCGAGAGCGCTTTCAGCCACAATCATGACATCTGCATTCAAAACTTTGTAGGTATTGAGTGCAGCTGCAGGCATAACCTGAACGCGTTCGATGTTTCGAGCTGACAAATATACAACTTTATCCGCACCAGGCGTAACAAAGAGAGCCTTTTTGTCTGAAACTTTAAGATTATTTAAGATTTCAACCATCGATTTCGTCTTGGGAGCGTCGAAAGTGAAGTCCTCTACTACAATCAGAGCATTTTCCTGAACCTTGTATGCGAGGGCAGACTTACGGGCAAGCTGACGAACCTTCTTGTTGAGTTTAAAACCATAATCGCGGGGTTGGGGACCGAACACACGGCCACCACCTACGAGTACGGGGGAGTTGATGTCACCACGACGAGCACCGCCACCACCTTTCTGGCGACCGAGCTTGCGGGTTGAACCACTTACTTCACTTCTTTCTTTTGACTTGGCCGTACCCTGGCGCTGATTGGCCATGATAAGCTTCACGTCAAGATAGATTGCATGGTCGTTAGGCTCAATAGCGTAAATGGCATCATTGAGAGCGACCTTACGTCCAGTCTCCTGACCTTTAATATTTAATACATCTAATTCCATTACTTCAAAACGCTTACGATTGAACCTTTGTATCCGGGAACACTACCCTTGATGAGAAGGAGATTGTGCTCGGGAATTACTTTTAACACTTGCAGGTTGTGTGTAGTCACACGATCACCGCCCATTTGTCCGCCCATGCGCATTCCCTTGAACACCTTTGCGGGATATGAGCAGGCACCGATAGAACCTGGCTTACGCAGACGGTCGTCCTGACCGTGAGTAGTTTGACCTACGCCGCCGAAACCATGACGCTTGACTACGCCCTGGAAACCACGACCCTTAGAGGTAGCAATTACATCAACGAATGTGCTGTCGGAAAACAGCTCAACGGTGATGGTGTCACCCAAATTCAGTTCCTGTTCGAAACCTGTGAACTCGGCCAAGTGTCTCTTGGGTGTTACTCCGGCTTTCTTGAAGTGACCCATGAGAGGAGCAGTTGTATTCTTCTCCTTAGCCTCTTCGTAGCCGAGCTGGACGGCACTATAGCCATCCTTCTCTACGCTTTTGATTTGAGTAACGGACCCAATTCGATAACAGTGCATGGTACATTCTTACCCTCGGCACTGAAAACGGAAGTCATTCCGATTTTCTTTCCTAATAATCCTGGCATTTCTGTTGTTATTAATTAATAAATAATGTGTATTACACCTTAATCTCTACTTCAACACCACTGGGAAGTTCGAGCTTCATGAGGGCGTCGATAGTCTTTTCGCTGGAGCTGTGGATGTCAACGAGACGCTTGTAGCTATTCAGTTCGAACTGCTCGCGGCTCTTTTTGTTGACGAATGTAGAGCGGTTGACGGTGAAGATTCTCTTGCGTGTGGGCAGGGGAATCGGTCCGCTTACAACAGCGCCTGTTTCCTTTACAGTCTTTACAATCCTTTCAGCGGACTTGTCGACCAGATTGTGGTCGTAAGACTTCAGTTTGATTCTGATTTTTGGACTCATCTTTCTTTATTATATTATTAATAATGTGTAATGGAACAGGGTATCATCTGCAAAGAGTCATTTGCTTGCAGATGACCCTGTCCCCTTTATTCTTTTTTATACGAGGTCAACGCGGCCACCGATTTCTTCGAGAACTGTCTTGGCAATGCCGTTGCTTACAGGAGCGTGATGGTCGTAGGTCATCGAACTTGTGGCACGGCCGGAGGTGATGGTACGCAGAGCTGTGACATAGCCAAACATCTCTGCCAGAGGAACCATTGCCTTCACGAGACGTGCGCCGGTGCGAGTGGAATCCATTCCCTCTACCTGACCGCGACGCTTGTTGAGGTCACCGATCACGTCACCCATACTCTCTTCGGGAGTTACAACTTCCAGTTTCATGATGGGTTCCATGAGGACGGGCTTAGCCTTAGCACAGCAAGCCTTGTACGCCATCTGTGCAGCAAGTTCGAATGAAAGCTGGTCGGAGTCAACGGGATGGAAGCTGCCATCGACAAGTTCCACCTTGAGGCTGTCCATGGGGAAGCCTCCGAGCACACCATTCTTCATGGCTGCCTCGAAGCCCTTCTGGACACTGGGAATGAACTCCTTGGGGATGTTACCGCCAGTGACACTGTTGATGAACTGCA
Organism: uncultured Bacteroidaceae bacterium; assembly: GCA_905235305.1. GTDB lineage: Bacteria > Bacteroidota > Bacteroidia > Bacteroidales > Bacteroidaceae > Physcousia. The sequence continues at coordinate 7,632 of CAJOLC010000056.1, read as the reverse complement.
GTCCACCTTCCTTGAAGTCCTCATCCACGGGACCAACATTAACGATGATGTCGGCGAACTTACCGCGACCACCCGATTGCTTCTTGTATACCTCGCGATGGTTAACAGTTGCCGTAATAGCTTCCTTGTAGTTAACCTGAGGCTTACCCTGGTTGCACTCTACCTTGAACTCGCGCTTCAGACGATCGATGATGATATCGAGGTGAAGCTCACCCATACCACTGATGACGGTCTGACCGCTCTGCTCGTCGGTGCGGACAGTGAAGGTCGGGTCCTCTTCAGCGAGTTTGGCAAGACCATTGCTGAGCTTGTCGAGGTCCTTCTGAGTCTTGGGCTCTACGGCGATACCGATAACGGGATCGGGGAAGTCCATTGACTCAAGTGTGATGGGAGCATCCTCGTCGGCAAGTGTGTCGCCCGTGTGAATGTCCTTGAAACCGACACCGGCACCGATATCACCGGCACTGATGCAGTCAACGGGGTTCTGGTGGTTAGAGTGCATCTGGAACAGACGGCTCACGCGTTCCTTCTTTCCGGAACGAACATTGTAGATATAGGAGCCTGCCTCTACCTTACCGCTATATACGCGGAAGAAGGTGAGACGACCTACATACGGGTCGGTTGCAATCTTGAATGCGAGAGCAGCTGTCTTCTCGTCCTCGTCGGGATGACGCACTTCTGTCTCACCGCTGTCGGGGTTAACGCCTTCGATAGCAGGTGTGTCGAGAGGAGAGGGAAGGAACATGCAGACATAGTCAAGCAACGTCTGTACGCCCTTGTTCTTGAACGAAGAGCCGCAAGTCATGGGCACAATGTTCAGTGCGAGAGTACCCTTACGGATTGCAGCGATAATCTCTTCCGTAGTTACAGAGTCGGGATCCTCGAAATACTTCTCCATGAGTGCTTCGTCCTGCTCTGCGGCTGCCTCGACGAGCTTAGCACGCCATTCGTCGCACTCGTCCTTCATATTGGCAGGAATGTCTTCGACGTCATACTCGGCACCCATTGTCTCGTCGTGCCAGAGGATAGCTTTCATCCTGAGCAGGTCGACGATACCCTTGAAGTTCTCTTCTGCACCGATAGGTACAGCGACTACGACGGGGTTGGCACCGAGAACATCTTTCATCTGGCGAACAACCTCAAAGAAGTCGGCACCTGAGCGGTCCATCTTGTTGACGTATCCTATTCGAGGCACGCTATACTTATCGGCCTGACGCCATACTGTCTCTGACTGGGGCTCGACGCCGCCTACTGCACAGTAGGTTGCGACAGCACCGTCGAGCACGCGCAGGGAGCGCTCCACTTCGGCAGTGAAGTCTACGTGTCCCGGAGTATCAATCAGATTGAACTTATACTTATGGCCGCCATAGCTCCAGTATGCAGTGGTAGCAGCGGATGTAATGGTGATGCCACGCTCCTGCTCCTGCTCCATCCAGTCCATGGTTGCGCCTCCCTCGTGCACCTCACCTATCTTGTGTGTCTTACCAGTATAGAAGAGGATACGCTCGGATGTTGTTGTCTTGCCGGCATCAATGTGGGCCATGATACCGAAGTTACGCGTCAAATGTAAATCTTGCTTTGCCATCTCTAATAATCTAAATTGGAGTTAAGCGTTTGTAAGGTTAATAGTTATTAGAAACGGAAATGAGCGAATGCACGGTTAGCCTCTGCCATGCGGTGCATATCTTCCTTGCGCTTGAAAGCGCCGCCCTGCTCATTGTAGGCGTCCATTATCTCGGCTGCGAGCTTGTCGGCCATGGTCTTTCCGCCGCGCTTACGGGCGAAGGAGATCATGTTCTTCATGCTGATGCTCTCCTTGCGGTCGGGTCGGATTTCTGTAGGAACCTGGAATGTGGCGCCACCGATACGACGGCTCTTCACCTCCACTTGCGGAGTAATCTTGTCGAGGGCTTCCTTCCAAATGGTGAGGGAATCCTTTTCCTCGCTGGCCATCTTGGTCTTTACAATCTCGAGAGCACTGTAGAAGATCTGATAGGAAATGCTCTTCTTGCCGTCATACATCAGGTGGTTGACGAACTTCGACACCTTCACGTCACCGAAGACGGGATCGGGAAGGATGATTCTTTTCTTTGGTTTAGCTTTACGCATTGTTTTGTTTGTTTTTAGTTCGGGGTTGTCTTTCGTGTTCTTCAACGTTCCCTCCGGAACATTTACTCAACCTTATTCACAAGCCAAAACGGGTTAGTGATTACTTTTGCTTAGGACGCTTTGCTCCGTACTTCGAGCGGCGCTGGGTGCGGTTGGCTACGCCAGCGGTGTCGAGAGTACCGCGAACGATGTGATAACGTACACCTGGCAGGTCCTTCACCCTGCCTCCGCGCACCAGCACGATGCTGTGCTCCTGCAGGTTGTGACCCTCTCCGGGGATGTAGCTGTTCACTTCCTTTGAGTTTGTTAAACGCACGCGAGCGACCTTGCGCATCGCGGAATTAGGCTTTTTAGGCGTGGTTGTGTAGACACGGACGCAGACGCCACGACGCTGTGGACAGTTGTCCAAAGCGGGGCTCTTGCTTTTGTCTGCCAACGCCGTACGGCCTTTTCTGACCAATTGTTGAATTGTAGGCATTGTTTTGTTTGTTTAGATATTGTATATATTATGTATTATTATCTATAATGTATAGTATGCCCACACTGGGGGCATTCGGGGTGCAAAGGTACAACTTTTTATTTAAACGACAATCACCCGCCCCTAAAAAAAGCCCGAAAAAGGGATGAAAAATGTAACTTTTAAGTTTATTTAACACTCTGGGCACTGTTATCTGGACGATTCCAGCAGGATGAGTGCATTCCGACAGGATGAAGAAGCCGGTCTTTTTCCGTGCTGCGCCGTTTTATCTCCGCAGTCACGTTTGGCCTCTCATGACAGGGGGAAAAGTGATGCTTTATGATGCGTCAACTGATGCATGCTATTGCTTGGGACGATGCATACTATTGCTTGGGGCGACGCATACTATTGCTTGAGGCGATGCATACTATTGCCTGAGGCGACGCATACTATTGCCTGAGGCAAGGGATAATGACAATTCGGGAGATGCGTTGCAGAGGGGTGGCAGCCACCGCCTCATGGGAGGGGGTCCGGACCGTGGCAGTTTACTGCCTGCTGCTGTACTGGCGCAGTCCTGCCTCGAGGAAGTTTTGGTAGGCCTGGACGTTTTCGTTGTATGAATAGGAGCCTGTGAGAGGATGCCCTTGGTTGTCGAGCAGGACATAGAAAGGCTGGGCATTGGCGCCGAACTTGCTTCTTTGGAGGTAACTCCAACGGTCGCCGACGGTTCGCAGCGTGACATCCTGACCGCTCTCCTGCACCGTGATCTTCTCCGGCAGCGGCGTCTTCTCGTCAACATATAGGGTAATGAGGACGTACTTCTCCGTCATGAGCTGCGCCACCCTTGGGTCTGTCCACACGGCCGCCTCCATCTTGCGGCAGTTGACGCAGCCGTATCCGGTGAAGTCAATCATGACGGGCATCCCATGAGCCTTGGCGTATGCCATGCCCTCGTCGTAGTCGTTGAAGCGCGCCTCGACAGACGCGTCTCCGAGCCGGAAGTCTTGCGTGCTCATGGGGGGTGCAAAGGCACTGACGGCCTTACAAGGAGCGCCCCAAAGCCCCGGAATCATGTAGAGGGCGAAGCTGAAGGCAGCGAGGGCAAGGAAGAAACGCGTGACGCTGGTCCGCGGGCGTTGTATGACCTCGCCCATCTCGTCGTACTCGTCCTCGTCGTGGGGGAAGCGTATCCAGCCGATGAGATAAGCGCCCATGAGGGCAAAGATGACAATCCACAAGCTGAGGAACACTTCCCTGTCCATCAGGTGCCAGCCGTAGGCGAGGTCGGCCACGCTGAAGAACTTTAGGGCGAAGGCTATCTCGAGCAGGCCGAGGCATACCTTGATGCAGTTCATCCAGTTGCCACTCTTAGGCATGCTCTTGAGCCAAGTCGGGAACATGGCGAAGAGTGTGAAGGGCAGAGCAAGAGCCAATGCAAAGCCCAGCATGCCGATGGTTGGCGCAAGGATGGAGCCGGTCGTGCTGACCTCAACAAGCAAGAAACCGATGATGGGACCCGTACAAGAGAAGCTGACCAAGCTCAAGGTGAACGCCATGAGGAAGATGCTAAGCAAGCCCGTCGTACTGCTCGACTTCCTATCCACGGCATTTGTCCAGCTGCTGGGGAGCGTTATGTCGAAGCCACCAAGGAAACTCGCGCCAAAGACGAGGAGCATGAGGAAGAAGAAGATATTGAAGATGGCGTTGGTGCTGAGTGCGTTTAGGGCGCTTGCGCCAAAGATAAGGGTCACGAGAAGGCCCAGCAAGACGTAGATGACGACGATGCTTATGCCGTAGGTAATAGCATCGTGGATGCCTTTCTTCTTATCGTCTGCACGCTTCAGGAAAAAGCTCACCGTCATGGGAATGATGGGCCATACGCAAGGCGTGAGCAAGGCAATGAGTCCGCCGAGCACACCCAGTAGGAAGATACCCCAAAGGCTCCTGTCCTTGGTCTGCGTTCCAGCCTCGAAAGCTTTGAGTTCATCTATGACAGGAGCCCAAAGGTCATTACCTTCTTCGAGCGTAACGACCTCCTCTGCCGGCTCTTCTGCCTTGACAGTATCCTCCAAGACTACAGGTTCTTCCGGCTTCGCCTCCTCTACTTTCTCTATAACTACGACTTGAGGCTTGCCTTCCCCTTTGAAGCTGAACTCCACATTAGTAGGCGGAATGCAGTTCTCGTCGTTGCATGCACCATAGGTCAAGTATCCGCCGACTTCATATTCAGGCTCCGTGATGATGAACCGCTGCATGAACGAGGCCGTGCCCTCCATGAAGCTGACTTCCATACCGAACATCTCGTCCATCTGCCGCTGCACCTTTCCGGTGGCACGGAGCTTTCCGTCAAGCTTCACACCCTTCTGCGTCTCCAGAGTCAGCTCGGCTCGTGTAGGTCCGCCATCGGCTATGTCGGTGCCATAGACATGCCAGCCCGCATCGATTGTACCTTGGAAGACGACCTCCAGAACGTCGTCCGAGACCTTCTTCTGCGTGGTGGTGAAGCTGACGGGGTTCTGGAACTGAGCCAAAGCAGCTGCCACTATATATATATATAATGTAATGAGGGATGCGATGCGTTTCATTTTGTCGAGTGGTTTGTTTCTGTGTGCAAAGTTACGAATAAGCGAGAACAATACAAAAGAAACAGCCTGGTTTTTCTTTTTATTGCCGAGCGAGAGTAACTTCAACCATTGGTCAAAGTTACGAAAAAAGGTCTCATTCCGGCAAACGAAACGCTTCAAAAAAAGAATCAGGCACGCCTGGTTGGGCAATTAGACATGCCTGGTTGACAAACATGGCTGCCTACACGAAGTCCTCCCTCATTTTACGCCTCACGTCGAGGATGTCCAGGATATTCGCTGCAACGATGCAGGCGGCCAGCATCATCAGCATGGGGAAGGCTGCGGCAAGGAGTATGCGGGAGTTCCGAACGAGCCAAAGCAGGAAGGTCGTCTGCGTCTGGAAGGCGATATGCGGCACTTCGATGGGCGACGAGAGCAGCCACCATGTGCTGACAACTCCACTGACGATGCCCGTCACGAACGCCACGGCCACCATCACTCTGTACCGACGCTGGTTACGCTCCTGATATTGCCGGACGATTTCCACAGCATCGAGACGCTTCGTGAGCTTCTGCATGAACTCCGCCCCATCGTTGAAATGTGGCGTCTGGGCAAGGAAAAGTTCCTCTAAAGCCTTATCTTTCTCCATAATGTTCAGTGTTCAATGGTCAATGTTCAATAATGTCCTAAGCTTTCCCCTGCCTCGCGAGAGTTGCTGCTTGACGGCATCCTGCGAGACCTCGGTAATAGCAGCAATCTCCTTGACGCTGTATCCGTTGAGATAGAACAGCGTGATGGCGGAGCGTTCCTTGGGAGGAAGCGCGCTAAGAGCGTGGTAGAGGTCTGAAGTCCCCTCGCCGCTGTCTTCTGCCTGGACTTCTTCTCCCCTCCATAAAGGGAGGGGTTGGGGGTGGGTCTTTTGGCTTCTTCGGTAACTGAGGAAGGTGTTGTGGGCAATCTTGAAGAGCCACGAACGGAACTTCCCACCGTCACGAAAGCCAGAGCATGCAAGGTAGGCCTTCACCAGAGCGTCCTGCGCCAGGTCGTCCGCCTCGTCCCTGTTGCCGCAGCAGAGTGTGAGCAAGAAGCCTCTGACTGCCTCCTGCTCACGCTCCACACAGGCGATGAAAGTCTCTCGGTTCACAGGTTTGCCTCATCTAACAGTTTCTTCTCCTCTGCCTCAATCTCCTTGGCAAGCATCTTCTTGCTGATGAAGTAACTCAGAAAGAAGACGATGCCAATGCCAAGCAGGCAGATGCCCGTGAAGTAAGTGCTGCTTAGCATCCTTGTCTCCATTCCGCCCTTGAAGTCGAGGCACAGGGCATAGCCCAGGAAACAGATGCCCAAGACGGCGAACACGCTCCCCCAAAGCAACTTCGCAAGCAGTTTCTCCTTCAGCGACTTTTGCTTGGGGGCAATCAGCTTCAGCATTTCCTCCACGTTGCCTGCATCCGGGTTCTTCTCGACAATGGCCTGCACGATCTGAGCACGCCTGTCGGTCCTGTTCTTGAAATATCGGACAATCATCCATATTATCAAGATGGGAACTGCCATATACACTACTGACACCAACGTGGCCCAGGCCATCATGCCGCCAAGAGCACCATTAAATCCTTCAAATTCTTCCATTTCTTTACTTGTTTTATAGTTAAACTTCTTTTGTTGCCTTGAACCGATTCACTAACATAACGCATCAGGGAGGCAAAAGGTGACATCGTCCGAGACTTTTTTCTCCGTGATGGCGAAACTTACGAGGCTCTGGAACTGAGCCACTGCCACTGCAAAGATGTATATATATAATTAACGTGAATTCGACGGAAATAATTGTCTGATGACAATTTCTCTGGGCTCGCGAGAGAAATCCGTGACTCTTCTCTGCCCCTTGCTCCTTGCCCCCTGCCCCTTTGCTCCCATATCAAAATGTAAGCATTTCAGCCTTTTTGCTTACACGCGACTTTTTCCGGGACGCGTCGGAAACGCCTTTTTTGCTCCTTGCCCTACTTTTCGACCCCCAAGCAAAAATAAGGGCTTAAATCGCGACTAATTCTGCAACCATCTCTGCCACAAGTTGTTGGAAACATCTCAGGGCGTCGGCCTTTTTATCGCAATATGTCGGATTGACAACTGCACATGTCAAAAACGGCCATTTCATCGCAATATTGCACACTTTTCGACGTAAAGTTTCCACCAATTCAGCACAGGGGAATTTACGACGCATTATATTGCGTTGGCCGATGCATTATACTGCGTTGGTCAACGCACTATATTGCATCGGCCAATTCAACGTAATGAAGGGGCCTTTTCGGCACTTTTCGAAGTGTGCAATATCTGACACTATGACGGCATTTCACGTATTTCTGCTTACATTATGTCAGAGTGAGGTATGGCATTAATCCTTTCAGAACGCTGGTCGCCCCACCCTCAGGCTCCCAGCCTTCCACTGTGCTTGAAAACATGGAATTTATGACAATACCTCCTTTCGCTGGAAAATTCGCCCCATGG
>CAJOLC010000055.1 GCA_905235305.1 uncultured Bacteroidaceae bacterium | reverse complement strand
CCACTACACAGACGAAGAGCTTTGGCAGACGAAGTACAAGCACGAGTTGGGCAAGATTCGTCGCCCTGAGATTATCGTCCACCTCGATGCAGCCATGCGTGGCCTCGGCAATGCCAGCTGCGGCCCCGGCCCGTTGGAGAAGTATGAGCTGCGCGAAAAGAGCTACAGCTACGGCTTCGTCATCGAGCCTGTGAAGTGACATTACCACTATTCAGAACACTCCGTTTACTCCGAACTCTATGAAACAAGAAGAGCTTTCCTTGGAAGAACAAGTAGCACGCATCCGCAAGAGGCGAGCCAAAGGACACGACTACGGCAAGGCCAGGACCATACTCAACACGCTGTTCCTCGCCTTGGCAGCTGTCGGCCTGACGATGTACTTCTTCGGCGGAGAGAACCATATGCCGGCACTCATCGTCATAGCCATCGGCATGATGTTCAAGGTAATAGAGTTTATATTGCGTCTCTTCTAAGCGATGGACAGAAGGCTCTGCATATTGTTCCTGCTCCTTGCCGGATGGCTTGTGTTCCATATCCCTGGTTCGACGGTATCAGCACAGGTCCGCGTCAACCGGGACGGCAGCAATGCCGCCCTCTACGATGATGGCAATACCTACATCATAAGGGAAAACGAATATGGTTCGTATACAGATGGAGCAGGCAATCGCACCACCTGGGGACGTGACACGACAAGGCACAAAGGCGAGAAGCCAATACCCATCGGACAGTTCCAATGGGTTTTGGAGCCTCGTCTGGGCACTGTCATAGATGCAGAGAATAATGATACCGTCGTGCATGACTTCCAGAAATGGAACGCTACCGATGGCTATACAGGCGAGTATAACTACCTTGCCAACATCGCATCACCACGATTGAGCCGCCTGTACTTCAACCGAGACAACACTTCCGACGAGTTTCTCTTCCTGCAACCCTATAGCTTCTTCCGGGGTTCACTACAGGATTTCCGCTTCACCAACACGAAGAGTCCCATCACGAACCTTGCCTATCATTCCTGTGGCAACAGGCAGACGGGCGAGGACCGTGTCCGTGGTTATTTTGCCACAAATATCAACAAACTTGCAGGACTTGGCTTTAAGATAGACTACAGCTACGGCGTTGGCTACTACTATGCTCAGCCAAGCAGCATGTTCGGCACCACATTCTATGGCTATTACCGTGGCGAAAAATATAACATCCATGCCTATGTGGGGATTAATCACATGAAGATGGGCGAGAATGGTGGCATAGAGGATGACCGATACAAAGAGGACCCTTACAGCATCGGACAATCATACGATTCCAGGAACATCCCTACGATGCTCGACCAGACATGGAACAGGAACCACGAGCAGCATGCCTATCTCTCGCATCGCTACAATCTTGGCTTCAACCGCATCATTGAGGTTCCGGACTCTCTGAAACCTAAGCCGCCATCTGCTTCTGAACTTATCTCCGACATGCCAGACAGTATTCAGGCTGTGCTTCGAGAAGATACTTTAGCACGACGCATTGCTGTTGACTCGCTCTTGCAGGACTGGTGGGACAAGCAGCCAATACCCCAGGAGTTCGTTCCCGTTACAAGCTTCATCCACACACTCGAGATTAGCAATCTCAAGCATGAATACATGGCGCATAATACCACTGCCGGTTACTATACGGATTGCTTCTATGGAGACGGGGACAAGATGAGGGATGTCACAAAGGCACTTTCTGTGCGTAACACCTTTGGCTTAGCCCTTCGCGAGGGATTCAACAAGTGGGCACAGATGGGCATCACGCTCTTTGGCACCCACAAGCTGCGCACCTACCAGCTGATGGATGGGGAAAATGGCATGACCCGCTATACGGAAAATGATGTCTCGGCGGGCGGTGAGTTGGCCCGCACACAAGGTTCCAACTTCCACTTTAACACTTCTGCCGAGGTGTGGCTTATAGGTGAGCATGTCGGCGACTTGAGCATCGACGGCAAGACCGACCTGCAATTGCGGCTCGGGCATCGCGACAGCCTTCTCTTCGATGTGCAAGTGGGCTTCATGCACCGCAAGCCTACTTTCTTCTTCCGCCACTATCACTCGCAAAGCGCTTGGTGGGACAATGAAGACTTGAGCAGAGAGGTCAGGTTCAAGGTTGACGGAACTTTGCGATTAAAGAAGTTGGGGACTAAGCTTCGAATCGGCTTTGAGAATGTCTCGAACTATACCTACTTTGGCATGCAGAATGCTCTGCACGAGGGGAAGAGTGCCACGAGCATCATACCCACAGACTATAGCCATGCCGTTGGCGTCATGCAAGCCGGCAGCGTGCAGGTGTTTGGTGCCACACTTACACAGGACCTTAGCTGGAAAATCATTCACTGGGACAATCAGGTGAGCTATCAGACGAGCAGCGACCAGGACGTACTGCCGCTCCCGAAGCTGAACATTTATACCAATCTTTATCTGCTCTTCCGCATGGGCATTGCCAAGGTGCTGCGCGTACAGATTGGTGGTGACATGCGTTTCTTTACGTCCTACTATGGCCCTGACTACAGCCCTGCCATTCAGCAGTTTGCCGTGCAGGATGCCAACTTCGAGCGCGTGAAGATCGGCAACTATCCTATTGTGGGAGCCTATGTGAACCTGCATCTGAAGCACTGCCGCATATATGTCTCGGCGCGTCACGTCAATGCCGGCAACGGTCATTCCTTCCTTGTGCCACATTATCCCATTAATCCCATGACCATCAATTTCGGCTTGAGCTGGAACTTCTTCAACTAAGATGCCTAATCCTATATATAAAGAGATACGATGGGGCTTCATCGGATGCGGCGAAGTTACCGAGAAGAAGAGCGGTCCGGCCTTCAACCTTGTGCCGGGTTCGCGCATACAGGCGGTGATGAGCCGCAGCAAGGAGAAGGCCAGCTCATATGCTGAGCGGCACAACATACCGCGTTGGTACTCCGACGCACAGCAGCTCATCAGCGACCCGGACGTCAATGCCATCTACATCGCCACGCCTCCTTCTTCCCACGCCACCTATGCCATCATGGCGATGAAGGCAGGGAAGCCTGTCTATGTGGAGAAGCCTTTGGCAAGCAGTTACCTCGACTGCCAGCGCATCAACCGCATCAGCGAACAGACGCGCGTGCCATGTTTCGTGGCTTACTACAGGCGCTGCCTGCCATACTTCCAGAAGGTGAAGGAACTCATCGGAAGCGGAGCCATCGGGAAAGTCACGTCCGTGCAGGTACGCTTTGCCTGTCCGCCGCGTCTGCTCGACTATAACAGCACTGCCCTTCCCTGGCGTGTGCAGCGCGACATAGCTGGTGGCGGTTACTTCTATGACCTTGCTCCGCACCAGATTGACCTGTTGCAGGAGCTCTTCGGACCTATAGTCAGGGCGTCAGGCTTCAGCAGCAATCAGGGCGGGCTCTACGAGACGGAGGACACCGTCAGCGCATCCTTCCAGTTCTCCGGCGGCTTGCCGGGCAGCGGGTCCTGGTGTTTCGTGAGCCACGAGAGTGCGAGCATCGACCGCATCGAGCTTATCGGCAACAAGGGGCACCTCTGTTTCTCGGTCTTCACCTACGAGGACATCATCATGCACAACGAGCAGGGAAGGCATCAGTTCCACATCGAGAACCCCGAACACGTACAGCTGCCGCTCATCCAGAGCGTCGTGGAGCACCTGCAGCAAAGCAGCATCTGCACCGTCGACAGCATAAGCGCCACCAGCGTCAACTGGGTGATGGACCGCATCCTGGGCAAGATATAAAGACACGACGCACGCGGCATCGTCCGACGCAATAGTATGCGTAAGCCAACGCAATAGTATGTGAAGGCCGACGCAATAGTATGTGTAAGCCGATGCAATAGTATGTGTAAGCCGACGAGGCACGCGGCGTTTTTTGCATAATAGGGGTATTTGATTTGCCCCTTCGAGGGTCTTATAGATGTAAAACGTCCAAAACAGTCATGGATTACAGCAAACAACAGTTCAAGCAACTCTTCCGGGACAGCTATCCACACATGTATCGCATGGCGTACTCCCTGGTAGAGAATGCCGACGATGCCAAGGATGCCGTGCATCAGATGTTTGTCAGGCTCTGGAGCGGCAAGCCCGAGCATGTGTCCGAGCCCATAGGATTGAAAATACGTCACATGTGAAGCTTTAGCTCGACGCTATTCAAGCTGGGCAATCTGGCTGCAGTCAATATAAATCTCTCGGTAAAGCTAAAGCAAACACAATAGTTTGCCCTTGCTTTACTCTCGTTTATTTCCGACCTTGAACTGCGTTCGAGATCGGTTGCTCTCGGTAAAACAAAAGCAAACACAATAGTTTGCTCTTGCTTTACTCTCGTTTATTTCCGACCTTCATCAGGGCAATGCCGATGATGATCCATATGATCTCGCGGACACGGCAAATGATGCTGACGAAGAAGCCTTGCTCGACGGTCAGGCCCATCGCCTTAGTGGAGATGGCAAAGCCGCCTTCCTGCACGCCGAGCTGCATCGGGAGGAAGCCTATCAGGTTCGATAGCAATGTGGTAAGCGAAACGATGAGGATGCTGTGGAGGAAGGTGAGGGTGATGCCGTCGAACCCCCCGCCGCCGTCTATGCCAAAGAGCAGGAGCATGAAGAGAACCTCGGCACTCTGCACGATACGCGAGAGGTACTCGAGGCCCAAAGCTGCATAGAAGTTCCCCCGACTCTGCCTGTGCAGGGCAGCGATTTGTGCATCCACATTATGCAAAGCTTCTGCGTGGGCAGAGAGAAACCTGTCGCTCCATCCCCTGAGCCCTGGCAGATGGCCAAGCCAACGTATGAGCCTTACCACAAGACCATACCTGTATCCCCTGTAGAAGAGATAGAAGGCAATAAGGCAAAAGACGACGATGATGCCAAGAACCGTGCCGGCCGCTGCATCGAGAGGGAGATCGCCCGCCAGCGCAAGCGCCAGGTAGAGGAAGACAGAAGTGAACCAGAACCAGAAGTGGGCAAAGACATGGAACATGGCGTAGAGTATGACGGACGACGTAGCGTGCTGCTTGGAGATGTCCTTGCTCAACTCCATGATGCGGTAAGGTTCTCCGCCAAGGCCGCCTACAGGCGTAGCATAGTTGAGTGCATAGCCTGTGATGGTAAGCTTGTATATTCGCCAGAAGCCCACCTTCTCGTCTGCATCGGTATTACCTTTGATGACGCTTAGCCACGCCAATGCGTTGATGCCATAGATGACAACCCATATACCCACAATGGGAATGAGCCAATAGCCGGCACGGCAGATGTGTCCCCAAAGCTCGACAAAGCTGACGTCGAACCCAAACAACATCACGACAACACAGACCAGTCCGAGGAAGAAGAAGAAGTTGTTCCAGTTCATGCTCCAATCATTTTCGTCCTTATCCTCCTGCTGCAGGCTTCGTGGTGGCGATTAATGCAGTATGTGAGAAGCCCCATACAGATGATCTCAAAGAGGAAAATGCATATAGGCAGGTCGACAAGGCAGAAGAGGAAGAACATGCCGGAACGGAAGTTGAAGGTAAGCATTGCATTCCAGGGCATGAGCAGTCGCGACTCGCAGAGCAACTCCTCGCGTACCTCGGCAGGCATGGCCGAGGGGCTGCCGTACTTTCGGCGCAAGGCAGCCATGAGCCTTTGGAATTCTGGAGTAGCCTTCTCCTGTTTGCGTGTATATTCGATATAGGTCTTAAGGAAGTACCTCCAGAGGCGGTTCCCTTCTTCGGGAATCTCATCGTAAGCCATTTGTTGCTGCTCGGAGTTATCCAGCTCGCTGCCCTGCTCCCCTTTCAGCAGGAAGAGGTGAATTTGGATGTAGTAGTCGGCCAGACGCTGCTGCCCGCCCATTCCTGCGAAGCCAGAATAGAATGCCAGCGCCGTGACGACGGCTGTGGCGATAAGCGAGTTCTGCTCCGTCTCGGCAATACCGAGCCATCCGAACTCCAGCGAGTGATGGTGGTAGAAGCGGAACATGAGGGCGACGTAGATGGGAATGAACCAGACGAAGCCTGCCATGCCGTCCAGGATGCGACCCATGCGACTCTTCTTTCCCGTCAGGCGCGCCAGCTGTCCGTCCGTACAGTCGAAGATGTCCGCCTGAACGAGCAGGAGTATGCCCACAATGTTCATCAAGAGGCCGTGCCAGCCTTCGTAGTAGTAGCTGCCGTGGGCAAAGAAGACACTGGCTGCGGCACCGATTATCATGGAGAGTATCGTGACGGTATTGGGATGGATGTCGAGCTTGGCGAAGAACAACGCCCAGAGATAGCTGAACGGACGCACTACACGATAGTCGAGCCAATCCTCTGTCTCGGAGGACTTGATGGTCGCCATCCACTTCTTCTTGATGTCTTGCAGATTCATAGCTTGTTTACCTTTCCGTTAGGAACCCTGCAAAGATACGAAGAAAATGTCAGAGAATAAAGATTAGGGATTAAAGATTAAGGGAAATGTGCAAAAATAGCATCAAGCAAAACATTTTTCATGCTTCATATCAGCCTTTTCGTTTAAAAGTCGTACCTTTGCAAACCGAACACAACATAAACAAACAGACAGAAATGAATTATCTGGATAGAAACGAATTCAACTTCGAGCCATCGCAAAAGGTGATAGAGGCGATACAAAACTTCGACCCACACACGCTCTGCTTCTATACCCGCATCTACGACCAGGGCAAGAAGAGCGTCGTCAGCGTCCGCCTGAGCGAGATATACGGCATACCCGAAGAGCAGGTGCTGCTGGGCTACGGAGGAGAAGAGATGCTGAAGAACGCCATCCACTACTTCCTCATGGAGGGTGACAACAAGACCATCCTCATCCCCGAGTTCTCGTGGTGGTACTACAACCGCGTAGCAGGCGAGTGCGGCGGCTCGTTCGAAATGTATCCCCTGCACGAGACGGGCGACACGTTCGCCTACGACGTCAGCGAAGTCATCGACTTCACCAATCGCATCCACCCGCGCATGCTGCTCCTCGCCTCGCCCAACAACCCGACGGGCAACAGCCTCACCAGCGAGGAGATAGGACGCATCATGGAGAACATACCGTCCGACACGATGGTACTCATCGACGAGGCATACGCCTCATTCATCACCACCGACATCGACTACATTGCGCCTCTGGTGAACAAGTATAACAACCTCATCATCTCACGCACCCTCTCCAAGTTCTACGGGCTGCCCGGCCTGCGCGTCGGCTTCGCCTTCATCGGTGCAGGCCACGACCAGTTCCTCAGCTACTGCAACAAGTACCTTGGCTACAACCGTTTCTCCGAGGCCGTTGCCCTGGCTGCCCTGGAGAGCGACGAGCACTACCGCCGCGTAGCCGACGAGATGGAATGGGGCAGGCAACTCTTCTACAAGGAACTCGGCGCGGAGCCTGGCTTCAAGGTCTATAAGAGCGTGGCCAACTTCATCCTCGTCAAGTACCCCGTCGCCATCAAGGAGAAGCTGCAGAAGGCACTTGCCGACCAAAGCTACAAGATAAAGTTCATGACAGATAAAGGCCTGGAGGACTGCCTGCGCATCACCCTCGGCCGCCGCGAACAGATACAGACCGTCGTCGACACAATCAAGAAGACCCTCTCTAACTCTCCCTTAAAGGGAGAGGACTAATCCCCCCCCCATACAATACAAGTCTGACTTATGAATAAAGGGACAAAAGTTTCTGATTCTTCCCCCTTTAAGGGGGAGCAAGAGGGGGTCCGTGCCATCATCCTTGCGGCGGGTATGGCTTCACGCCTGCGTCCGCTCACTTCAAACACACCGAAATGCCTCCTCCGGGTAGGCGGGAAAACCTTGTTGCAGCGGTCGATGGACGCACTCATCGCAGCAGGCATCCGTCAGTTCGCCATTGTCACCGGCTATCTGCACCAGCAGATTGAGGACTTCGTCGGGCAGACCTACGGCGAAAGCATCAGCGTCCGTTTCATCCACAACGCTGACTTCGAGACCACGAACAACATCTATTCCCTCTGGCTCGCCCGTCCGGAGGCCGAAGGCAGCGACGTGCTTCTGCTCGACAGCGACTTGCTCTACGACCCGAAGATAGTGGAGCGCATCCTCGCGGACAAGCACGAAAATGTCTTGACGCTTATCCGTCACGACCTCGGAGACGAGGAGATGAAGGTCGTGATGAACGCCGAAGGCGCCATCACGGAGATAAGCAAGACGTGCTCCCCCAGCCTTGCCGCAGGCGAAAGCCTCGGCATAGAACGCATGGCTGGGGCCTACACCGCCGCTCTCTACAAGGAGTTGGAGCAGATGATGAACCATGAGCACCTCGAGAACACGTTCTACGAACTGGCTTTCCAAAGGCTCATTCCGCAGGGACACACTTTCTCTGTGCTCGACGTGACTGACCTCTTCTCCTGCGAACTCGATACGGTCGAGGACTTCGAGAACGCCAAGGACCGCATCCCAGCCAGCCTGCTTTGAACCCATGAAGTAATGAATATGAAGAAAGAAAAGGGGGCACCTCAACCGAAGTGCTCCCTTTTCTGTATCTTAGGCATGAGGATTACTCCTCTTCCCAGATGTTCCAGCTGTCCTCCTTAACGAGGGCTTGGTCGCCGGACACTGTCTTGTCACTGACCTTCAAGCTTTCGGCAAGCATCTGAGCTGCCTGGGCTTCGTTGATTTCTACTGTTGGTGCGATGTACTTCATTGTTTGATTATCTTCTTGTTGCCTATTATGTTAATGCCTTTCTGCATCCGCGTCAGTCGCTGGCCTGCAAGATTGTAGATGGACCCGCCATTGAACATTGAACTTTGACCGTTGATCTCGGCGATGCCGGCGGTAGCGTCGGAATTGTCGAAGAAGAACGCCTTTGCGCCTGCTCCCTCGATGTGGAGATAGCCTTTGCCTGCGGCGATGGTGGTTCCGACTTCTGCCTTATAGAAGCCAATGCCGTCCTCTTCGTCGTCGGCAAGTATGTATTGTGAGCCGTCGGCCTCAAGGTCTTCGACTACAGGCAGCAAGAGGTTACCTTCGAGAGATGCTGGAGTGGAGGCGGCAGAGGGCAGGACGTAGGCACCGGCATTTGCTTTCAGCAGGACGGCCTCGCCAGCGGGAGCTGCCGTGATGGGCGTGAGATGGACATAACCCTCTGTTTCTGATTCGGTCACGGCGAACGCTTCTACGTCAGATGCGGAGAAATCGATGTCCTTCTTCGCCACGTATGTGGCATAGCCAGCTGCTGTCACGAAGGCGACGTTCCCTTCGGGCAGAACCTCTTCACCTTCGGCTCCGAAGTCGTCGAAGCAGAAGTATGCGGGCGTATTCATGCCCCAGTCGCCATTGTCCGTACTGCTC
>CAJOLC010000054.1 GCA_905235305.1 uncultured Bacteroidaceae bacterium | reverse complement strand
CCTCTGATGTGCCAAATATCTGTCGATAAAATGCAGCCTGCAATTTGAGCTATTGAACACCTACCACTCAAAATTAGCCTGCAATTTGAGCTATATGCCCGGTTTCCTGCCATTCTCCATCGCTCCCTCCAGCCTGCTCCTTGTCCCCCATCATAATGCCTTGCTTGAACATACATGTATGTTCAATTGAATGTACATGTATGTGCAATTGAATATACATGTATGTGCAAACAACCCCCTATGCTGCGTCGGGCAACGCAGGCTACAGGATAAAGAAAATCCGCGTGCTTCGACGGGTATCGCGGCACGCGGATTGTGTTGATGCTCCAGTGAGCGGAATGTGAGACAAAGCGTCAGTTCACGCCAATCAGTACTTCCGAGAGGGTGGGGTGGATGTGTACGGTCTCGCGGAGTTGCTGCAGGGTGGCTCCGAGCGTGATGTAGGCCGTCACCTCCTGGACGAGGTCTGCGGCGTGTGCACCGAAGATGTGTGCACTGAGCAGCTTGCCTTCTCCGGGCTCGCAGCAGAGCTTCACCATGCCCTCCGCCTCGTTCATCGCCAAGGCCTTGCCGTTGGCTCGGTAGAAGCTCTTGTGGCATTCGAACGGCACACCCTGTTCCTTCAGCCGGTCCTCGCTTGGGCCCACCAAGGCGGCCTCCGGTTCGGTGAAGATGGCTGCCGGCATCACGTCGAAGCGTATGCTGTCCTCGATGCCGACGATGCGGTTCACGACGTGGAGGGCTTGCATCTCAGCAGCGTGTGCCAGCATCTGCCGCCCGTTGACGTCGCCTATGGCATAGATGCCCTTAACGGTGGTCTCGAAGTGCTCATCTACGGTGATGCCCTTGCGCTCGTCGTATTCGAAGCCCGCCTTGGCGTAGTCGGCGGCGACGTTCGGCTTACGTCCCGTTGCCACGAGGATGGCGTCGGCCTCTGCCGTAAGCTCCTTCCCTTTCTGCTCGAATACGACCTGCTGGCCGTCGATGGACTTCACGCTGGCTCCCATATGGAAGTCGATGCCCCGTTTCTCCATGAGTTTCCGCAGCCGCTTGGCGATGTCGCTGTCCATCATGGGCAGGCATTCCTTGAGGTACTCAATGACTGTCACCTCGCTACCGAACTTTCGGAACACGCTCGCAAACTCCATTCCGATGACGCCCGCGCCGATGATGCACAGCCGCTTGGGCAGTGTGCGGAGCTGCAGAAGCTCGGTGGAGCTGAGTCCCTGACCCATCCTCTTCGCGCTGCTTCCCGTTGCAACGATGATGTTCTTGGCTGTGACGCCACTCACCGTATGCGTGTCTGAGAAGACACCCTTCTCACGAATCAGGGTGATGTTGGGGTGGGCGAGGAGTGTCTCAATGCCTCCGCGCAACGCCTCCACCACTTGCTGCTGACGCTCCGTGGCTTCCTCGAAGGTGGCACTGTGTACGTACGTCTTCGTCGGGATGCAGCCTGCGTTCAGGCAAGTTCCGCCGACGTGCTCCTCCTCAAAGACAGTGACCTTCAGCCCCTGCCTCGCTGCATGGAGCGCCGCTTTGTATCCGCCCGGTCCGGCACCGATGATAATCAAGTCTGTCATAGTATATGATAATGAAAAAATGAAAGAATGAAAAAATGAAGGATGGAATGGAGGAAGGACTGAAAGCCGCTTCAATCATTCATTGCCATCACTTCCCTTCGCCTTCTTTATGGTCGTTACTAATGTTCCTATTATTACGTTCAAGTCAGTCACGATAGAGTCGAATTGGCTGTCGCTTATGTTTCCAGACTCATGCAATAGCTCGAGCTAATACTTTGTCTCCGTAGCTTCTTTGAGAGAGATGCATAGTTTGTTGACGAAGTCAGCACGGCTTTGAGCATTGATGCTCTCGGCGATATTGGCACCCACACTTGTTCCGCTGCGGTATACTTGCTTTGACATGACGAACTCCTTCCTTTCATTGCAGAGGAAAGAATAGAGTTTAATCACCCTCAAGGCAAACTTCTTGCTTAGCTCATATAGTATATTGTCATGTGTCACCCTTCATTCTTTCATTTCTTCATTCTTTCATTACCTTCCAGAAGGTCGTGATTGCTTGCTTAGCTGCCAGTACGTCATCGACGCGGCCTATGGGTGTGTTGTGCGGTGCTGTCTTGACCAGCTCGGGATCCGTCTTGGCTTCCTGGGCGATGCGGTGCATTACGTCGATGAAGGCATCGATGGTCTCCTTGCTCTCATTCTCGGTGGGCTCAATCATGAGGCTCTCGTGGAAGAGGAGAGGGAAGTAGATGGTGGGCGCATGATAGCCATAGTCGAGCAGCCTCTTTGCTACGTCCATCGTCGTCACGCCAGTGCTCTTGTCCCTGAGTCCGTCGAAGACCACCTCGTGCTTGCACAGGCCCTCGATGGGAAGAAGGTAGTCGTCCTTCAGGCGCTCCTTGATGTAGTTGGCGTTGAGCACAGCCAGAGGACCGACCTCCCTGATGTTCTCGCGTCCGAGCGACAGAATGTAGGCGTAGGCCTTCAGCATCACGCCGAAGTTTCCGAAGAAGTTCCCGACGGCAATCTCGCTGCCTCTCTCGCCCGAGACGGACGTTCCCCAATCCACTGCGAAGCTCTCCAAGCCCTCTTCCTCCGCAGGTATCTGCACCACGCGGGGCATTGGCAGGAACTGCTCCAAACCCTTTCGGACACCGACAGGCCCGCTGCCCGGACCGCCGCCGCCGTGAGGCGTGGAGAACGTCTTGTGGAGGTTGATGTGCATCACGTCGAAGCCCATGTCGCCGGGACGGCATTCGCCGAGCAAGGCATTGAGGTTCGCGCCGTCGTAGTACATGAGGCCGCCTGCCTTATGCACCATCTCCGTTATCTCCAGAACGTTCGTCTCGAAGATGCCCAGCGTGTTGGGATTGGTCATCATCATGGCTGCAACCTCTCCTCCCATCTCGCTCAGGAGCTGACGAAGGTGGTCGGTATCGACCGTGCCGTTGGCCAGGCTCTTCACCTCGACGACCTCCAGGCCGCAGACAGCTGCAGATGCTGGGTTCGTGCCGTGTGCCGAATCAGGGATAAGTACCTTGGTGCGCACCTCGTTCCGGCTTTCGTGATAGGCACGGATGACTATCAGTCCTGTCAGTTCGCCGTGGGCTCCGGCACAAGGATTCAGGGTGAACTGGCTCAGGCCGGCAAGTTCGGCAAGCGACTCTTGCAGGTTGTAATAGACCTCCAGCGCACCTTGGCACGTCTCGGCGGGTTGTAGGGGATGCAGTCCGGCGAAGGCCTTCAGTCCGGCAATCTCTTCGTTGATGACCGGATTGTACTTCATGGTGCACGATCCGAGCGGGTAGAAGCCGTCGTTCACGCCGAAGTTGTTGTGGCTGAGGTTCGTATAGTGACGCACAACGGTCAGTTCGTCGCACTCGGGCAGGCGGGCAGGCTCCTTTCGGAGCAACGCCTCGGGAAGTTCCGCCGTAGTGTGCGAGCGGTCGTAGTCCGTTGGGAGAGAGTAGCCCCTGCGTCCTTTTTTCGATAGTTCGAAGATAAGGTTTCCGTATAATGTCCTGTTCATGCCGTTGCCTCCTCTGCTTTATGTTGCTGAATAATCTCGACGAGTTCGTCCATCTCCTCAGGCGTACGCTGTTCCGTGACAGCCAGCATGAGCGTCTGCTCGCCGACCTTCACGCCCGCAAGGTAGCCGTAGGCGGCACATTCGTCGAGGAGCGCGTCGAGATCCCCCTCGTAGTCGAGGCAGAACTCGTTGAAGAAAGGCTGCCCCGGGAAAGTGTCCTTGAACTTGCCTGTCGCGATGAGTTTGTCGCGGAGGCTGTGTGCTCCGGCATATCCCGCCTCCGCCACCTCGCGAAGCCCCTCTTTGCCCATGAGGCTGAGGTATATCGTGACGTAGAGCGCCATGAGGCTCTGGTTGCTACAGATATTGGAGGTGGCCTTTTGGCGGCGTATGTGTTGCTCGCGAGCCTGCAACGTCAGGACGAAAACCCGCTGGCCGCGGTTGTCGATGGTCTGTCCGACGATGCGTCCCGGAAGCTTTCGCATGAGCTTCTCCACACAAGCCATGTAGCCCACGCCGGGGCCTCCGAAGGTCATGGGAATGCCGAGGCTCTGGCCTTCGCCCACTGCTACGTCGGCTCCCCATTCGGCAGGCGTCTTCAGCACAGCAAGGTCGCTGGGGTTGGCGTTCACTACGAAGATGCCCTTCTGATCGTGGACTGCGTCGGCAATGCCTGTGTAGTCCTCGACGATGCCGAAGTAGTTAGGCTGCTGAACGACGAGCCCTGCCACGCCTCCCTCTGCAATTTCGCGGTCGAGGGCATTGCGGTCGATGGCTCCGTTGGCAGCAGGCACGAGCTTGAGAGGTATGCCGTGGAAGTGCGCATAGGTAGCGACAACGCGCCGAATCTTCGGGTCTATCGTCTCACTCAGCAGTACGCGTGTGGCTTTCTTGGCATTGTTCCATGCCATAAGGACAGCCTCCGCGGTCGCCGTCGCCCCGTCATACATCGAGGCGTTGGCAATGTCCATGCCCGTAAGCTCTGCAATCATCGACTGGAACTCGAAGATGTAATGGAGCGTGCCCTGTGATATTTCGGCCTGATAAGGCGTATAAGATGTCAGGAACTCCGAACGCTGGATGAGGTTCTGTACTACGCTTGGAGCATAATGGTCGTAGCATCCGGCGCCGGCAAAGCATACGAGTTGCTGCGTATTGCCAGAGGCAGTGAGTTGTTCGAAGAAGATTCGGAGGTCGATCTCCGAGAGGGCTTCGGGCAGATTGTACTCCTTTCGGAGCCTTGCAGCCTCCGGCACGTCGTCGAAGAGCTGGTTGGTCGTCTCCGAGCCTGTGGCCTTAAGCATTTCCTGCAAGTCCTCTTCCGTGTGGGGAAAATACTTGAACATGGGTTAAAGGAGTGTGTGTTGTTGGTGTGACAATTACTCGGCGCAGTGTGCTTCGTAGGCTTTTGCGTCCATGAGAGCGTCGAGTTCCGAGGGGTCGGACAGCTGGACTTTGATGATCCAGTTGCCAAAGGCGTCTTCGTTAAGAAGCTCGGGCTTGTCCTCGAGGGCTTCGTTTACTTCGACGACAGTGCCGCTCATTGGGGCGATAAGGTCACTTGCCGCCTTGACGCTCTCCACGGCTCCGAACTCTTCGCCTGCTGTTACTTCGTCGTCAACCTCTGGCATGTCGACGTAAACCACATTGCCGAGGGCGTGCTGGGCATAGTCGGAGATGCCGATATAACCATATTCGCCTTCAACGCGAACATACTCGTGTGACTCGCTGTAAAGGAGTCCTTCTTCAAAAAGTGCCATAATGATTATTGTTTATAGTGTTTATCATAGAACTTCTTCCTTACGACTTTGCCGGGGAATACCTTTTTGCGGATTTGGATTTGTAGTGGGGTGTCGAGCTTTGCGTAGTTGGTCTGGACGAGGGCCATGCAGACGCTCTTGTCGACGCTGAGGCAATGATAGCCTGTGGTGACTTCGCCCACGGGTTCTCCTTCCATGTTGAGTACGGGATAGCCGTGTCGGGGGATAGCTTTGTCAGTGAGTTCGATGCCGACGAGCTTCTGTGCGACGCCGTCGGTCTTCTGCTTTTCGAGGGCTTCCTTGCCGATGAATTCTTCTTTATCCAGTTTGCAGAAGATGGAGAGACCTGCCATTATGGGTGAGATGTCTGCGCTGAGTTCGTCGCCGTAGAGTGGCAGTCCGACCTCGAAGCGCAGGGTGTCGCGGCAGCCTAAGCCGCAGGGCTTGCACCGACCGCTCGCGATGAGCTTGTCCCAAGACTGCTGCGTGAACTCATGAGAGCCGTAGATCTCGAAGCCGTCCTCGCCTGTGTAGCCCGTTCTCGAGATGATATACTCGCCCACAACCTCTTTTGCTGTGTAGAACTTCAAGTCGCGTCCGTCGATGCCAAGCACGTCGAGAACAACAGCTTCGGCTTCGGGGCCTTGCACGGCAAGCTGTCCGTACTGGTCGCTCTGGTGCTGGAGCTGGATGTCGAAGCCTTCGGTGTGTTCCTTCATCCATGCTACGTCCTTGTCGATATTGGCTGCGTTGATGACGAGGAAGAAGTCGCCTTCTCCCATCTTATAGACAAGGAGGTCGTCGACAGTGCCCCCGTCCGGGTAGAGCATCATGCCGTAGAAGATCTTTCCTACGGGTGCTCCGGCGATGTCGTTGGTGAAGATGTGCTGGACGTACCGTTCGGCGTCGGGGCCCGTGATGCGTACCTCTCCCATGTGACTCACGTCGAACACTCCGCAGTGTTGGCGTACGGCTTGATGCTCATCGGTGATGTTGGTGTACTGGATGGGCATGATGAAGCCGCCGAAGGGTGACATGAGTGCGCCGAGTGCCACATGGCGGTCATAGAGACAAGTCTTTTTTTCCATAGATGAAATCAGTGTTTAGGTATTCTTCTTGTTCAAGGCTTTCGATGGCTGCCACATCCTTCTCCGTGAGCAGTATCTCGTCGGAGCACAGCCTCTCTACTGCGAATCGCTTGAACTCGCCGATGCTGATGTCGGTGTGCTCCTTGAGGAGCGTGATGCGCTGGCGTACGCTTTCCACACCATGCTTGTCGAGCTTGTGCTGCGGCGGCGTGATGGCCTGCAGCATATGCTGCATGTCGGTGTCGAAGAGCATGGTGCCGTGGACGATGCTATGCCCGGGGATGTGGTAGAAGGCGTTGCCCGAGACCTTGCGTCCGCCGATGAGCACGTCGTTGTTCTCCGTAGATGTCGCCTTCAGCCCCAGTGCCTGGAGCATCTCGCACACCATCTGCATGTAGCGCGTGAACGTGGCCGTCACCTCGTCGGAGCGTGTGATGTAGCTCATCATCACGTTGGAGCGGTCGGCATAGACACAGCCGCCGCCGCTCTTCCGACGGTAGAACTCGATGCCATGATCACGGCAGTAGGGGAGGTTCACCTCGTTTTCGATGACCTGATGGCGTCCGAAGATGACCGTAGGCTCCACCTGCCAGAGGAAGAACAGGTCGTCGCCGTCGTTCATCTGTCGGGCTGCGTACTCCTCCATCGCCAGATAGAAGGACAGGTGCCGCGTGTCGCTGAAAGGCAAGGCCAAGTGTATCATAATGGATGTAGTCAGTTGTTTTCTGCCTACAAAGATAGTGAAAAAGCAGGAGAATACAGAATCTTGGAACAAGTTTTTATGTAATTTTAGAAAAAAAACCACTATATCTTTGCCCGACACCTACAAGGGACGACACCCCTTGACACTATGCATTATCCGACATAGCATATTGGGCTCTTTGCAGCATCATGAAGATGCAATTGCAGGTTCATGAATATTCAATTGCAGGTTCATGATGCTGCAATCAACCCACTATAGTGCATCGACGAAGAAGGCGTGTTAGGTTTGGCGAGGAAGGTGCCTTTCCCGACTGAATCAGGCTTGATAATCAGGCGACGCACAGTGCCATGTCGTACGGAAACCACATATTCCAGGCTAAACAGAACTGTATTTGAATTATTTTTCGTATCTTTGCAGCAGACTAACCAACCTATAACCTGTAAGAACAAAATGAAGAAGTCAGTCGCATTCATGCTTGCAGCCCTGTTGCTGCTGCCGCTTGCAGCGGCCCAGAAGAAGTCGGAGAAAGGCACGAAAGCCAAGTCTCTCGAAGTGTCGTTCCAGTATCAACGACAGAACACCCACGGCTCCAACCAGTTCGCCGTCTGGATAGAAGACGCGAAGGGGCAGGTTGTGAAGACACTCTTCGTCACGCAGTTCACCGCCAAAGGGCGTGTCCGTGGCGACGAAAAGCCCATGCGAGGCTACGTCAAACGCCCG
This sequence comes from uncultured Bacteroidaceae bacterium, assembly GCA_905235305.1. Taxonomy (GTDB): domain Bacteria; phylum Bacteroidota; class Bacteroidia; order Bacteroidales; family Bacteroidaceae; genus Physcousia. The sequence continues at coordinate 1,084 of CAJOLC010000054.1, read as the reverse complement.
TACTGTGTGCCCACTTGGGTAAAGGATGTCAATGCCGAGGCATTGAGCGACAAGCAGATAGACGCATTCACCGGCGCCACGCCGCAGGAGAGCGGCATCCAGACCTTTACTTGGGACTTCACCGACCAGCAGGGGCACAAGGTCAAACCAGGCATCTATCAGGTCTTCGTCGAGGCAACCCTCTTCGACCCAAGCTCGGTTCTCTTCAAGGGAACCTTCTCCACGAAGGACCCAGCCACCAGTTCTGTCGCCTTCACCTCCACATACACCGTGCCCGAAGACGACCATAAGGGCATGGTCACGGCAGTGAGCGCCGTCCTGAAGTAGCGGCCTCTCCGACCATCTCACACAAAAAGGCAATCGCCCGGCCATGTCAGCCAGGCGATTGCCTCATGCGTACTCCGAGCCGGGGTCGAACCGGCACGGGTTGCCCCATCGGTGTTTGAGACCGACGCGTCTACCGATTCCGCCATCGGAGCTTAGCGTTTGCAAAGATACAACAAAAATTGGAAGTACAGGCAGGAAAGGCGATTTTTTTTAGGGGAAATGCAAAAAAACCGCTTTTCCCGTCTGTCTCCTCACTGATGAGACATCCTTTGGAATTGCTCAGAATGCTACTTTCAGGCCTACGGTCATGCTGCTGAAGCCCGGGCCGTAGTCGCTGCTTAGCACGTTGAAAGGGTTGTACTTGTAGTAGACACCTAAGTGATGCACTATGACTTCTGCGCCTACGCCTACGGAGAAACGGTTCTGATGGACGTTGCCGCTGGTGATTTTCTTCTTCTCGCCATCCTCATAGTAACGTGTCTTGAGCGAGCCGTGGGGCGTGAAGTACAGCTCCGGGCCTACGGCGAAATACACTTTCTTGTTGAAGCTGTGGTAGTATTTGAAGGGAATTGACAGGCTGAAGGTGTGTATGCGACTGAACTTTGGCTCTGTCCCTTCGGGATAGTCCTGCATGGAGATGACGCCTCTCGCGTCCTTCGAGAACATCTTGAAGCCTGTCACCCTGTAGTTCCGCCAGTCGAAGCCCAGGCCTAAGCTCAGATGGTCTTTCCTGCCAATGCGGACTTTCGTGCGTATG
>CAJOLC010000053.1 GCA_905235305.1 uncultured Bacteroidaceae bacterium | reverse complement strand
GCTCCCAGCCTTCCACTGTGCTTGAAAACATGGAATTTATGACAATACCTCCTTTCGCTGGAAAATTCGCCCCATGGAATTTGCGGGATTCAATCATTTTCACTATATTTGCGACAGAATCATTAACCTTCGACACACTAAACCCTCTAATAACTATGAAATTAAAGACTCTTTTAGCCTCATTGGCACTGCTCGTCGCAGGAGCAGCAATGCAATCAAACGCCCAAACGGCAGTCACTGCGGGCACACAAGTAACAAGCGAAAGCAACCTTGTCAGCGGAAAGGCGTATCTGATTCAGTACACCAGCTTGACCGGCACGCCGTATATCACGGAAGATGTAGACGCCTCAATCGGCAAATTCTATTCTGCGCCAAACTATCAGAACTCGCCTACCCAAGCAAGTGCCTTCTATTTCATCAACGATGGAAGCAACTGGAAGATAGAGAATGCATACACCGGCAACTATTGGCCCACACCATCGGGCAATGCCACGCTGGTGCCTACGGAGGCAGCCAACGCTGGCAGCTGGGCAATCTCCTTTGCAAATGGAGATGCCACGCTCACTTGCAATAACCTTGGCCTCGACCGTTTGAGCGGTCCCAATCGTGTGGTAAGTTGGAGCTCCAGGAAGACTGTCCAGATTTTTGAAGTAGAGGCAGCCGTGCTTTCCACCGCCACGCCGTATGCCGACTTCCCTGACAAAGACATCACCGTCTCTGCCTCGGAAGCAGCCAGCATCAGCGAAGGACAATGGTACGTCATGAAGAATCGAGGGCGCAATGGCTATGCATACGAAGAGAACGGCTCGTTGAAGAACCAAGAGACAACTCCCGAAGGCTCAGCCTCGGAGAATGCCAAGTTCCTCGTACGCTTCCTCAGCGCAGGCAGCGGCACGTTCTATCTGCAAAATGGCTTGGGTAACTATTTCGGTGCAATACCCGACAATACGGCAGTTCCCACGACGGCTGTCGGCACAGAGAAGTACACCATTGGCAAGATAAACGCTACCGACGGCCACTTCTACCTGACATCAGAGACCGGCAACTATGTTCTCGATTGTCAAGAGAACGGCAATCCCGTCGTAGGCTGGGGCACAGATATTCCCACCTCTACTGGTGGAAACAACGACTGGGCATTCTATCCCATAGAACTTACAGAGTCATGGCTCCCAACCATCAACGATGTCTATACCATCAACAACACGAACATCTACCGCGGCGCCATGATGTACAACGGAACCTCCAATTATGTATGGAGCAGCGGAAAGAGCGGCACATTCGATGCCTCAGAGGCCAACTGCCAGTGGATACTGGTGCCGACGGACACAGACAAGCAGTACTATCTATATAATGTAGGGGCAGGCAAGTTCGCCATACCTACCAGCACAGCAAGCACGGCCTCATGGATTTTCTCTGCGGATGCCGTTGCCGTGAAGTTCATCACGCAAAGCGATGGCACGAAGAAGATAAAGACAGCCACCTCGGACACCTATGCCGCCGTTTCCAATGGCTATGACGGTCCCATCATCAACTATAATGACATCGGTGGCAACTTCACGATTACCAAGGTAGACGGGGCAGATGCGAGTGCTGCTGCCACGGCTGCCGTGAACAGGCTCATCGCCAAGCAGACGCCACTTACCGCCGTTCCGACAGGCGAGGGATGGTACGCCATCCGCATCAGATCCGGCATTTACGCCAATGAGTTCGTCTATGCCCCCGAAAGCGAGGTTGCATACCAATCGGGCCGCAACTATCCCCTCACATTTATGAACGATTTCAACCTGCAGCCTGCCATCGGCAATCCCCTCTACCTGACACGCATTGCAGCTACGGACAATGGCTATGCCTGGCAGTTGCCTAACGGCAAGTACCTGCAGAAGAGTACCAGCAATTACTTCCCCACAAGCACGCCCGAAGTCATAGAAAACGTGAGCATCACCTATAGCACCAGTGGCATACAGTTCATGCATAACGGATATAAGGCTACCCCCTATCTTCTCAACAGTATGTACTTCATTGGCGAGACGGCGAACACAGGCGGTTACTTTGACATCTACCCCATCGATCTCGCTACTGCAAGCCTTACGGCATGGCAGATGCTATGCGAGAATGCCCCTGAATCAATGATGATTAGCTGCACCCGCAATGATGTGAGCGGCCTGACGGAAGTCTACAAGAACGGCTATTTCTTCCTGCCTTCAGGCGTGATGCCTGCTGCATCTGACTTTAGTCTTGATGGTGCTTCCGACGTAACGATTGACCAAGAAACACATACCGTAACATTCACCTACGACCCCGACCTTGCCATTGTGGCAGGCGGCGTGAGCGTGGCCCAGGGCTGGCAGACAGCTGGACGAAGTGGTGAAGTGATGCTGTTACGCGTGAATGCCGCTCCTTTCAAGGATGCTACCAATGTCTCGCTCAGTGTCAGCCTGAAGGATGGAGCAGAGAGCAACATCTCTTCCCTGACGCTCTATGAGGCCAGCTCCGACTCTCCCGAAATCCTTTCGGCAGGCAATAGCGGCGCTCCCATCAAGACACAAGTTGCTACGCAGAGCATAAGCACTGCCGACGCCAGCTTCTCCATCGGCAACCTCAATGCAGGCAACCACTACTATTGGCTCGGTGCAACGGTGAAGGACGATGCCAGCCTTGGCAGCATCATCGATGCGGCAGTGACAAGTCTCACCTATACCTGCAATGGTAAGGAGACGGTCCTCGACCTGACAGAAGTAGGGGATCCGGCGGACCGCGGTGCCATGATCTTCAATGTACACAGCTATCCTTTCCTGCCTCGGGAAGACGGCAGTCGCGTCTACCGCATACCTGCCATGACGGTGGCTAATGACGGAAGTATCGTCGTGGCATGCGACAAACGCTACGACAGCGCTACCGACATCGGCGGAGGGCATGTCATAGACATCGTAGCGCGCCGCAGCACCGATGGCGGTAAGACGTGGAGCGATCCCATCACTGTTGCCAAGGGACAAGGGGCTGCCGACAACGACAAATGCGGCTATGGTGATCCGTCGCTATACAAGGATAATGACGGCAAGCTTTATCTGCTCTTTGCCGCAGGCAATACGGGTTACTTCTACGGCCTCAAGCGTGTCTGCATGTCTACATCCTCCGACAATGGTGCCACATGGACGGCTCCCGTCGACCTCTACGGAACCAGGATGACCGACCATGCCACCTCCTACGGTGAGAACACTTGCTATGGTCTCTACGATTACTTCGTTACATCAGGCCATGGCATATGCACCTCCGAGGGCTACATCATGGGGCTGCTGCCTGCGCAGGCATATACGGATGAGGGAAAGACGAGCCATACCAGCAACTCGCAGGACTATGTCTTCTACTCCACAGACAAGGGCGAGACATGGCACATCAGCGAGAACGCCATCTTTGCCGGTGGCGACGAGGCAAAAGTAACACAAGCCAACGACGGTTCCCTCATTGCATCTGTCCGTCAAAGCAACAACCGAGGCTTCAACACTGCCACCTACACCAAGAATGATGACGGCACGCTCAGCTTCGTGATGGGTTCTCAGTGGAACAACCCGCAACTCAATGCCGGCGGATACGCCAATAATCAGGACATACTATACTACCAGCGCGAGACGAAGACTGGCAAGACTGACGTCATCTTCCACTCCATGACGACCGGTCAGCACGCCAACTTCAAGCTCTATTACAGCACGGACCAGGGGCGGAACTGGACTGAGTTCCTTACCGTTCAGACCAAGGGCACGCGCTATGTCACGATGGAGAAGGGCGGCAGCGACAATGAGCCTGGCAGCCTTTACCTCTTCTTCGAGGACCAGAGCCTCAATAGTGCAGCCGCCTATACCGACTACAATCACTATCCATTGAACTTCCTGGAGATTACCCGCGAGCAGTTGCTGCAGTACATCCCCGCTCTCGACAAGTCTGCATTGGAAGAGCATGTGAAGGTTGTCTATGACCTGAACAGCGAAACGACCTATGGTTCATGGAGCGGCCTCACATGGACATCCAATGACGCAAGCGGTTTGGCAGGGCTTAATATGACGTTGAGCGACGGCACACATGACAGGTTTTCCAACCTCAACAGCCACTATAACCTGGCATATCATCCTGCTGCGGCGAACACGAACTCTACTATCACGCTGACGGCTCCCGAAGGCTATGTCATCACAGACTACAGTGCCCTGACAGGCGTCTTTCAAGCTGCCACTTACACGCTGACTGCCGGGGGGGAGCAAATCACTCCGGCAAACCTCGGCACCACTTATACGCCGATAGAGGTTTCCGGCCTCACTGCCAGCTCAGTAACTATCGATGTCACCACGACAGACGCCTCCAAGTGGCTTGCCATCGCCGATTTCGTGGTAACGCTAAGCCCTGTATACAAATACACACGCGCCGTTACGCCCGGACGCTGGGGCACTGTCTGTGTGCCGGGAGCTGTTGCGGCAGCCGACATCAATGGTGCTGAGATTTACCGCATCGCTGGAAAGACGCTCAATGCCGAGCAGGTACCGACATCGCTGAAAGCAGAGCAGGTGGAGAACATGGAGGCTGGGAAGCCCCTGCCTTCCGAGGAACAGATTACGCTTACCTACTACGCAGGCACAGTTGTCGTTACGCCTGGAAGCGAGAATGGCCTCGTCGGCTCCTTTATTCCCATGGACGTAGACCCTGGCTACTATATCCTTAGCAACAATAAGATTGTGCTGTGCGGGACTGATTGCAACATCGGCGCGAACCGTGCCTACATCGACATGGACGCGGTGCCCCTCTACACCGACGCCTCTGGCGTGAAGAGCATAGCCGTCATCTCCGACGACCCCGATGGCATAAGCCTCATCACGGATTCTGCTCCAGAGGGCGACGAATGCATCTACGACCTCAGCGGCCGCAGCATCGGCGGCGGAACGCTTCCGCGCGGCATCTACATCAAGAATGGCCGCAAGGTGGTCATCAAATAACCTAACTGCTTTCTATACCATGAAGAATCAATATATCCAACCTGCCTTTATGCAGACAAGCATAATGGCCCAGGCGCTCACCGGCACCAATTTCTCGGTCGACAATACGGCGCACAACGGCATTTCCGGCGATGTGAAAGAATATCTGGAACTGGATACCCCTACAGAGGACGAAGCTCAGAGCGGCAGCCTCTGGGATATAGAATGGTAGCCGGAAAACGGTGCCCTTCTCTTGCCCCCTGCCCCCCTTTAACTTTTCAACTCTTAACCTTTTCAACTTTTCAGCTTTTCTCGCTCCTTGCCCTTCTGTCAAAATGTAAGCAGAAATGCGCGGAAAGTCGTCAAAGTGTCAGAAATTGCACACATTGAAAAGTGCCGAAAAAGCCCCCTCATTACGTTGAATTGGCCGACGCATTATACTGCGTTGACCGACGCAGTATATTGCATTGGCCAACGCAATATAATGCGTTGTAAATTCCCCTGTGCTGAATGAGTGGAATCTTTACGTCGAAAAGTGTGCAATATTGCGATGAAATGGCCGTTTTTGCCATGTGCAGTTGTCAATCCGACATATTGCGATAAAAAGGCCAACATTCTGAGTCGCATCCAACAACCTGTGGCAGAGGTTGTTGCGAAATTGCACGCGATTTCAGCCCTTGTTTTTGCTCGGGGGTCGAAAAACAGGGCATGGGACAAAAAAAGCGATTCTGACGCGTCCAAAGAAAAGTCGCGTGTAAGCAAAAAAGCTGAAACGCTTACATTTTGTCAAAGGATCAAAGGGGCAAAGAAGCAAGGAGCAGCGTCCTACTTGCCAAAGTTGCGGGAGGCAAAGGGCAGAGCCATGCGGAGCGCAGTATGCCAGTACTCCCAGTTATGTACGCCGTTGCGGACGCGCAACTCATCGTGAATACGGGCAGAACGCATCAGCTGATGCATGCGGATGCTTTGGTCGAAGAGGAAGTCGTCATCGCCGCAGTCGAAGAACCACTTGACGGTGCGCAGCTTCTCCTTCGTGGCATCGTCGGCCTGCTCCACAAAGCGCAGGGCGCTATGCACATTCACGGCCTGGGAAGTGAAGAAGGACTTGTCGGGATTCTCTCCTGGCCGCACCTCACGCTTCTCGTTGTCGAGCCAGGCACTCATGGCATAACAGGAGGAGAACTTGTCGGGATGCCTCTGGCAATAAACCGTACTGCCGCCGCCACCCATCGAGAGACCCATCACGGCGCGGTGCTCCTTGTCGCCTATGGCACGGTACTTCTCCTCAACTTTCGGCATGAGCTCCCCGAAGAAGAAGTCCTCGTAGCTCCAGCCTGGCATATTGAAATAGCCGTTCCATGTGTTGCGAGTGTCCGGCCCACCGGCATTCGGCATGACGATGACCACGGGTACGCACTCGCCCGTGCCGATAAGCTCATCCACTACGGTCTGCATCTGCCCCTTGTCGCGCCAGGCGCGATAGTCGTCGCTAAAGCCATGCAGCAGGTAGATGACCGGATAGCTGCGGCCGGAGTTGTCAAAGCCATCAGGCAGATAGACATTCAAAGGCACATCGGATTCCAGTACCTTACTCTTCACTGTGTCAGTCACGATTCGCCCTGCAGACGAGGGCAGGCAAAGGAGCAGCAACAAGGCTGCAAAAGCAAGTTTCTTCATATTACAGTATGTTGAGTGTTTACCAAATGTGAGTGTTTACCAATCGTCGTCATCGCTGCCAGGCATACCGTTCTTGATGACCTCCTCCACCTTGTCGAGGATAGCGTTCGAGTAGGCATGCGTCATCACCAATGCTTTGGAGCAGGTGCGCTTCTGAACGTCTTTCTCAACAAAGGGATAGTGCTTGGCTATCTCCCACTGCTCGTCATAGAGGCGGCGGTCGGTTTTGTCGTCCTTCATACGCTTGCCGTCGCTAAAGACATTCTGATTGTTCCTCCTGTTATCACTGTTATCGAACAAACCGCCAATCCAGCCTGCATCCAAGGCTTTCAGGATATCGTAGTTCTGCACCGTATAGGTCACCCTCACCTTCTCGTCCTTGATGTCGAGGCGGATGATGGGCGTGATGCTCACCACATAGCGGTTCACCGTGCCAGTATGGTCGGCTATTCCGTCGATGGTGGAAGAGAGGATGATGCAGCCGGCATCCTTGTCATTGAGGGTGATGGCCTGTTTGTCCTGGAACGTTGCTGTGACCCAGTAGTTCAGAGAAACATAGAGCTGGCTCTTGGTCTTGCCAGGAGCAAGCACAACCTCTTGATATGTCAGAGCCTGATTCTGGTCGAGAGTCAGGTCCTTCGAGAGATTCATGGCTGCATCCACCCACTTGTCGCCATACTTCTGTTTCGCATACTTCTCCAAATCGGCAGCCTTCATCACCTGCCCGAACACATCTGCGCTGCCGGCACAAAGCATCATGCCAAGCAGCATCAACATCCTAACACTTTTCATTATGCAATTACTGATTATGTCTCGAAGTGACATCTGTGCTGCAAAGATACACATTTCTGCGTATAAACGACAAACAAACACGGACAAATTGCAGAAGAAATACTGAAATCGGCAAATCAAGCGTGTCTGGTCAGAAAACCAGGCGTGCCTAAAGTGAATACCTTTAGAGCTTCCAGCGCATGCTGCCACGGACATTGTTGGAAGAAGGAGGACGACTCCGCTCATACGAAGTCTTTTATTGCCTGCAGCATCTCCTCTGCCTTCTGGCGTCCCATCGAATAGACGCGACGCATCTTCTCCTCTTTCTGCTCAGTCCTTCCGATGGGCAGCGTGTCCTGCGGATAGATGAGCAGTATGTTGCCCAGCCGCTCTTGCTCCTCCAGGTAGGAAAGCTCCTCGTTGTACATCAAGTGGCGGCGCGCCATGTCGCGTATGATGGCAGGATAGCGACGCATGAAAAGGTGGAAGAGTGGCATGAGCTTCGTCTTTCTTTTGTAGAAGCCCTTGGGCTGCGTCAGGACAACCACGTTACGCCTAAAGCCTATCCCCTGGAAGTAATGCAAGGGGATAGAGTCACTGATGCCGCCATCAAGCAGAAGTTGCCCTCTTATGTTTACGGGTTTCGAGACGACAGGCATAGAGGCCGAGGCACGAAGCCACTCAAGGCCCTCATCGTCCATCTCGTCTATGCGGTGATACACAGGCTTGCCCGTCACTACATCCGTGCAGACGACATGGAACTCAGACGGGTCCTTACTGTACGTCTCCCAGTCGAAGACGTCCAGTTCTTTAGGCATCGTATGGTAACCGAACTCAGCCCCGACGAGGTCGCCAGTACGGAACAGGCTGCGCCATCCCATATAGCGTGGGTCATCCTTGAAGCGGACATTGTATCGAAGCACACGCCCAGGCTGATGCGACTTATAGTTGCAACCAAACGTAGCGCCTGCCGACACACCCACAATACCATCGTAGCGGATGCCGTGCTCCATCATCACATCCATCACTCCGGCAGAAAACAAACCTCGCATTCCGCCGCCCTCAAGTACCAATCCTGTCTTCATTGCTCGGCAAAGATACAAAAAAATCCTTATTCCATAATCCCTAATCCCTAATCTTTTTGTATCTTTGCAGCCGATATGAAGAACTTTGCCGAAATGGGACTTGCAGAACAGCTCCTGCAAGCCATAGACGAGTTGGGATATGAGCACCCAATGCCTGTGCAGGAAGAAGTGATTCCTTACCTGCTCAATAACGATACGGACCTTGTTGCATTGGCCCAGACGGGCACAGGCAAGACGGCTGCCTACGGCTTGCCGCTGCTTCAGCTGCTCTCTGCGGAAAGCCTCCCGGCGGAGGAGAGGAAGCCTAAGGCTGTCATACTCAGCCCGACACGCGAACTATGCCTGCAGATTGCCGACGATTTGGAAGGCTTCAGCAAGTATATGCCCGACTTGCGCCTCCTGGCTGTCTATGGAGGGGCAAACATCGAGCCGCAGATACGTGCCTTGCAACACGGTGTAGACATCATCGTAGCAACACCTGGCCGACTGATGGACCTGATGAAACGTAATGTGGCAGACCTCTCGACGGTGCAGTACGTCGTGCTCGACGAGGCCGACGAGATGCTTTCGATGGGCTTCCAGGAGGACCTCGACAGCATTCTGGAGGGCATTCCCAGCAGTCATCGGACGCTTCTCTTCAGTGCCACAATGAGCAAGGAGATAGAGCGCATCGCGCAGAACTACCTTACTGATGCCAAGGAGATACAGGTGGGAAGCCGCAACGAAGGGGCGGAGAATGTCAACCACATATATTATATGGTACATGCGCGCGACAGGTATCATGCCCTCAAGCGCGTTGTCGATTACTACCCTCGCATCTATGCCATCATCTTCTGCCGCACAAGGCTTGAGACTCAGGAGGTGGCGGACAACCTCATACGCGACGGATACAATGCCGACGCACTGCACGGCGACCTCTCCCAGCAGCAGCGCGACTTGACGATGCAGCGGTTCCGCCGCCACAGGATTCAGCTCCTGGTAGCCACCGACGTGGCTGCAAGAGGACTGGATGTGGACGACCTGACGCACGTTATCAACTACGGAATGCCGGACGACGTGGAGAACTACACGCATCGCTCTGGCCGTACGGGTCGTGCAGGCAAGAAGGGGACAAGCATCTGCATAGTGGGTATGCGCGAGCGTACCAAGATAAGGCTCATAGAGAAAGAGATTCAGAAGACCTTCGAGAAGGGGACTCTGCCTGAGCCCCGCGACATCTGCACCAAGCAGCTCTACCATGTCATCGATGAGATTGAGCGTGTGGAGGTTGACGAGGAAGAGATTGCGCCCTTCATGGACGAGGTGCAGAAGCGATGGGAATGGCTCGACAAGGACGACCTCATACGCCGCGTGCTCTCACGCGAGTTCGGGCGTTTCCTCCAATACTATGCCAATGCGCCCGAGATAGAAGTGCCTGTGGGCGAACAGGGTAAGGCGAAAGGCAAGGGACAGGAGAGGAGGAACAGGTCGCATCAGGCAGAGGAGGGCTACGTACGCCTTTTCCTCAACGTCGGAAAGATAGACGGCATGTACGCCCGCGAGATAATCGGCATGCTCAACAAGAACGTGGCAGGCGACAAAGTGGCTGTGGGCCGCATCGACCTGATGAAGAGTTTCTCGTTCATCGAGGTGAAGGAAGAGGACCTCAACCGCGTGTTGAAGGGGCTGAAGCACGGCGTTACCGTAAAGGGAAGGAGTGTAGTCTGCGACGTCTCCACCGAGGATTCTGCCCAGCAAAAGCCCCAAAGGAGCGAAGGAAGAAAGGCTCCGAGGAGCCGAAACGAAGAGGGCAGGAAGGAGAAACCTATAGTCCGCGAACAGAAGCGGCAGGAGGCACCGAGGAGGGAGAAGCGCGACAGGCCTTCACGCGAAGAGCGTGGCTACACCGAGCCACGTGGACGTAAGTTCAAGAAAGAAGACTGGATGAAGTTCCTCCACCCTGATGAGCCGTCCAGGAAGAACATACTGAAGGGCGAAATCCCCGACTTTAGCGAAGAGGGCTGGGCCAGGAGGAAACCGAAGAAGAAGTAGTCCGACCCGACGCTCCCATAGAGGCACGCCCAAGGTAATAGTATTCATGAACCAAAGTAATAGTATGCTTAGGCCGAGGTAATAGTATTCATGAGCCAAAGTAATAGTATGCTTGGAATGAAGCATTATCGTTCATCGACAAACCACCTGAATTAAACATTCTCACATAAACATGAAGAAACTGCTCTTTTGCGCTCTGCTATGCGCAATCACATCCCTTTCCCGTGCCGACGAAGGCATGTGGATGCTGAATCGCATTGATGAAAAGACTGCCGCAGCCATGAAAAGCCTCGGCCTCGAACTCACGCCCGACCAACTCTACAGCACCGAGCATGCCAGCCTGAAGGACTGTGTGGTCGACTTCGGCGACTTCTGCTCCGGCGTTGTCGTAAGCCCTGACGGACTGGTCTTCACTAATCATCACTGTGGTTACGGCGCCATCCAGAGCCTCTCCACGCCCGAGGACGACATCCTGACGAACGGTTTCGTGGCCTACAAACGCAAGATGGAACGCCCCGTCGACGGGCTGTTCGTGAAGTTCCTGCAGCGTACGGAGGAATGCACAGAGCGCATCATGCAGGCACTGAATGAGGTCTACGAGGCACATCCCGACGAATCGAGGGCCGAGCTTAGCAAGCAATACACCGACAGCATCATGGGGGCCGTGGAGAAGGAACTGAAGGAAGCCAACCCGGGACTGGAGTGCCTGGTGAAACGCTACTACGGAAGCAACGCCTTCTATGCCAGTTTCTACAAGACTTACCGCGACATCCGTCTCGTCTTCACCGCAACTGAGACGCTCGGCAAATTCGGCGGCGACACCGACAATTGGATGTGGCCCCGCCAGACCTGTGACTTTAGTGTGTTCCGCATATATGCCGACAAGAACGGCGAGCCAGCTGACTACGACCCAAAGAACACGCCTCTGCGCGTCAAGAACTACGCCCGCATCGCCCAGGACGGCTTCCAGAGCGGCGACTTCTGCATGACTGTCGGATACCCCGGAAGCACCAGCCGATACCTCAGCTCATGGGGAATCGACGAGAGGGTCAATGCCGTAAACGTCAGCACAATACAGGTCCGCGGCAAGAAACAAGAGGTGTGGAAGCGCTTCATGGACGCCGACCGGGCCGTAGGAATCAAATACGCCAGCAAATGGGCCGGTAGCAGCAACTACTGGAAGAACAGTATCGGCATGAACAAAGCCATCGCCGACCTCGGCGTCATCAGCCAAAAGCAGCAGCTCGAAGATAAAGTCCGGCAATGGTATGGCAGTCGCGAAGACCTCAGGAACCGCTTCGGCGAGATGTTCCAGAAGCTTGAGGAGGCCTACGGAAAGCGCCGCAACGACGTCTACGCCGCAGGGTTCTTCCGCGAGACCTTCATGAGAGGCATCGAACTGTACCGCGTCGCCAACATGATCAATACGATGCCACAGGATGCCGACAGCACTGAGGCGGCTCAGGTGCGCAGCAGGATGGAGTCCTTCTTCAAGGATTATGACGCCAAGCTTGACGAAGCCACGATGATTGCTCTGCTGAGGAACTACCGCAAGCAAGTGCCCGACAAAGACTACCTCCCCGACTGCTACAACACCATCGACAGCCTCTACGGGGGCGACGAGGCAGCCTATGCACACGACGTATTCAGCCGCACCATCTGCCTCGACCCGTCAGCAGTGGACAAGGTACTTGCCGACAGCACCCTGCGCGACACTGACCTCGGGCTGCTCTATGCAGACGGCATCCCCACGAAATACCAGGAGATAAACGGACACAGCCGCGATGCCTCCACCATCATCGACTATAACGAGCACCTCCTGACGCAGGCGCTCCTCGAGATGGATCAGGAGACGCCGCACTACAGCGACGCCAACTTCACCATGCGCCTCTCCTATGGCTTCATCCAGGACTACACTGCCGGAGGCACGCACCACCAGTACTACACCAACGCCCAAAGCCTGCTCGACAAAGCCGCCAAGCAAGCCGAGATTGAGGACTACAAGCTGGAGGACGACATCATCGGCCTGCTCAGGAAAGGCGACTGGGGTCCCTATGCCGACAAAACCACCGGCGACATGCACCTCTGCTTCCTCTCCAACAACGACATCACGGGCGGCAACTCCGGCTCGCCCATGTTCAACGGCAAGGGCGAACTGCTCGGTCTGGCCTTCGACGGCAATTGGGAAGCCATGTCAGGCGACATCTCGTTCGACAGCAACCTGCAGCGATGCATCGGAGTCGACGTTCGCTTTGTCCTCTTCGTCATAGACAAGTGGGGAAAAGCCAGGAAGCTCGTCAAAGAGCTGAAGCATTAATCCACTCACATCCAGGCCGGCAACGACCGGCACACCACTATAGGGCAGGCCATGAAGGTTCCTGCCCTTTTTCGTTTATGCCATTGCCCTTCCCCCTCCACGCAAGGAGCTCCCCTCCCCCAACCTTCCGCGTCGTCCGACGCAGTATAGTGGGTCCGTTGCAGCATCATGAACCTGCAATTGAATATTCATGAACCTGCAATTGAATATTCATGATGCTGCAACGAACCCTCCGTGCCGGGTGGAAGAAGCAAGGGGCAAGGAGCGAGTGAGGAAGAGGCTTCTGCCGACCGATTCAGGGCAGTACTTTTGTTGCATCAGGCTTGTAGGCGACAAGAAGAAAAAGCGGGGAATTCGGATTGCAGGCAGCAGTTTTTGGTATTCAAATGTAAAGTTTGCTTTGCAAAAAAGCACTTGAGGCAAAATTTCTTTTCTCTCTGACGATTAATCTCTAATCTTTTTCCTATCTTTGCAGCCGTTTAAGAGATAAATAGTATAAGTATAACCATAAACATCAATGCAATGGCAACATTAGATTTGACTAAGTACGGCATCATCGGCAGCACCGTGATTGCCCACAATCCCTCTTACGAATTCCTCTTCGAAGAGGAGACGAAAGCAGAACTCACTGGCTTCGACAAGGGTCAGAACACTGAGCTCAACGCAGTAAACGTAATGACCGGCATCTACACCGGCCGCAGCCCCAAGGACAAGTACATCGTAAAGGATGCACAGAGCCAGGATAAGGTATGGTGGACCACCGAGGAGTACAAGAACGACAACCACCCCATGAGCGAAGAAGTATGGGCAGAGGTTAAGAAGCTCGCCGTGAAGGAACTCTCCGGCAAGAAGCTCTACGTCGTCGACGCATTCTGCGGCGCCAACGAAGCCACACGCCTCGCCGTACGCTTCATCGTGGAAGTAGCATGGCAGGCACACTTCGTGAAGAACATGTTCATCCAGCCCACAGCAGAGGAGCTGGAGAAGTTCGAGCCCAACTTCGTCATCTACAACGCCAGCAAGGCTAAGGTGGAGAACTTCAAGGAGCTTGGTCTGAACAGCGAGACTTGCGTCGCCTTCAACACCACCAGCCGCGAGCAAGTCATCATCAACACATGGTACGGCGGCGAGATGAAGAAGGGTATGTTCTCCATGCAGAACTACTATCTGCCCCTCAAGGGCATTGCCAGCATGCACTGC